>DASCPW010000001.1:0-7052 GCA_036012725.1 Rhodospirillales bacterium
TGACATCTCGGTGATCTCGGGTTCTCCGGTGTAAGTGAGATGTGCATCCTCTGGATTCACCCTCCAGAGTTGTTCCCTGACGTACTTCTGGATGTGTTTGATAAATGCAGTCTTGGAATACCTGTCGGACTGTTCTTTCTGGAATAGGATATCCTGTGGGTTCCTTCCTGAGTAGAATTCTTCAGTCTTGGTATTGATGACGATCTCTGTGTTGTGTTGGTCATCGGGAATGGTGAATCGAACCTGATAGGGAAAGATGACACTGAACATTTTGTTTGGATTCTCATCTGGTGTGAACTCCAGGTTCAGTTCATCCAGAACCTCTTGTTCAAGTTCATCTACCGTCTTGTCTAATTCGTCTATTTCCATCTTGTTCTATATCCCGTTTAGCAGTCCCACTGTGGGTTTCAGACAGATTCTGGTGTACGAATGAGGAATCTGGATTCTGGTGAGTCTATAAAGGTTAGGAGACTTCAGAAGTTAGATATCCTCATTCGTGATTCTATTTATGGGGAACTCAGGAGACACTGAATCGAGGACTCCTTGGATGTAATCCTTGGAATATGAACTCTGTCCAAGTTTCCCGCACTCCTCCCATATCTCCTGAAAATCCTTTTTCCATTCCTGAATCCAGAAGAAATGTTTCTGTGCAGGATTCAGGTGATGGGAATAATAATAGTTGTCATAGGTATTATCGTAATGAGAACACCAACAATCATCTGGAGTGCAAGGTTCTGGTTCTCTTGAGTCTAATACTGGAAAAGGATTCATTTGGTTTATTCTTTTGGTTTATTCTAATGTGATTTCTATATCCCTTTAGAGTATCTCTATATACTCTGTTACTCTGACTGGGTTCTACATAGGGTACTTATAAGACTTACAACTGCAAAACGGATGAAATCTGAAAAAAAGATGAGAAAAAGTGAAAATAACAATAATATTACAATAATATCAATTGGTTAGTAATATTATTAGTCGGTTCTTTTGGTTTCTTTCGATGTCCACGACAAAATGTTTGTAACTATCGCAAAATAGGATTATGAAGAGTTTGCAACGACTTATATTCGATATTGTCAATGATAGTGAAATACCAGCATCATTGACAAAACGTTGACATTTATATAACTGATATGCAAGCGATTGATTTTAAATGCAAAAAGAGAGTTTCCAGTTCCCGAAACGTTAAAGCGTACAGACGCGAAATGCTCTATGATGGGGCGTTCCTCGCGGGACGCCCTTTTCGCGTTTGCCGGGGCTGGTATAAGGTTGAGAAATGAATAACAGCGAAAAGAAAGTCACAGTCGCCATCCTCGGCGCCAGCGGTTACACCGGCGCCGAGTTGGTGCGCCTCCTGGTCCGCCACCCACGGGTGGAAATCACCACGCTGACCGCCGGGCGTAAGGCGGGCCGGCAGCTGGGCGAGGTCTTTCCGCATCTGGCCGGGGCCGGGCTGCCGGACCTGGTATCCATCGACGCCGCCAATTGGGATACCGCCCAGGTGGCCTTTTGCTGCCTGCCGCACGGGACCACGCAGGACGTTGTCGCCGGGCTGCCGCGGCATCTGAAAGTTATCGACCTCTCCGCCGATTTCCGCATTGCCGACGCCCGCCTTTACGACCGCTGGTACGGCCAGGCGCACCGGGCGCCGGAACTACAGAAAGAGGCTGTCTACGGCCTCACCGAATTGGCCCGCGGCGCCGTCTCCAAGGCCAGGCTCATCGCCAATCCGGGCTGTTACCCGACAGCGTCCTTGCTGGCGCTTGTCCCCTTGCTGGAGGCCGGATTGATCGAGGCCGGGGACATCGTTATCGACGCCAAATCAGGGGTCAGCGGGGCCGGCCGGGCGGCCAAGGAGCAGGCTCTTTACGCCGAAGTCGCTGAGGGCATCCAAGCCTATGGCGTGGCGGCGCACCGGCACAGCCCGGAAATCGAGCAGGAACTATCGGGCGCCGCCGGCGGGCCGGTCACGGTCAGTTTCACACCGCATCTGGTGCCCATGAACAGGGGGATTCTGGCCACCATCTACGTCAGGCTGGCACCGGGGGCGGCGGCCGATGATCTCGGGGTAGTGCTACGAAAGCGCTACTCCGGCGAGCCCTTCGTTCGCGTGGTGGCGGCTGGCGAGACGCCGTCGACGCACCACGTGCGCGGCTCTAACGGCTGTCTGATCGGCGTCTTCACCGATCGCGCCGCCGGCCGGGCGATTATCCTTTCGGTCATCGACAACCTGGTGAAGGGGGCCTCGGGGCAAGCGGTGCAGAACATGAACGTCATGTGTGGGATGGCGGAAACGACGGGTCTCGAGCAAGCACCGCTATTTCCCTAAATTCGGTGACAGCATACTAATTTCCGGGCTTGTTTTTCGGCTTGCGGCCTCTTTTGTGGGGGCCAAGGGCGCGTTTTAATTTCTTCTCGAGACCGGCCACGAAGTCGTTATCGCCGAGGGGCCGTCCGGTGCGGGCGTGGCGGCGCACCGTCTCGGTTTCGCCGTCACCAAGACTTGCATCGAGAAAAGCCCGCCAATCTGTGATGCGTTCAAGCAGGGGCCAGACCCCGACGAGACCGTCATCGGCCCCCTTGAGATAGGCGGCGGCGCTGCTCCACGGCCAGTTTCCGGCGTTCTTCACGAGGCCGGCCAGCACCGGATTAAGCTCCACGTAGCGGACCGCTATGAGCAGGTGCGCTTCGTCCATGGGGAAGGAGGCAAAGCGTCCCTGCCACGGGTGTCCCAGCGACTCCTCGCGGGCGTTGATCCTCCGGGTATAACGGCGGTGCGCCTCGCCGATTGCCCGCCTCAGCCCATCCTCGGAGGTAGGGATGGCGATCAGGTGCACTTGGTGGGGCATCAGGCAATAAGCCCAAACCTCGACGCCGTGACAAGCGCATCTCTCGGCCATCAGGTCCCGGTAAGCTTGGTAGTCGCCGTCGTTGAAAAACGCTGTTTGCCGGCGGTTTCCCCGTTGGGTGACGTGGTGGGGAATGCCGGGAACGACAACGCGCGCCAGTCTCATCATGGGGCCAACCTAATCGTGGGGGCAAACCTAACGCGCAAGCGCGAGAAGGCAAAAAATTAGTGTGCTGCCACCGAATTAATTAATGTTGAAAAAAAACCGACACCGGGCCGGTGCCGACTAAACTTGAATATTCTAAACGTCGACAGCCTCGACGAAGGGTGCTTGTTCCTGGATGTAGGCCAGGCGAAGTTTCGGTTTGCGGCCCATCAGGGAATCCACCAGTTTGGCGGTGTTCTTGGCTTCTTCCCATGTCTCGGCCTTGTCGCTTTCGGGCAGGGTGACGCGGAGCAAAATCCGTTCGGCCGGGTCCATGGTCGTTTCCCGGAGCTGCGAAGAAGGCATTTCGCCGAGTCCCTTGAAGCGGCTGATTTCGATCTTGCCCTTGCCGTTGAAGGCGGATTTCAAGAGTTCGTCCTTGTGGGCGTCGTCACGGGCGTACAGGGACTTGCCCCCCTGGGTGATTCGGTAAAGGGGCGGCAAGGCGATAAAAAGGTGGTCGTTTTCGATAAGTTGGCGCATTTCCAGATAGAAGAATGTCATCAGCAGGGAAGCGATATGGGCGCCGTCGACGTCGGCGTCGGTCATGATGATAACCCGCTCGTAGCGGAGCTGTTCATCATCGTAACGGTCTTGCGTGCCGCAGCCCAGGGCCTCGATCAGATCACGCAGTTCCTGGTTGGCATTGAGCTTGTCGGCCGAGGCGCTGGCGACATTGAGAATCTTGCCGCGCAAAGGCAGCACGGCCTGGGTCTCGCGGTCACGCGCCTGTTTTGCCGAGCCGCCGGCGGAATCACCCTCGACCAGGAATAGTTCGGTGCCGCCGGCGTCGGCGCGGTCGCGGGTGCAATCGGTCAGTTTACCGGGCAACCGCGTCCGCCTAGCCGCCGCCCGCTTGCCTTGGCGCGCTTTTCTTCGGCGCAGGCGTTCCTCGGCCCGTTCGATGACGCGCTCAAGCAGTACCCTGGCGGTTTCCGGATCTCCCGACAGCCAGTGATCGAAATGGTCGCCGGCGCAGGCCTCGATCAGCCGGGCGGCCTCGGGCGTCGTCAGCTTGTCCTTGGTTTGGCCCTGGAACTGGGGGTTCTCGATGAATACCGACAGCATGACGCAGGCGCCGCCGGTGACGTCCTCGGCGTTTATCTTCGCCGCTTGCTTGTTGTCCACCAGCTCGGCATGGGCTTTCAATCCCTTGGTCAGGGCCGTCTTGAGTCCGGTCTCGTGGGTGCCGCCCTGTGGCGTCGGCACGGTATTGCAGTAGGAATTGAAGAGGTTTTCCTCATCGGCCGGCCAAGCCACCGCCCATTCCACCCTGCCGGCTCCGTTGTTCAATTTGGCGGCGCCGGAAAAAGGCTGAGTCAGGCCCCGGCGGTCGGCCAGCGTCGTCGCCAGATAATCGGCGAGCCCGCCGGGAAAGTGCAATGCCGCCGTTTGCGGCGTCGTGTCGCCGCTCTTGAGCAGGACGGCGTCGCAGGACCAGCGAATTTCCACGCCCCGGAACAGGTACGCCTTGGAGCAGGCCATACGGTAAAGCCGGGCGGGACGGAAATGGGTATGGGGGCCAAAAATTCGCGGGTCGGGATGGAACCTGACGGTGGTGCCGCGGCGGTTGGGCATGGGTCCGGATTTGGTCAATGGGGAAAGGGGCTTGCCGCGCTTGTAGGCCTGCGTCCAGAGCTTGCGGTCACGGGCGATTTCAACCGACAACCGGTCCGACAAGGCGTTGACCACGGAAATACCCACCCCATGCAGGCCGCCGGAGGTTTGATAGACCTTGCCGCCGAATTTGCCGCCCGAATGCAACGTCGTCATGATCACTTCGAGAGCCGATTTGGTCTTGAACTTGGGATGGGGATCGATGGGGATGCCCCGCCCGTTGTCGGATACCGTCACCGTTTGATCGGCGGCCAAGTGCAAATCGATGCGGTTGGCGTGCCCGACTACCGCCTCGTCCATGGCGTTATCAAGCGTCTCGGCCACCAGATGATGCATGGCTTCTTCGTCGGTGCCGCCGATGAACATGCCCGGGTGCCGGCGCACCGGTTCCAGTCCCTCAAGGACTTCGATGTCCTTGGCAGAATAATCCCGTTGCCGGGCCGTTGGCGGCTTGGGTTTTGATTTCCTGGCCACCGGTGTGCCGCTGGCCCGTTCCTCCGCCAGGTCAAAAAGGTCGTTCATTCAGCATATCCCAGTCGGTCTTCGATGAAGGTCATCCTAAAAACCCTGTCGGGCGATGGCAAGCATGATAAAGTAGGGGAACGTTTGAAAATTACTATATGTTGTGTCGATGGAGACAAAAGATATGTCCAAAGAGAACCCAGGGCCGAAAGGGGAGCTTTCCATCCGCAGCCTTGCCATGCCGGCCGATACCAACTCTTCCGGCGACATTTTCGGCGGCTGGATCATGTCGCAGATGGATATCGCCGGCAGTTTCGCCGCCAGCCACCGGGCCAAGGGCCGGGTCGCCACCGTGGCGGTCAAGGGGATGAGCTTTCATCTGCCGGTCCGTGTCGGCGACGTGGTTGGCTGCCATACCGAGATCCAACGGGTCGGCGACAGTTCGATTACCTTTCTGGTGGAGGTCTGGGCCCTGCGCTGCGGCGCCGGGTGGCGGATCAAGGTAACCGAGGGCGTATTCGTTTACGTCGCCCTTGACGAGGAGGGCCGCAAGCGATCGGTGCCGCCAGGGTGAGCCCCGGTTTCGCCGCCCAGGCCGGGGTGGGGTGGGTGCTGTCGTCTTCAGACGGCAAACGAGCTGCCGCAACCGCAAGAAGAGGAGGCCTGTGGATTCTTGAGCGCAAAATAGGAACCGATCAGGTCTTCGACATAATCGAGTTCGGCGCCGTCGAGCAGGTTAAGGGAAACCTCGTCGACGACCACTTGGATCCCGCTCCGCTCGAAAATCCGGTCGTCCTCGCGGCGTTGGTCGTCAATGCTGAATCCGTACTGGAAACCGGAACATCCGCCACTGGAAATGGCGATGCGCAGTCTCTTCACCAAGTTTCCATTCTCACCGACGAGCTCGGAAATGCGCTTCGCGGCGTTGGCCGAAACGGTGATCTTTTTTTCACCGTCGTCAGCCTCGGTTTCCGGCATCGAAAGCTCCCATGAGGCGGGTTCAAGTCATGCTCGTAGTTATGTAATCCGTCTTGGAGGTTTGTCAAATTCATTGCCTGGTAATGCTACGCCTTGTAGGTTTCCGACATGGCCGCTGACCATCACCTTGCCCCCTATGCCTGTCATGCCGGTGTCAGCCGCGGCCGTCTTCACAAGGAGCCTGAAAGCGCCACCCGCGACTGTTTTCAGCGCGACCGTGACCGCATTATCCATTCCGCCGCCTTTCGCAAGCTCGAGTACAAGACCCAGGTTTTCGTCAATCATGAAGGCGATTACTTCCGTACCCGCTTGACCCACAGCCTGGAAGTGGCGCAGATCGCCCGCTCGGTCTGCCGTTATCTCCGCCTCAACGAAGACTTGGCCGAAGCCTTGGCGCTGGCCCACGATCTTGGGCATCCGCCCTTCGGCCATGCCGGCGAGGAAGCGCTCAATGAAATGATGAAGCCTTTCGGCGGCTTCGATCACAATGCCCAGAGTCTGCGCGTGGTCACCCGGCTCGAGCATCGCTACGCCGGTTTCGATGGCCTCAACCTGACCTGGGAAACGCTGGAGGGCGTGATCAAGCACAATGGCCCCTTGTCGCCACCCCTGCCGCGCGCCATCGCCGAATATGGGGAGCTGCATGACCTGGAAACGCACACTCACGCAAGCGCCGAGGCGCAGGTGGCGGCGCTGGCCGACGATATTGCTTACAACAACCATGATATCGACGATGGACTGCGCGCCGGATTGTTCAGCATCGGCGATCTCGATGGCGTGCCCCTGGTCGGGCCGATATTTGCCGAAGTCCGGCGCGACCATCCCGGTCTCGACGAATCGCGGCTGATTTCCGAGGCCGTGCGGCGCATGAGCGGGGCCATGGTCACGGATGCGCTGGAGGAAACCGGGCGGAGGATCGCCGAAGCCAAGCCGGAAACCACCGCT
>DASCPW010000002.1:0-15165 GCA_036012725.1 Rhodospirillales bacterium
AACCCGGCCAGCGTAGTCGTCGGCATCGCCGGTAATGGTGGCGACCACTACCTGAAGGGGGGCCATCCAGAACGGCAGTTTGCCGGCAAAATGTTCGATCAGAATGCCGATGAAACGTTCGAAGGAACCCAAGATCGCCCGGTGCAACATGACCGGCCGGTGTTTGTCGCCATCCATGCCGATAAAAGTGGCATCCAGGCGTTCAGGCAAAACAAAATCCACCTGCAGGGTGCCGCACTGCCATTCGCGGCCGATGATATCGCGCAAGACGAATTCCAGCTTCGGCCCGTAAAAAGCCCCTTCACCGGGATTGAGCTTAACTTCCAAACCGGTGGCGGCGCTGGCTTCCTTCAGCGCCGCCTCGGCCTTGTCCCATGTTTCGTCGGAACCAGCGCGCACCGGTGGCCGATCGGCGAACTTAACGACCACGTCTTCGAAACCAAAGTCTTTGTAGATGGCCAAGAGCAGTTCACAAAAGGCCGTGGTCTCGGCGGTGATCTGCTCTTCGGTGCAAAAGATATGGGCGTCGTCCTGGGTGAAGGCGCGAACTCGCATCAAGCCGTGAATGGCGCCCGACGGCTCGTTGCGGATGCAGGATCCGAATTCAGCCATGCGGATGGGAAGATCACGGTAACTGGTGATGCCCTGACGGTAAATCTGCACATGGCAGGGACAGTTCATGGGCTTCAAGGCCAGCACCTTGTCTTCGTCCTCGGTAGTGAACATCTGGTCGCGGAACTTCTCCCAATGCCCGGACGCTTCCCACAGGCGGCGGTCGACCAGTAGTGGGGTGTTGACTTCGATATATCCGGCCGCTTCGAGGCGCCAGCGTATGTAATCCTGGATTTTGCGATAGAGCTTCCATCCCTTGGGATGCCAAAAGACCGAGCCGGCGGCTACATCCTGCAAATGAAAGAGGCCCATCTCGCGCCCCAAGCGGCGGTGATCGCGTTTTTCAGCCTCCGCCAACATGTGGAGGTGGGATTTGAGCTGCTTTTCATTGCTCCAGGCGGTGCCGTAGATACGTTGGAGCATTTCATTCCTGGCATCGCCACGCCAATAGGCGCCGGCCAACTTCATCAGCTTGAAAGCCTTTCCGAGCTTACCCGTCGACGGCAGATGTGGCCCCCTGCAGAGATCAATGAAATCACCCTGGCGGTAAACCGAGATTTCCTCGCCCTCTGGCAAATCGCGGATGATCTCCGCCTTGTACAACTCACCCCGGTCGTTGAAGAAGGAAATGGCCTCGTCGCGCTTCCATGTCTCCCTGATGATGGTCTCGTCGCGGCCGACGATTTCCAACATGCGCGCCTCGATCTTCTCCAGATCTTCAGGAACGAAAGGGGCCGGGCGGGCAAAGTCATAATAAAAACCGCCCTCGATGGCGGGTCCGATGGTCACCTGGGTTTCGGGGAACAGTTCCTTGACCGCCTCTGCCATGACATGGGCGGCATCATGGCGGATGATTTCCAAGGCGTCCTCGTCCTTGGCCGTGACGATGGAGATTTCCACATCGTTTTCGATCGGCTCCGACAAGTCCTTCATCTCGCCGTTGACACGCAGGGCCAAGGCCGCCTTGGCAAGGCCCGGTCCGATATCGGTGGCAACCTGCAAGCCGGTAACGGAGCCGTCAAAGGTGCGGACGCTACCGTCCGGTAAGGTAATGGCGACCATGAAAAAACCGTTTTTAAGTCCTGAACCTTGGATTGGTGGCGGAATGTAAGGGGATTCGGGTGCCTGTCAAGAAGCCAGCTTATTCGCTAACATTCCCGTCACTTCCTCGACGGAGAGGGCGGAGAGCCATTGCCGCCCAAGGATCGTTACGTCGGCGCCACGCTGGCCGCACAAGGCAGGATTGGAATCGGCGGAATAAAGTACCAGTGAGGGGCAACCGGCGGCGGCAATCAAGTGCATCGGTCCGGTGTCGTTACCGACGGAGAGGGAAGCAGCGCCGGCGAGGGTAGCAATATCGAAGAGATCCGTTTTCCCGGCAAGATTCCTGAAGCCGGGACAGCCATTGGCAATCGCCGACAAAAGGCCCGCCTCGGCGTCGCTGCCCAGCAACACCGGTTCGATCTCCCGCTCCGCCAGCCACCGGGCCAGCTCGCTGAAACGTTCCTCAGGCCAGCGCTTGCCCGGACGATGCACCGCCCCGCCCGGCACCAAAAGGGCAAAACGATCCTTGAGCTGCAAGCGGCCAATGTCGGCCTTGACCCAGGACAGATCGGGCGGCGGCACGTCGGCGATGCCGGCCATTTTCAACTGTTCGGCTTGGCGGTCGAAGGTATGCATGAAATCCCGGCGCGGGTTGTCATGGGGGTGCGAACAGCCAGCAGCAATTCCTGACCACTCCGGATAGGGAGCCGACCAAAACAAGCGATGGTAAAATGATGACCGGGCCGAGGTCTGGAGGTCGTAGACACGCTCGAAGCCACCTTTCCGCAAATGTCGGCGAAGGCCGAACCAGCCGACGGGGTCAAGGCCGGCGGGGCGGCCGCCGGTCCAAACATCGTTAAAATAACCACTTGCCACGGCAAAAGCGGCGAAAGGATTGGTGGTTAGCAAGGTGACATGAGCATTGGCGTGATGCCGGCGGATGGCCGCGAAAGGACCCAGAGCCTGGATAAAATCGCCCAATGCTCCCAGCTTGATGACCAGAATCCGCGACGGCTTCGGTGCCGCCATCAAGACGATTCTCTCAAATGCAAAACCTCGTTGTAGACCTCCAGGGTCTTGAACGACATGGTTTGCTTGGAAAAGTTCTCCCGCACGTTGGCGATGGCTTTTTCGGCAAGTTGTTGGCGTGCCGGTTTCTTGAGGTCGAGCACATGGGCAATGGCGGCGGCAAGGGCGGCCGCGTCGGCGGGCGGGACTAGCCAGCCGGTCTCGCCCTTGATAATGGTCTCGCGGACGCCGCCATGGTTGGAAGCAACAACGGGCCGGCCCAGCGCCTGGGCCTCCGGAACCACCCGCCCGAATGCTTCCGGATCCGTGGAGGCGGAGACTACCACATCGGTCAGCATGTAAGCCGCCGGCATGTCGCCACAATGATCGACGACGCGGAAGATCCTGCCAAGATTATTTTTGGTGATCAGGGCCTCCAGTTCGCGCCGGTAACCGCTACGTCCCTGATCCGAACCGACTAATAGACAGCGAATGTCGCGTCTCCCCAACGCGGCGATGGCGTTGATGAACACCGTCTGCCCCTTCCAACGGGTCAGGCGTCCGGGCAGCATGATCACCGGCAGGCCGTCGGCAAGGCGCCATATTTTAGCCAATTTCACCATCCGTTCGGCGGTGACATTGTCGGGGTTGAAACGGGAAAGGTCGACACCCCGGTGAATGACGCGGATTTTTGCCGCCGGAACCCCATAGACCCGGCGGACATGGCCGGCGATGAATGTGGAAATAGCGATCACCCGTTCGCCCTTGGTCATCACCGAGTTGGAGTAACGCTTTAACCAGCTGCCGGCCCCGTACGTGCCGTGAAAGGTAGTGATAAATCGCCGGTTCGTCCGTTTGGCGGCGAAATAAGCGCTCCATGCCGGGGCGCGGGAGCGGACATGCACGATATCGACGCCTTGCTGACCGATCAGATCACTCAGGCGGGCAATGTTGGCATGCATTACCAACGGGTTTTTGCTATCGACCGGCAACAGAAAATGTTCCGCCCCGGCCTGTTTCAGGTCGTGTTGCAAAGGCCCGCCCGCCGAGGCGACGAGAGCGCGGCCGCCGGCATCGACGATGGCCTGGGCGATTTCCACCGTCCCGCGCTCAACACCGCCGGAGCCGCCCAACGCCGGCAGGACCTGCAAAACGTTTGCCATGCGCCCGGCGGAATCGGAACTTCCGCCAGCCAACCGTTCCGCCGACAAGACGGCGGTGTTATTATCTACGGCCGCGTTCATCCGCCGCATTCACAGTAAGGCGCAAAAATTGCCATGAGTGAACCGATGATATCCCATCCCCCTCCTCGGGGGATACTAACATGCGGCGATGGCGCCGCAATCGCCTATCACCATCTTCCCGGCGCTTCTCCCGGGGTGATGTTCTGCACCGGCTTGATGTCCGACATGACCGGCGACAAGGCACTTTGCCTGGAGGACTTTTGCCGTCGGCGGGGACAGGGTTTCATCAGATTTGATTACCGGGGTCACGGCGCCTCCTCGGGAGATATCGCCGCCGGCACCATCGGCGAGTGGGCCGATGACACCGTCGCCATACTCGACGAAGTAACCAAAGGGCCGCAAGTTTTGGTCGGATCTTCCATGGGCGGCTGGATCATGCTGCTCGCCGCGTTGCGCCGCCCACGGCGCGTTGTCGGCCTTCTCGGCATCGCCGCGGCGGCCGATTTTACCGAGGACCTGTTCGCCAGCGGCCTGACGGTGGCGCAAAAGCAGGCGATCGAACGACAAGGCTTTACCGAAATTCCCAGCGACTACAGCGACCAACCCTATATTATCACCAAGGCCCTGATCGACGATGGCCGGCGCCATCTTGTGTTGCGAAATAAAATCCCCCTGGATTGTCCGGTCAGACTGATCCACGGCATGGGCGACGAGCACGTGCCCTGGCGGACCGCGCTCGCCATTACCGAGGGGCTGCGTTCCGACGACGTCGAAGTCATCCTGGTCAAGGACGGCGGCCACCGGCTGTCGGAAGACGACGATCTCGAACGCCTGTGCGCGACACTGGAATCCTTGCTGCGGCGAATTGAAAAATCTTAGTAAATTTAAATTTTCCTGATCATGATTTTTCCCCCGCCAGGATCGCCCGGAGCCCCGCCCGGTAGTCGGGGTATCTCAACTCCACCCCCAGCTCCGCCTTGATGCGGGAATTGTCGACACACCGATCATCGTGCCAGAAGGATCGCGCCATGGGCGACATCTCCTTGACCGCTTTAGCAAAAGGAACAAGCGGCGGCGGATCGACTCCCAACAGTTGACAAGCGTATGTCACGACGTCGGCGGGCGGCGCCGGGAAGTCGTCGCAAACATTATAAACGGCACCGGGCCGGGAGGCCCGTATCGAGGCCTTGAGGACAGCCGCGATATCGGCGACATGGATGCGCGCGAACCGCCGCTCTGGTGCGTCGATCCGTTTCGCGGTTCCCGATCGCACCTGATCGAAGACGTTGCGGCCGGGACCGTAGATATTGGAAAGCCGGAAAACATGCACCGGAACACCACGATTTCCGTACAGGGCCAGCCAGCCGTTTTCGGCCTCGGCCCGACGGGCGCCGCGCTCGGAAGTGGGATTGAGCGGCGCCTCCTCGTCAACCATCGCCCCGCCCGTATCACCATAGACGCCGGTGGTCGAGAGATAACCGGCCCATTCCAGACGATCCGCCGCCGCCATGCCGCTTGCATGGTGACGGAGCACCGGGTCGCCATCGGCGGGGGGGGGAATGGAACTCAACAAGTGAGTAGTGCCGGTGAGCGCCGCCGCCTCCAGGGGGCGGGCGCCGTCGAAAAGAAAGACCTTGATACCTTGACCCGCCAGTTGCGCCTGCTCCTCGGCCTTGCGGCAAGTGCCAGCGATATCCCAGCCATCAGCTTTTAGGGCGCCGGCAAGGACGCGGGCGCAATAGCCTAGGCCAAAACAAAACAGCCGGGGCCGGTCACCAGCAGTTGCCATTCACCACTCCCGCGGCAAAAAGAACACTTGTCAACGGCGGTTGAAACCATGAGATAGGATCGCCGCCGATGACTGCCAAGCAAGGAAGCAAAGCCATGCCGATCATTTCCATTCTACTCGCCGGGTGGCTGGCGGCCGTTTTTCCGGCCGCCGCCGGCGCCGCCGAGGTCGACCACGCCCGCCAGTACCACGCCTGCATGATCCTCGTCAAACGGGACCCGGAGGAAGCCTTCGAATCAGCCTTGGCGTGGCGTGACATGGGTGGTGGTGGCGCCGCCAACCACTGCGTGGCGGCGGCGTTGATGGGCCTGAAGCAATACGGCGAGGCGGCGAAGCGATTCGAAAGCCTGGCCCAGAAAAGGCAAGCCGCAGGCATCAAGGCCGGGCTTCTCGGCCACGCGGCGCAGGCTTGGCTGTTGCACGGAATGCCCGAGCGGGCCGATAAAGTGTTGAGCACAGCCTTGGAAATCAGGCCCCTAAACGTTGATCTGAGGATCGACCGGGCCGTCGCCCGTGCCACCCTGGGACGCTACCCAGATGCCGTCGGTGATCTCAACCAAGCCATCAACCTGGATTCCGGCCGCCCCGACGCCTTCGTCTTCCGGGCCAATGCTTACCGTTATCTCGACAATCTCGACAAGGCCGAAGCCGACGCCAACCGGGCGCTTGGCCTCAACCCGGACCATCCTGATGGGTTGCTCGAACGGGGTACCATCCGGCACCTGAAAGGTAACAATAGCGGCGCTAGATCCGACTGGCTGCGGGTCTTGAGAGAATCCCCGGGAACAGCCGCCGCCGCCGCCGCCAGGGCCAATCTAGAAAAGATAGACATAAAAACCGAATAGGCGGCGAAGCCACCTCCGGCCAGTAGTGTTATCGCCACAATCAGAAATCCAGGTCGGCGTAATGCTTAACCGGCGTCGCGCCGGGAATGTGATCGGCAAGAATGGGGCGGAAGCTGGGCCGGGATTTAATGCGCGCATACCAATCTTTTACCTGTTCATGTTCCTTCCAGGGAATGACGCCCATGTAGTCGACCGCCGAAAAATGAGCGGCGGCGGTGATATCGGCCAGCGTAAGGTGGTCGCCGGCCAGCCATCGGCGGCGTTCGGTCAAGTAAGCGACATAGTCCAAATGATGGCGGATGTTGGCATGGCCGGCGCGGATGGCACGGGAATCGGGCTCGCCCAGGCCCAAAAAGCGTTTCATTATTTTTTCGCCAACCAGGTTGACGGTCACTTCATTATTGAACTTTTCATCGAACCAGGCGACGAGGCGGCGCACCTCCGCCCGCTCCAGGGGGTTGCCGCCGATCAGCGGCGACTCCGGGTGGACTTCATCCAAAAACTCGCAAATAACATTGCTTCCGGATAAGGTCGTACCGTCCGGTTCGACCAAAACGGGAACTTCCCCGGCTGGATTCATGGCCAGGAACTTCTGCCGACGTTCCCAGATATTTTCCACCCGCATCTTGAATTCGATTTTCTTTTCCACAAGGACAACCCGCACCTTGCGGCAGGCGGGCGACAGCCAGAGATGGTAAAGAATCCTCATGGTATTGCTAATTACACTGAAACGAACCAATCCGAAACCGCTAATGAAAGCCCGCGAAGCGGTGCCGAGTTTGCCAAAGCCAAGCGGGAAAATTTGCCTTGGCGTCGAGGTGGATTCCAACCTTCCCGCACTCTTCTTTTTTCTCTCGAAACCACGGTATATGAATGACGGCCGCACCGGTTAGCGGGCGGGGCTTCATGCTGGTAAGAAACAAAAACCATTCGACATTAAGCTTTCGAAAATTCCCCCGAAACCCGTCTTAGCCGACCGCCGGTTATCCTTCCGTTTTTTTCATTTTCCAATGGGTGCTGACCATCAGGGAGACTTCTCCGTTTTGTACCTGGAGAATTTTCTGAACGAGGCGGGGAAGAGGAATTTTGTGGCCCTTACAATAACGGATCAAGGCGGCGCCCACCTGATCGCGGCCGGGCTTGATCTGCTTGACCTCTGTCGGATCCTCGGGATCGTAGTTGAGGATGACCGCCGCCTCGGCAGCGGAACTCGTCTCCAGGCCTTCCATGGCGCAGGCGGGCAATGGATATTTGTCTGCAGGCAGTAGTCGTAGGCCGCCGCTTTCAGCTCTTCTTCGCTAAAGACAAGTTTTCTGATTTCCTTAGGCAAAGCCAAATCCCCTGGGAGCAACCTCCGGCTAGTGCGCTTGCGCCCAATTGTAGCCGAGGCCGATATCGACCACCAGTGGAACATCAAGAAACGCGGCCCGCTGCATAATCTTTTGAATCAACTCCGCCGTCTCTTCCACTTCCGCCTCCGGGACCTCGAAAATCAACTCATCGTGAACCTGAAGAAGCATTTTCGCCGCCAGCCCAGCTTCGTCGATTGCGCCGGGTATGCGGATCATGGCGCGTTTGATGATGTCGGCGGCGCCTCCTTGTATGGGTGCGTTGATGGCGGCGCGCTCGGCAAAGTTGCGCCTTGACGGCGACTTGTCATTGAATCCCCGGACATGGCACTTGCGCCCGAAAAGCGTGGTCACGAAACCATTGCGTTTGGCTTCCTCCTTGGTCCGCTCCATATAGCCCTGGATACCCGGATAGCGTTCGAAATAGGCCTCGATATAGCGCCCAGCCTGGCTGTTTGAAATGCCCAGCTGCCGCCCCAAGCCAAAGGCCGAGATACCGTAAATGATGCCAAAATTTATCGCCTTGGCGCGGCGCCGAAGGGCCGGGTCCATGGCCTCGGCGGGAACGCCGAAGACCTGGCTCGCGGTCTGGACATGGATATCCTCGTCATCACGGAAGGCTTGTTTCATCGTCGTGATGTCGGCGACATGGGCGAGCAGCCTGAGCTCGATCTGTGAATAATCAGCCGACAGCAATTGACAGCCCTTCTCGGCGATGAAGGCGCGGCGAATTTTGCGCCCCTCTTCGGTACGAACAGGAATGTTCTGAAGATTGGGATCCGACGAAGCCAACCGCCCGGTCGATGTCGCCGCCATGGAATAAGATGTATGAACCCGTTGGCTCGCTTTGCTGATCTGGCCGATCAAAGCGTCAGTATAAGTGCTTTTTAGTTTTGCCAGTTGCCGCCAATCGAGCACCCGCGCCGGCAGGTCGTGGCCTTCGGCGGCCAGTGTTTCCAATATATCGACGCCGGTGGCATAAGCTCCTGTCTTGCCCTTTTTACCACCCACCAGGCCCATTTCATCGAACAATACCTCGCCCAACTGCTTCGGCGAGCCGACGTTGAACTGGCGGCCCGCCAGCAGGAAAATTTCTTCTTCCAGCCGGGCCAGGCGGGTCGAGAAATCGTCGCTCAGGCGTTTCAGTTCGGCGGCATCGACCTTGATCCCGTGGCGCTCCATTTCCACCAGCACCGGGATCAGCGGGCGCTCGATGGTCTCGTAAACCGTGGCCATGTGCTCAGTCACCAGGCGGGGTTTTAATCGCCGGTGCAAAATGCCAGTGATGTCGGCGTCCTCGGCGGCATAATCGAGGGCTTTGTCGATGGCAACCAGATCGAAAGTGACCCGCGCCTTGCCACTGCCGACCACGTCTTTGTACTTGATGGTAGCGTGGCCGAGATGGCGTTCCGCCAGTTCATCGAGACCGTGCCCGTGAAGCCCTCCTTCAAGGACGCAGGAAAGAACCATGGTGTCATCGACCGGGGTGATGGAGACACCGTGTTGGGCGAGGACCTGCATGTCATATTTAATATTGTGTCCGACCTTGAGCACGGTGGCGTCCTCAAGCAACGGTTTAAGAAGCGCCATGGCGTCGCTGAGATCAATCTGCTCTGGCCTCCCTTCTCCGCCGCCACCCAAATCATCACCCAGGTCGAGACTGCCCTGCGCCGCCGGCGTCCTGTGGGCAAGCGGAATGTAGCAAGCCCGTCCTGCGGCTGCGACAGCAAGCGAAAGACCGACCAGTTGGGCCTCTACGGCGTTAAGGGAAGTGGTTTCGGTGTCGACGGCGATGACGCCGGCATCGTGGGCGGCGGCGATCCAGCGGCGCAGCGCCGCCGCCTCCTGGACCAGTTCGTATTCGACGGCGCCGACAATGGATTCGGCCGCCACCGATCCATCCTGGCCAAAGCGGCCTTTCTGCTTGCCGATCAAGGATTTGAAACCCTGTTCATCGAGAAATTTCAAAAGTACCTCCCGATCAGCATTCTTGACGGCGAAATCAGCCAGCGGCACTTCCACCGGCACATCATCCTTTAGCGTCACCAAGGTCCGCGACAGGCGGGCAAGGTCGGCCTGTTCGATGAGATTCTGGCGGCGTTTTGGCTGCTTGATCTCGCCAGCACGGGCAAGCAAGTTGTCGAGATCACCGTATTCATGGATTAATTCAGCCGCCGTTTTAACCCCGATGCCGGCAACACCCGGGACGTTATCGGAGGAATCACCGGCGAGGGCTTGGACATCCACCACTTTCTCGGGGCCGACGCCGAACTTTTCCCGCACCTCATCGGGGCCGATGGCACGGTTTTTCATGGCGTCTTGCATGCTCACGCCGGGACCGACAAGCTGCATCAGGTCTTTGTCCGAAGAAACGATGGTGACCTCGGCGCCGGCATCATGGGCCAAGCGGGCATAGGTGGCGATGAGATCGTCGGCTTCAAAACCATCCATGTCCACCGGCACCATGTTAAGGGCGGCAACGGCGTCGCGCACCAGTTCGAACTGGGGAATCAAGTCTGCCGGCAGATCCGGCCGGTTGGCCTTGTAATCAGGAAAAATGTCGTGGCGGAAGGTGCGCCTTTTTTTGTCAAAAATGACGGCGACGTAATCGGCATCGGTCTCGTCGAGCAATTTCATCAACATGGAGATGAAGCCGTAAACGGCGTTTACCGGAATCCCGTCGGGCCGTGTCATCGGCGGCAGCGCATGGAAGGCGCGAAAGATGAAACCTGACCCGTCGATCAGGAAGACGTGTCTGGGCGTCGCCTGGTCCTTATCGCCGGAAGCGTTCAGGAGACCGCCGCCTGTGGGGCGCCCTCATCCTGAACATAGCAGCGCGAACAATAAGGGCAGATGAGCTCCCCTTCGGGTCCGAATTTCAGGTAAACCTTGGAATGACCCAAGTGGCCGCCGTCGTAGTCGATGGTGGTGGTATTGACTCGGATCGGTTCTTCCAGCTCCATGGCGTGTCCTTAAACAACGTTGACCGGGCGGTTGCCCGGATGATAGCGATTGCCGCCGGACATTCAATGTTCCGCTGAATATTATAACCTGATCTTAGGATCCACTGCCAATGACTGCCAACGGCACGGAAAGCGCGCCACTGAACGCCGTTGAAACCATCAATCTGTGCAAAACCTATGCCGGCAACGGAAAGCAGCAGCCGAGAACGGCCCTGCGAGATATCACCTTGAGCCTTCCCAGGGGATCGTTTTTCGGCCTTTTGGGACCGAACGGAGCCGGCAAATCGACCCTGATCAATATCCTCGCCGGACTGGTCATCAAAAGCTCGGGCGAAATTCGTGTCTGGGGCCATGATATCGACCGGGAGGTGCGCGCCGCCAGGCGTGCCATTGGCATCGTGCCGCAGGAATTGACTTTCGATCCTTTTTTTACCCCTAGGGAGTCCTTGGAATTGCAGGCGGGCCTTTACGGTGTCCCGAAAGCACGGCGGCGCACCGATGAAATCCTCGCCGCCGTGGGGCTGACCGACATGGCCGAGGCCTACGCCCGCTCGCTTTCCGGCGGTATGCGCCGCCGCCTGCTTGTCGCCAAGGCATTGGTGCATTCACCGCCGGTTCTGGTCCTTGACGAACCCACCGCCGGCGTCGATGTCGACTTGCGACGGCAGTTGTGGAGCTACATCCGCCGGCTGAACGGCGAGGGCACCACCATCATGTTGACCACCCACTATTTACAAGAAGCCGAAGAGCTTTGCGATACGATCGCCATCATCAACCATGGCCGGTTGATTGCCTGCGATTCTACCGACGCCTTGCTCGCCCGCCTCGACACCAAAGAGATGGTCGTGACGGTGGATCGGGACATCGAGGCAGTGCCAGATGCCCTCAAACATTTCAACGTAAAAAATAGGGGCGACCGGCGGTTGACCATCCATTACCCTCCCAGCCTGATACATAGCGGCGAGATTCTTGCTGCCGTCCAGGAGGCCGGAATGACCATCGTCGATCTGGCAACCAAGGAAGTCGAATTGGAGGATATTTTCTTGCGCCTGACCAGCCGGGCCGACGAGGAAACAAAGTGATACGGGCATGGTGGATTTGGCTTCGCGCCGGTGGGCTCCTGTCGATCCTTATCGTTTGCGCCTGCGCGCCGACGGTGCTGCCGCCCGGCCCCGCCGTCACTCGTCCGACCCTCGAAGATGACGGGTTTATCGCCGCCGATGGGGCGCGTCTGCCGGTTCGCACATGGATGCCGCGAATCGGCAAGCCCAAAGCCGTCATCATCGCCCTTCACGGTTTCAACGATTACAGCAATTTCTTCGCCGAACCCGGTACTTTCCTGGCCGCCCAAGGCCTGGCGGCATACGCCTATGATCAACGCGGTTTCGGCAAGGCGCCAAATCGAGGCATATGGCCCGGTTCACGGGCTTTCATCGACGACCTCAAGGCAGTCACCGTGGCGGTGCGGGGGCGCCACCCCGGCGTTCCCCTTTATCTGCTGGGAGAGAGTATGGGCGGAGCGGTGATCATGGTCGCCATGACCGCCGCCGAGACGCCGGACGTGAACGGCATTATCCTGGCGGCGCCGGCGGTATGGGGACGGAGCACCATGCCCTGGTACCAGCGGGCGGTACTATTTGCCGCTTCCCATATCATGCCGGCGATAAGGGTGACCGGGCAAAGCCTCAAGCTCAAGCCGTCCGACAATATTGAAATGCTGCGCGCCCTGGGCCGCGATCCCCTGGTCCTCAAGAACACCCGCATTGACACCATCCACGGCCTGACCGACCTAATGGACGCCGCCTTGGAATCCGCGTATACCTTCGACGCTCCGGCGCTGATATTGATCGGCGAGCGCGATGAAATCATTCCTCGCAATCCCACCCGCTTGTTGATCCAGCGGCTACCCAGGAACGGCCGTCATCGGCGCCGGCTCGCCTTCTACGCGAAGGGCTATCACATGCTGCTGAGGGACCTCCAGGCCGAAACCGTTTGGAGGGATATCGCCGCTTGGATTGCCGACGCCTCCGCGCCGCTGCCCTCTGCAGCCGACAAATGGGCCGAGGCGGAACGGGCGAGAAAATGACAAAGCGTAAAATTGTTTTAACCGGCGGCGCCGGGTTTCTCCTCTCCCATGTGGCGGAAAACTATGCCGCGATGAACGACGAGGTGGTCATCTTCGATCGCATCGAAGCCGACAAGCTTCCGAGCTATGCAAAAACGCTTCTTAGCGAAACCGGCAATACGGCCTATGTGGAAGGCGATATCCGTGACCGGGATGCCGTTAAGAGGGTTATCGACGGCGCCGACATGGTTTATCATTTTTCCGCCCTGATGGGGACCAGCGCCAGATTCGGCCAGGAAACCGCGACAACGGAGGTCAACGTCATCGGCACCATCAACGCCTGCCAAGCCGCCACGGATGCCGGCGTCGATTATTTTATCTATCCCCCCAGACCGATGCAGACGGGCTGGCTCACCCCTTACATCATTGCCAAAACCGCCTCGACCCAGTTCGTCCAGATGTACCACCAGGTGTACGGTCTTCCCACCGTCGGCCTCAACATCGCCAACGCCTATGGCCCCAGGGAGCGGGCCGTGTTGGAGGCGAACCCCATGAAAAAGGGGGAGGGTAGAAAAATGATGGCGACCTTCATCGAAAAAGCGATCAAAAACGAATCGCTGCCGGTCATGGGCGACGGTCAGCAGTCCTCCGATTTCGTTTTTGTCGGCGATGTCGTCGACGCCTGCATGAAGGCTCCGACGCCGGCCGCGGTTGGCCGGATCATCGAGATCGGCACCGGCATCAACACCACCGTCAAGGATGTGGCGGAACGCATCATCAAGATGACCGGCAGCAAGTCGGAGATCGAGTTCGTATCGTTGCGGACCGGGGAAAAGAAAATCCACACCAAGTCCGACACCGTCGACGCCGAGAAATATCTCGGCTGGAAGTGGAAGACGACGCTTGAGGAGGGATTGAAAAAAACCATCCCCTGGTACGCCGAACAACTGCGCCTGCCATCGCCTCTTTAAAACAGGTGCCCGCCGGTCACTCGCCGGTGCTAGAGCGTATCATGATTGATCGAACCCACTGCGTGGGATCGATCAATCATGTGAATCCGCTCTACAACAATTAAGTTAGAGCAAACTCTCCAGATTGATAAATCTCCTTTGGCGATTCCTATCAATCTGGATTTGCTCTAGCCACAGCCGGCGATGGTTCGGAAAAATGCATGGGTTGAAAGGGGCTCCGGCAGGGATGGGGAGCGCCGGTCATCCAATGCCAATTCCGCCCGTCTCGCCAGAGCTGGGAAACCATGGAGGCGGTGGTGGCGAATTCCCCATGCATGCAGATGCCGCTATCGTGATCCCGCAGAATATCCATCATCGTTTCAGGGCTGATCCGGCCGTCATGCTCGGAGAGCAACCGGCGGCCACTGGCGTGGCGCGAGAACGGACTTTCATCGACCCCGCCCAGGCTGAAGGCGGCGGCGAAATCGAAGGCACCGCTTCCCGAATGGTAGTCTTTCCGCGTTGCGTATTCGACGAGGTTGGCGGAGGCCAGATCGAAATCCGTGCGAATGGAAAGGCCGTTGGAGATATTCCGCGTACCGCTTGTGACTTTCTCAGCGGCCCAGCACTGGCCCGCCGTTTCCAGGACCCATGCCGCCTGGGCATCGGCGACAAGAAAGGAATTATGATAACTGAACGAGGCATCACCCTCGGCGCAGGCGCCACCTTGGCCATGCCGTTCCAAGAGGCCGGTGATGACGTTAAGGGCGGCCACCGCCGTTGTCCCGCGTTCCAGGCCTAACCTGACTAGGTCCATGCCCAGCAAGGCCTGCGGCCCAAAATCCTCGCGGGTCCATACCGCTTCGTTGCCGATGACAACGCCATGTTCGTTGGTGCCCATCTCGGCGCCCCACATCCAGTCGGGCTGGGAAAGCAGGACCTCGAATGTTACTTCGGCCTGTGGGATTTCAATATAGGTACAGCGGACTTTCGCGCCTAGCCCATGATTGGAGCCGGGATAACGGCAAATGCTCTGGCCTTCGTTCTGCGGACGGTCGCTGTTCTTGGCGAAGATTACGGCGCCGTCGGCAGTTGCCGGGGTCATCGCCACGAAGGTATCGCACATCGACTGTCTCCCCGAGCTCACACTGTTCCGCCTTCGCCGGCAGATTATCCGAAAACCACGTCCTTGAACATCGCGGGGATGCGTTCCGTCCATGACCCCGTCCCGCCCTGGTGGGTCACCCATCGCCGCCCGCCGCCCTGGACCACCCTGGACGCTCTGCGCTATGCTGCACCGATCATCGGCACCCGTAGCTCAGCTGGATAGAGCGCTGCCCTCCGAAGGCAGAGGTC
>DASCPW010000003.1:0-10750 GCA_036012725.1 Rhodospirillales bacterium
TGGTTCTGGAGCTGCTTTTGGAGATGCGGGTCAAGCGTTGCCACATGGCGCTGGTGGTGGACGAGTTCGGCGGCGTCGATGGGCTGGTCACCATCGAGGATCTGGTCGAGGAAATCGTTGGCGAAATCGAGGATGAACACGACCGTAGCGACGAGGCGAACCTAACCCAGCACCCGGACGGCGCCATCGACGCCAATGCTCGCGCCAGTCTCGAATCCCTGGAACAATTGGTCGGTCCGTTCGTTAGCGAGGAGGAACGCGAGGAAATCGGAACTCTGGGCGGGCTTCTTTTCCTGCTAGCCGGCCGGGTGCCCATTCGCGGCGAACTGATTAGCCATCCGTCGGGCTTGGAATTCGAGGTGTTGGAGGCCGATCCCCGCCGCATCAAACGCATACGCGTGCGCGGCCACGACCTGGCACCACCGCCTTGAGGCGATTGGCCACCAAAAACTTTCTAAGACGAATTCACGGGCGGGCTATTTCCCTTACCGGCTGGCGGCGCCGAACCCTGGCAACGGTGCTGGGAGCCATGGCGGTCACCGCCCTTCCGCCCGTGCATTTCTTGATCCTTTTGGTACCGGCTTTTTGCGGCCTGGTCTGGCTGACCGATGGCAAACCCGGTTGGCGAGCCGCCTTTGCGGTCGGCTGGTGGTTCGGGTTCGGCTATTTCGCCGCAGGCCTTTACTGGATCTCGTTTGCCCTGCTAACCAAACCCGAACAGTTCGCATGGATGATTCCCTTTGCTCTTGCTGGCCTAGCCGGCGTGATGGCCGTTTTCCCAGCCCTGGCCTTACTCTTGTCGTCCGCCCTTTCATCCTCCCTACGGGTCGAGGGCGCTCGGCGAATTCTCCTCTTTGCCGTCTCGTGGGTAGCCTTTGATTGGATCAGAACCTGGATCTTCACCGGTTTTCCCTGGAACCTGGTGGGCACGGCCTGGGTAGTCTCCGATGGCATGCTCCAGTTTTCGGCCTTGGTCGGCGTCCATGGTCTCAGCCTGTTAACCGTGGCGGCAGCGGCGATGCCAGCGGTCCTCACCGATGGCGGCGATCACCCGGCGTTCCGCCAGCGAGCCATGCCCGTCATCGCCGTTTTCACCCTCCTCGGCCTGGTATGGGGGGCGGGGATGTTACGCTTGGCCGGAGCCAAGGAAGATATGGTGCCGGGAGTACGGCTGCGCCTGGTACAACCAAATATTGAACAAAAACAGAAATGGTTGCCTCATCTGCGCGAGAAACACTTACTTCGACAATTGCGGATGAGCGTCCGGCCCGCCGGCCAGGACACCGTGACGACGGCGCCAACTCATGTCATTTGGCCGGAAACGGCGGCGCCGTTTTTTCTTGCCGACTATCCGCGGCGGCTGGCTATGGTCGCGGCGGCGGCGCCACCGGACGGCTTGGTAATCACCGGGGCGCCACGAATGGATAAGTCTTCGCGGGTCTGGAACAGCCTTCACGCCATCGACCCGATAGGCCGAATTGTCGGGACCTATGACAAGTTTCACTTGGTCCCATTCGGCGAGTACGTACCGCTCCGCCGGGTTCTCAATATTGCAAAGATCACCTCCGGACGCAGGGACTTTTCGGCAGGAGCGGGACTCCGGACCCTGCACCTCAAGGGACTGCCGCCGGTCAGTCCACTGATCTGCTACGAAGCCATTTTCCCAGGCCGGGTGACGGACCGGAACGACCGCGCCCATTGGCTCTTGAACATCACCAATGACGCTTGGTTTGGCCTCTCCTCGGGGCCCTATCAGCATTTCGCCACTGCCCGCTTGCGGGCGGTGGAGGAAGGACTGCCCTTGGTTCGGGTGGCCAATACCGGAATCTCGGCCGTAATCGACGCCTACGGACGGACACTGAAGCGTTTAGAGCTCGGTCGCCGGGGAGTGATTGACAGCGGCCTGCCCGCTCATTTGCCAGGGATCACCCCTTATGGGCGCAACGGCGATTGGATACTTTGGGGGCTCCTCGCCATGGTGGCGGCCAGCGGATTGTGGCGGTACCCTGGCAAACGTAATTTAAGTTGACGTACCAACCGATTTTACAACCATATCCTCACATTATCTATTGTTTAGATTGGGATCTGTCCTCATACTAAGAATCTTCTCAATTGATGTGGAATCGGATGGTTAATCGATCCGCCGTCTTGCCGTTTTTGACCATCTCACAGTAGCAAAACTTCAACTCTCCAACTCGGAAAACCATTGGTAAACATAGCCAACAAAAAAACTTCCAGCAAACGCAAAGGCCGTTCATCCAACCGCAAAACGCGCCATGACGGATGGCCGCTCGGCATTCCAAGACCTGTTGACGTTCATGTCGGTAGCCGTGTCAGGCTTCGCCGAACGTTGCTCGGCTTTAGTCAGGAAAAGCTTGGTGAAGCCGTCGGCTTGACGTTTCAGCAAATCCAGAAATATGAGCGCGGCGCCAATCGCATCGGCGCTTCCCGGCTTTACCAACTCACCCGGATTTTGGACGTACCGATTTCATTTTTCTTTGACGACATGCCCGATGACGTCAAGAGCGGGGCTCGGCGCCCGGCGGCGGGTCTCCAAGATCGCTCGCAAACCGCCCTGGAGCCGGACCCCATAGCCAAGCGTGAAACACTTGAACTCGTTCGCGCCTACTACCAAATCACCAATCCAAAAGTGCGCAAACGCTTGTTTGAACTCGCCAAGTCCCTAGCCAAGGCAAGCGACGGCGGTTAAGTGAATAAATATTGCCAAGCAAACAAAACCGCCTCCCATGAAGATCCCGGATCGGCCCTCGTAAGACATGTTCGGAGGTAACTCATGGCCTGTTACGAAATCCCTTGACGGTCACGACAAAGCTTGCAACAAGAGCAACCGGCGTCCGTTTTCGGCGGCAGTGAACGGATTCGGACGGCTTGCCAAAACGGCAATTAAAGGCGCCAATTGCCTTGTCTAGCCTCCACGTGGCCGCTCAAGTCACGGTACTTTAAAGTACATTTTTTCTCATATCCGGAGTTATTGATCGTGTCCAAAGCCGACTACCTTTTTACTAGCGAATCCGTATCGGAAGGACATCCGGACAAGGTTTGTGACCGCATTTCCGATGCCATTGTCGACACTTATTTGACTGCCGATCAGCACGCCCGTGTCGCTTTGGAGACGTTAGCGACCAGCAACTTCGTCGTTCTCGCCGGCGAGGTACGTGGTCCTGATTCCATCGATCACGACGTCCTTAAGGAAGTCGCCCGCAAAACCATCCACGACATTGGTTACGAGCAGCGCGGTTTCCACTGGAAGGATGCCGAGATCCAATCCCATGTCCATTCCCAGTCAACCGATATCGCCATGGGCGTGGACGCCTCCGGCAACAAGGACGAGGGCGCCGGCGATCAGGGTGTCATGTTCGGTTACGCCTGCCGCGAGACGGATGTTCTGATGCCGGCTCCCATTCACTTGGCCCATGGCATTCTCAAGTCCTTGGCGGAATCCCGCCATGCCGGCGCCGTCCGCGGTCTCGGTCCCGATTCCAAGAGTCAGGTGACGTTGCTTTACGCCAACGGTAAGCCGGTTCGCGCCACCTCCATCGTGGTTTCGACGCAGCATTCCGACAAGCTATCCCAAGACGAGGTGCGCGAGATCGTCCGCCCGCACGTGGTCAAGGTCCTTCCCGAAGGCTGGATGTGCGAGGAAGACAATTTCTACGTCAATCCCACCGGCCGATTCGTCATCGGCGGACCCGACGGTGATGCCGGCCTCACCGGGCGCAAGATTGTCGTCGATACTTATGGCGGTGCCGCGCCGCACGGCGGCGGGGCCTTTTCCGGCAAGGATCCGAGCAAGGTTGACCGCTCGGCTACCTATGCGGCGCGCTACCTGGCAAAAAACGTGGTCGCCGCCGGCCTGGCCGACAAATGCACCATCCAACTGGCCTATGCCATCGGTGTTTCCAAGCCGTTGTCAGTTTTCATCAACACCCACGGCAGCGGCCAAGTGGACGAGCAAAGGCTTTCCGCTGTCATCCAGGAAACCGTCGATTTGTCACCACGCGGAATTCGAGAACATTTAACCCTCAACCGGCCCATCTATACCCGCACGTCGGCCTACGGCCATTTCGGGCGGACGCCGGATGACGATGGCGGTTTCTCCTGGGAGCGCACCGACCTGGTCGAAACTCTCAAATCGGCATTTGGTTGCGCTTGACTGGCCGTCCGCGCTCGGACCGTCCCCGCTGGTACGGCCGCCGCCGCGGGCACAAGCTACGCCAGGGCCGTCAAAACCTACTTGATACTCTTTTGCCGCGGCTGAGTCTCTTGCCGCCCGCGGACGGCCAACTCGATCTTCACTCACTCTTTCCGAAACCGCCCGAGGACATCTGGCTGGAAGTGGGTTTCGGCGGCGGCGAGCATTTGGCGGCGCAGGCGCGCGCCTATCCCGGCGTTGGGTTTATCGGTTGCGAACCCTTCGTCAATGGCGTCGCCGCTTTGCTCGCTCGCATCGAAGACGAGGGAATTTCCAATATCCGGATCTTTGACGACGACGCACGCCTATTGTTCGACCACCTGCCCGATGCCTGCTTCGAACGGGTTTTCATTTTGTTTTCCGACCCCTGGCCCAAGAAAAGACATCACCGGCGCCGGTTCATCTGCCCCGACACCCTGAGTGATCTGGCCCGGTTGATGAAGGATGGGGCTGAACTGCGCTTTGCCAGCGATGACGAGGATTACGTGGCTTGGACCCTGGAACACTTCACCCACCATTCTTGTTTTGCGTGGACGGCGAGAAGGCCAGATGATTGGCGGCGGCGGCCCCGCAACGGATTTGCAACCCACTACGAAACCAAGGCGCTTGACCGGGGAGCCGCCTGCATCTATCTGTGTTTCACCCGCCGCTCAAGAGCAAACTCCCCAGATTGATAGGAAGCCTTTGGCAATTCCTATCAATCTGGGGAGTTTGCTCTAATTTGAATGCTGTAGGAGATGATGGTTCCTCCCCAAAAACGGACCGGAATGCTCCATGTTCTGGGTTGAAAATCCTTGAATTGGCAACGCGGAAGATATAAAATTTAAAAAAATTTGGTCTCGTTTAGTTCGGAAGCTATTTCCGGATTTGATGAGGCGGGCCATGGGCCCGCCTTTTGTTTTAGGGCCGCATGGCTTCATCGGTTCAGGAAAGGAAAAAGGTGGAGTGAGCAGCCATGGATTTGCCTGGACGCGTTGCGCGGATTATTCAACCGACCATTGAATCCATGGGCTTCGGCATTGTAAGGGTGCAAATTTCCGGCCAGCAGAGGC
Organism: Rhodospirillales bacterium; assembly: GCA_036012725.1. Lineage (GTDB taxonomy): Bacteria > Pseudomonadota > Alphaproteobacteria > Rhodospirillales > 2-02-FULL-58-16. Next base: position 5,266 of record DASCPW010000003.1, read on the forward strand.
AGCGCTTGCAAGTCTTGGCGGAACGGCAGGATGGCAAGGCGATAGTGGTTGATGACTGTGCCGCCATCAGCCGCGCCATTTCCGCCTTGCTCGATGTCGAGGACCCGATTCATGGCTCGTACATTCTTGAGGTGAGTTCGCCCGGGGTCGACCGTCCGCTGGTAAAACGCAAAGACTACCAACGCTTCACCGGCTACGAAGTCAGGATTGAAATGAGCTGTTTGATTAGCAACCGCAAGAAATTCAAGGGCCGTTTGCTCGGCATCGAAGGAGACACCGTGCGCATCAAGGTAGATGGGAGATCCGTGGATTTGCCCCATGGAGACATCCTGCGGGCAAAACTTCTGTTGACCGACGATTTGCTGGCGGCTTCCAAAGGGAATCTAGACCAATGATCAAAACCGTGTTGGAAACAGACGCCGTTCATGCCCGTCCAGAGCTGTTGCAAGTGGCTGAAACCGTGGCCCGCGACAAGGGAATCGAGCAGGATTTGGTTCTGGAAGCCATGGAAATGGCCATCCAAAAAGCCGGCCGGTCGAAATACGGTCTTGAACACGATATCCGTGCATCCATCGACCGCAAAAGCGGCCAAATCTCGCTGGCTCGCTTTCTTGAGGTGACCGATGAGTTGGAAAATGAGGCCACCCAGATTACCCTTGAGGTGGCGCGCCAGCGCAAGGCGGACGCCAGCATCGGCGATTTTCTCATTGATCCCCTGCCGCCCATCGAATTTGGCCGCATAGCCGCCCAAACGGCTAAGCAGGTAATTGTTCAGAAAGTCCGCGAAGCTGAACGCACACGCCAGTACGAGGAATACAAGGACCGGGCAGGCGAAATCGTCAACGGCTTGGTCAAGCGGATCGAATACGGCAACATCATTATCGACCTAGGCCGGGCCGAGGCACTTTTGCGCCGTGAAGAATCAATCCCCCGCGAGCATTTTTCAAACGGCGATAGAGTGCGCGCCTACATCGTCAATGTCCGCGAAGAACAGCGTGGTCCGCAGATTTTTCTGTCACGTACCCATCCCCAGTTCATGGCCGAGTTATTCTCCCAGGAAGTGCCGGAAATTTACGACAGCATCATCGAAATCAAGTCGGTGGCTAGGGATCCCGGCTCGCGGGCCAAGATCGCCGTCGTTTCCCACGATTCCAGCATCGACCCCGTCGGCCCTTGCATCGGCATGCGCGGTTCCCGCGTCCAGGCCGTGGTTGGGGAATTGCAAGGAGAAAAGATCGACATTATCCATTGGTCTCCCGATCCCGCCACTTTTATTGTCAACGCGCTGTCACCGGCGGAAGTGGCCAAGGTGGTGTTGGACGAAGAGGCGAGCCGCATTGAGGTGGTGGTCCCCGACGAACAACTCAGCCTAGCGATCGGCCGGCGCGGCCAGAATGTGCGTCTAGCGTCCCAGTTATCGGGATGGCACATAGACATCCTCACCGAGGCCGAGGAATCCGAAAGACGGCAAGAGCAGTTCTACTCCCGCTCACAAATGATGATTGATGCCATGGACGTGGACGACGTCATCGCTCACCTGTTGGTGACCGAGGGGTTCTCATCGGTTGATGAAGTGGCTTTCGTGCCGATTGAAGACCTCGCCGAGATCGAAGGCTTTGACGAGGAGGTCGCCTCTGAGCTCCGCGAACGGGCACGTGCTTTCCTCGCCACTCGGGACGAAGAATTAACCCGCCGCTGCGCCGAGTTGGACATCGCCGCGGACCTGGCCGAGCTTAAAGGGACGACGCCGGCCCTACTGGTGGCGCTAGGAGAACAAGGGATCAAAACAAAAGATGATCTGGCCGACCTCGCCAGTGATGAATTACTTGAAATCGCATCGGCTCTTACCTTTTCAAAAGCAAAGGCCGATGAGTTGATCATGGCGGCTCGCGCGGATTGGTTCGCGGACGAGGAGACCCCCGCGCCGGTTGCCTCCCCCGATGGCGAACAGACCGACGGCGGCAAGGACGATGAAACCCAGCAATCTTCGGCGGGAACTAAAGAGTAATGACCCGGAACGGGAAAAACAGGCAAGGTCACGGCCGATCTGGAACGACGAGACCGGCAGGTCGTCGGCAATGTGGAAGAGCACTTTCCTGGCTGATGCTTTATATTGAGCGGTGACAAGGATATGATGAACACTGCCTGCTACGAGAAAACGGTTCGTCAAGGCATCGTCGGCGAAAGGCGCCGCTCCGGCTGGTGGCGCTTGTCGGGCGAAGGGTCTTCAACACGCCGCCGCCCCGAGCGCATCGGAATTGCCCTCCAAAACCGGTCCGGTCGGCCGCGTCAGCATCTGTTGATGGCCAAGTACCGTGCGACGAACTTGTTAGTCTGAGATTGATCGGATTGTGATGACCGCGACCAAGAAAAAAAAGAAGAATAAGCCTTTGAGCCTGTCCCAGCCCGGAAAGCTGGAGCTGAAGAAAACCGTCGAGACAGGCCATGTCCGGCAAAACTTTTCTCATGGCCGTTCGAAGATGGTGACGGTTGAGGTACGCAAAAAGCGAACCTACGCCCCCGACGCGGGCGGCGGAATGGCCGAGATCAAGGAGGAGCAACTGCTGGGTTGGGGCGCGGCTGTCGCCAACGCCGCCAACCAGGAGGCCATTGAAGCCCAGCGCGCCAACCAGCATGCATTGACCAACGAGGAAAAAGCGGTCCGCGCACGAGCCTTGGAAGACGCCAAAAAGACCGAGACTTTTACACCGTCATTGGACGCCGAAGATGCGGCCCTGGAGCCGGCCGAAGTGGAAGTAGTAATCCAAGCCGAAGATAAGCCCGAAACCGTAATCGAACTCTCTAGCCAAGCCGAAGAGGCCATCAAACAGGCCGAGGAAGGAGATACGGAACGCCTGGAGGCAGAAAAACCGCAAAAGATCAAGGAACAACCGAAAGCCAGCGCCGCCGCCGCCGCCGCCGCCAAATTGCGGGCTCGGGAGGGACACGACAGCGAAGTCGATGACAAGGAACGCAACAAACGAGGACACCGCAAGGACGGGCGCGGCCCTGGTACGGCGGCGCGCCGCGGCGAAGGCCGCCGCCGGGAGGGCAAATTGACCATTGCCGAGGCTTTGGGGGAGGGACTGAACGAACGAACCCGCAGCCTTGCCTCTGTCAAACGCGCCCGCCAAAAGCAAAAACAGCAGTTATTCCAGGTTCAGGAAGGCCAGACGATCGTTCGCGACGTGGTTATCCCCGAAGCCCTCACCGTGCAGGAACTCGCCAACCGCATGGCGGAACGCGGCGCCGACGTTGTCAAGGCATTGATGAAAATGGATGTCATGGCCACCATCGACCAGATTCTCGACGCCGACACGGCGGAACTGGTGGTAGGCGAATTCGGCCACAACATCAAACGGGTCAGCGAAGCCGACGTGGAAATCGGCCTCAAAGGCCTGGAAGACGACGAAACCAGCCTCATCACCAGGCCCCCCGTGGTCACCGTGATGGGACATGTGGACCACGGAAAAACTTCCCTGCTGGATGCGTTGCGCGATACCGATGTCGCTTCGCAAGAAGCGGGCGATATCACCCAGCACATCGGCGCCTACCAAGTGAACTTGCCATCAGGAGACAAGATCACTTTCATCGATACGCCAGGCCACGAGGCTTTTAGTGGCATGCGCGCCCGTGGTGCCGCGGCGACCGATATCGTGGTCCTGGTGATTGCCGCCGACGATGGCATCATGCCGCAAACCATAGAAGCCATTAACCACGCCAAAACTGCCGCCGTCCCCATTATCGTCGCCATCAACAAAATCGACAGGCCAGACGCCAATGCCGAAAAGGTGCGAACAGAACTCTTGCAGCACGAAATGGTACTCGAGGAAATGGGTGGTGAAATTCTTTCCGTGGAGGTTTCCGCCAAAGAGCGGGTCAACCTGGATAAACTGGAAGAAACCATCCTCCTGCAAGCCGAACTCCTCGATCTCAAAGCCAACCCGGACCGCTTGGCCGAAGGCATGGTCATCGAATCCAAGATAGGGAAAGGCCGCGGGCCATTGGCCACCCTCCTCGTTCAACGAGGAACCCTGAGACTGGGAGACATCATTGTCGCCGGCAGTGAATGGGGCCGTATACGTGCCTTGGTTGATACCCATGGCAAGTCCCTAACGGATGCCGGTCCGGCCCTGCCGGTGGAGATTCAGGGATTAAACGGCACGCCCGAGGCTGGTGACGACTTCACCGTTGTCGATAACGAGACCCGGGCCCGCGAGATATCCGCATTCCGTCAGCGCCGCCGGCGTGACGCCAAGGCCACCGTCGGCGCCCGCGGCACCGTCGAGGAAATGTTTGCTCATATCCAGGGTGACACGGCCAAGGCATTGCCAATCGTGGTCAAGGCCGACGCCCATGGTTCTCTTGAGGCCATCTTGGCGACATTGGGAAAATTGGCCACCGACGAGGTTAAAGTCGACGTTTTGCATTCCGGAGTCGGCGGCATTAACGAATCGGACGTGACCCTGGCCCATGCCTCGCAATCGCTGATCATCGGTTTCAATGTGCGCGCCAACCGCATGGCACGAGACACGGCACGACGCGACAAAATTGAAATTCGTTATTATTCGGTCATTTACGACCTTGTCGACGACGCGAAAAAGCTCCTCTCGGGCATGTTACCGCCGAAAATCACCGAGACTTTGTTGGGTTATGCTGAAATTCTCCAGGTTTTCAGCGTTTCCAAGGTCGGCAAAGTGGCCGGTTGCATGGTCACCGAGGGCAAGGTTCGTAGCGGCGCCAAAGTACGGCTGATACGAGACGACATCGTTATTCACGAAGGGGAACTCAGCCAGCTCAAGCGGTTCAAGAATGATGCCAAGGAAGTTAAGGAAGGAACCGAATGCGGACTGGCTTTGGCCAACTATCAGGACGTCCAGGCAGGGGATAAAATCGAATGTTTCGAAACCAAGGAAGTCGACCGGGAACTATAAGGCGGGTTTCCGAATCGTCTGTTACCTGGTCTGTTTGTGGCGGTCGCGTGATGATGCGGCCATTGACTGATTTGTGGAGGGAGCAATGGGAAAACGACAACAAAGGGCTCCCAGCCAGCGCCAACTCAGGATTGGCGAGGAACTGCGCCACATCTTGGCCAGGATATTAGGACAGGACCAAATCCGCGATCCCGGCCTCAAGGATGTCACCGTCACTGTTACTGAAGTGCGGGTGGGCTCCGATTTACGTACCGCTACCGTTTTTGTGATGCCTCTGGGCGGTGGAGAAGTCAACGCCATGGTTGCCGCTTTGACCAGGGCGCGGTCGTTCCTGCGCCGCAAGGTAGCTCAAGCCATCAGGCTCAAATACGTTCCCGAACTCGTTTTTTGCGCCGACCGTTCTTTCGAGTACGCGGGACAAATCGACAACCTGTTCAAGGACCCGTCGGTAGCCCGGGACCTTGGGACGGAGGCTGGCGACAAGGAAATTGGCAATGGGACGTAAACGGCGCGGCAAACCAATCAATGGCTGGCTGATCATTGACAAACCG
>DASCPW010000004.1:0-12891 GCA_036012725.1 Rhodospirillales bacterium
CCCGCAATGCCCGGATGGCTTCAACCAGGACCTCCGGATTGTGGGTCAGGTAATCCCGCACCACCCCCTCCACCGCCTGTTTTTGCCGAGGGGACAATACCTCCTCGGCAGCCATGGCCGACGGAACGGCAAGGATGAACAGAACGAAAAAAAACCGTGCAAAACCAGCAAGACTCACGGCAAACCCTAATCCAAAATGTTTATTAGCAAAGTGTGAATTACGGTTACATGATGCGCCATGCGCGGCATGAACACAAGTTTGTCCGCCAGGCGATCACCTAAAATTGAAACCCCCGCCGATATCCGTCCATGCCAGAAGCATGGCCTGAGTGCGGCGAACGATGACGAGGCCATCCTCGCCGTTGACCACCCGGAGCGCCGGAACATTTTCTATATCAACGATCGAGAGATGGTCCCAGGCGATATCGCCGGAACCTACGATCACCCAGTCATCGGGCAAGGATTGCAAGGAAGATATGGCGGCGGGATCAAGGACATGCAGTTGTCCCACGGAACCGATGATGGCGCGAGGAGCCGCACAGCCCGAGAAGGCGGCGACCGTTCCGGCCAGAAGCACCGCCAAAATCCCTTGGCGTATTATCTCTCGTCCCTATTTTTTCTTTGCTGCTTGCAAGATATCCTGGGATTGCAGCCAGCCGACCGACCCACGGGGTAGAATGGTCGCCGCCCGACCAGCTTGATAACGGGCGACCTTAGGGTTGCCTTGAAGCATGGCTTCTTCGGCCAGGGCCAAGGAGCTATGGCCCATCCGGCCCTGCCGGCCATATGCGATAGCCAGTTGATTCCAAAAGAAAGGCACATCTTTTTCCCTTAGCAGAGCCGCCCGGAAGTTCAAGATTGCCTGGTCCAGCAAAGCAGGATCGTTCAATTCCAACTGCGCCTGAGCCAAGCCGCTTCTTAGCAGGGCCGAGTGCGGCAACAATTGAACAGCCCTTTCATAAGAGCCAAGGGCGGCGGCGGCACGCCCATTTTCAAACAGCATCTGTCCTTTCAATTCGTGAAAATAAGGATCATCGGGGCGATCCTTGATAAGCCCATCAATCAGACGCAAAGCTTTTTCCAGGTCCGGATGACGGTAATAGGCGATGGCCCTGGCGTAACGGGAAACGAGGCTGTTATCGGTCTCTTTGTAACGTCTGAGGGTGATTGCCAGGGGCTCCAGGAAGGCATAAAGCTTGGCTCGCATGCGCTTGTGCATTTCCTGGAAACGGCTAGGGAATGGTTTATCCGTGTTGGGCGATTTGACCAGATGCGCGCGGATGGCATCCATCCGTTCTCTGGTCAAAGGGTGGCTCCGAAGGTAGGGATCTTGGCGTGAGGCGCTTAGCAATTCCTGGCCGCTGAGAGTATCAAAGAATTCTAGCAATCCCTGCGCCGATTGGTTGGTCGTGTCGAGAAACCTGAGCGCCGCCTGATCAGCCGCCGATTCTTGGGTGCGGCTGTAATGGAGGAGTGAACGCAGCCCAGTCTGTTTCCCGCCCAAGACGATGACTTGCCCGACATCGGGACGACCGCCGATGGCGGCGGCGCCGCCGAGAATATAAGCAAGAATGGTTTGCGCCGTACTTTTTTTCAATGCCTGGCGGGCACGTGACAAATGACCGCTGGCAATGTGGCCCGTTTCATGGGCGATAACGCCGATGACCTGACCGGCATGCCGGGATTTCATCAACAGACCGGTATTGATGAAGATTTTCTGCCCGCCGGCGACAAAAGCGTTGAGTGAATTATCCTTAACCAGATAGATCTTGATGTCCGAGGGTTCTAGACCGGCAGCTTGGAACAGTGGCGTCGAATAGATGCGAATGGTATTTTCAATCTCGGCATCCCGGATAAATGAAAACGAGTTCGCGAGAGAGCCCGCCGACCCCAAAAGGAAAAGGGCAAAAAACACCATTACGGTAAGTGAGCAAGCAATGCGTTTTATCAAAGCCTTTGAACCCGTCATGCAAAATCACCTGATTGGCGGTCCCGGCCAAAGTAAGTATGGAACTAGGCGGCGTCAATTCGTGGCATGCCTTTTCATCCTGTTGCTCGGCGCCTGCGAGAGGGGCGAAAGTTTACTGTCCTTGATCACCCCCGATGAAACAAAACCCGAGGAAAAGATGGAGTTTTACCCCGGCGGTGTTGTGGCGGACGAGCCACGCGCCGCCTTGATCGGCCGCGACATTCTTACCGACGGCGGCACCGCGGTGGACGCGGCGGTGGCCGTATATTTCGCCCTCGCCGTCACCATGCCTTCCTCCGCCAGCCTCGGCGGCGGTGGCACATGCGTGGTCTGGAACCATTGGAACGGCGCTGCCGAAGCCATCGATTTCCTGGCCCGGGCGCCACAAAAGGTCCCGGCGGCGGCGTCCCGCCCCAGCGCCGTTCCTGGAAACCCGCGAGGCTTCTTCGCCTTGCACAACAAATATGGACGGTTACGCTGGGAACGGGTGTTGGCCCCGGCGGAAAGGTTGGCCCGCTTCGGTCACCCGGTTTCGCGGGCCCTCGCCGATAATTTGGCGGCCGTGGAAGGAGCCCTGTTGGCGGAGATGGAAACCCGGCGCATCTTTAGCCGGGCGGACGGAGTGGGGTTGCTCAAGGAAGGGGAAATCCTTAAGCAATCGGACTTGGCGGTGATCTTGGAAAACCTGCGCCGTCTGGGAGTGAACAATTTCTACACTGGCAAGGCGGCCGCCAAACTGGTCGATGCCTACAACCGCGCGGGCGGATCGCTTAACCTGGAAGACCTCCGCAATTATGCTCCTCGGTGGCGGGAAACCCTCAGGGTGCCGTTTGATTTTCTGACCCTCCATTTTGCTCCCCCGCCGGCGGCGGCGGGTGCCGTCGAGGCAGAAGCCTTGGCCATGCTGACTCAGGGCGAACGCTACCTAAAGGCATCACCCGAAGAGCAACCCCACCTTTTCACCGAAGCCATCCTGCGTGCCTTCGCCGACCGGGGACAGTGGCTCAGGCAAGATGGCGGCAGCACCATCGCTGCCTCCGAATTGCCCTCCCAGGAACGCATCGAGAGACTGATGGCAAGCTACCGGCCCGAGCGCCACATCCCGGCGGGATCTCTCGATCCGGCGCCGGTCAAAAGGCCGGAAAACCCCGCCGCCATCAGCTTCGTGACTTTGGATGGCAGCGGTTCGGCGGTAGCTTGCGCGTTGACGATGAACAACCAGTTCGGCACCGGACGAATCGCTCCTGGAACGGGCATTCTGCCAGCAGCGCTGCCGGGACAGGAAGGCCGCGGTCCGATTTCCCTGGGACCGGTTATCGTGGTGGATCATGAGTACAATGATTTTTACTTTGCCGCCGCCGCCAGTGGCGGCGTTACGGCGCCGAGCGCCATAACAAGTGTTTTGACGGAGGCCATCCTCAAAAAACAACCGTTGAGCCAAGCCCTGACCGCTAAACGCCTCCATCATGGCGGCTTTCCCGATCTTGTCTATTACGAGCAAGGTTACAATGAGACCGCGCTCCAGGCCCTTATCAAACGCGGCCACCGCATAGCCGCCACCGCCGAACTGGGACGGGTCAACGCGGCGGCCTGCGTCAGCGGCCTGCCGTTCCAGCCGGGAACCTGTACGCTGAAGGCGGACCCGCGTGGCTTCGGCTTGGCGATCACCGCCGAGCAGTATGAGCAGTGACCCCGGCGGATTTCCCGTTATGGCCCTGAAGATTGCCAGACGCGGAACCATTCCGCCCTTCATCGTCATGGACGTGCTGCGCGCCGCCAACGAGCGCGCCGCCGCCGGCGGCAACGTTCTTCATCTGGAAGTCGGCCAGCCCAGCACCGCCGCCCCCAGTGCCGTCCTGGAAGCGGCGAAAGCGGCGCTTGCCGCCGATCGCCTGGGCTATACCGACGCCTTGGGCCTTCCGGCGCTACGCCAGCGGCTTGCCGGTCATTACCAAAACACCTATGGCCTTTCCCTCGACCCCGGCCGTATTGCGGTTTGCACAGGCTCCTCGGGAGCGTTTATCGTCGCTTTTCTGGCCGCTTTTGAGGCCGGGGACCGTGTGGCCTTGGCCAGTCCCGGCTACCCCGCCTACCGCAATATTCTAAAAGCCCTTGATATCGAGCCGGTCAATCTGGTCTTGGGTCCGGATACCGATTTCCAGCCAACGCCGGAAGTGCTGGAACGAATCGGTGGCGGGATTGACGGCCTGATCATCGCCAGTCCCTCGAACCCGACCGGCACCATGATCCACCGGCACGGCCTCAAGGCACTTAGCAACTATTGCGCCGAAAATAGGATTCGCTTGATATCCGACGAAATCTACCATGGCATCACTTACGGGGAGCCGGCGGAGACCGCCGCCGCTTTCGATTCCGAAATCATCATCATCAACAGCTTTTCGAAGTATTTTTCGATGACCGGCTGGCGGCTTGGCTGGATGGTGGTCCCAGAGGGACTGCTGCGCTCGGTGGAATGCTTGGCGCAGAATCTGTTTATCTCGCCACCGACCCTGTCCCAAAATGCGGCCATTGCGGTATTTGACTGCCAGCAAGAGTTGGACGCCAACGTCGCCCGCTACGCTCGCAACCGGGCGGTGCTCCAGGGGGAACTGCCGAAAGCCGGGTTCGATAAGCTAGCCGCATCCGAGGGCGCTTTTTACCTTTATGCCGATGTCGCCCACTTGACCAATGACAGCGAGGATTTCTGTCAACGGATGCTGGTGGAAACCGGGGTGGCGGCAACGCCAGGGGTCGATTTCGACCCCAAGCGCGGCAACCAATACGTCCGTTTTTCTTTTTCCGGCGCCACCGATGACATGGTGAAAGCGGCGGATAGACTCATTGAATGGCGGCTTTGATCCCAACCGGTTGCGCGAACGGAACCTCGGGTTCAGCCGCTAAAGCGTTGCCACCAGCCCTTGCGCCGTGATTCCGGTTGCTCCCGCCCCTTGTCCGCGCCGACGTCAATGACGGTGGTTTTACCGGCCTTGCTTTCATTCCCGCCCGCTTCCGTCTGGTCCTTGGCGGCGGTTTCACCCTTGGCGCCGATGTCACCGGCGGCATCGACGGTCTTGGCCTTACGCCGGCGCTTGGGTGCGGCCCTTGTCTTTGCCTTTGCCTTTGCCTTTGCCTTTGTCTTTGTCTTTGTCTTTGTCTTTGTCTTTGTCTTTGTCTTTGCCTTTGTCTTTGCCTTTGCCTTTTTCGGTTTCTTTTCCACGGTCTTCGGTTCGGGGCCAACGATTTGGGTTGTGGCCTCGGTTTTGGAAGTAGTCTCTTTTTGCTTGCGCTTTCCAGCGGTGCTTTTGACCGAGCGGCATTTTTGGGTGCTGGACCCGCTCTTGGTTTTTGCTTCCATCGGCGCCGCCTTGAATTCGTCGGCAGAAGAGACAAGCAAGATGGTTTCGCTTTCGGGAGGCTGTAAGAGAATGGCCTCTGGGGGACCGCTCAGCAAGGAGGTATCAACCGCGGAATCTTTGCTCCGTTCCTGTTTGTCCTCGCTTTCCGGCTTGCCGGTTTCGACCTGCGTGTCAGGGCTTTTACGGGACCGCCGGCGTCCACCGCGCCTACCGCGGCGGCGTTTGCCCCGGAATTCGTCCGTTTCACCGGTTGCCGTTTCCGTGGCGGTCTCCTGGGATGTCTCGGCAACTTGGTCCGTGGCGCTGTTTTTCCCGGCCTCGACCGTTGCTTCCTGCTCCTCGCCAATGGGTTTTCGGCGGCGGCGCCCGCGGCCGCGGCGGCGACGTCGCTTGGGGCTTTCTTCTCCGCCCTCCGATTGAGGTCTTTCTTTCGCCGCCAAGCCTTCACCGCCGGCGATCGGGACAGCGGGGGCTTTGGTGGGCGCTGTCTTTCCCCGTTCGATGCGATGATTCGGCGGAATGAGCGAATCATCGGCGGACAGGCTGACGATAAAATCGTTACGGCTCTCGATATTGGCCAGGGCGGCGCGTTTCTGATTGAGGATATAAAGCGCCACTTCCGTCGAAACATGGACGGTAATCTCTTTCGAATGGTTCTGGTTGCCTTCCTCTTCGATAGCGCGCAAAACGTTCAAGGCGGCAGATTCCGTTGAGCGCCGAATGCCCGAGCCGCTACAATGGGGGCAGGGTTTGGAACTGGTTTCAATCAGACTGGGCCGCAACCGCTGGCGGGACATTTCCAGAAGGCCAAAAAGACTGATCCTACCCATTTGAATACGGGCGCGGTCGCTGCGCATGGCTTCCTTGAGCTGCCGCTCGACCTTGACGTTGTTGCGCCGAACTTCCATGTCGATGAAATCGATGACTATGAGCCCGGCAAGATCGCGCAGACGTAATTGGCGGGCGATTTCGTCGGCGGCCTCCAGATTGGTTCTCAGCGCCGTTTCCTCGATATTTCGCTCTTTTGTGGAACGGCCTGAGTTGACGTCGATGGCGACAAGGGCTTCGGTGGGACTAAAGACGATGTAGCCACCGGACTTGAGCTGGATTTCAGGCAAGTGAATGGCATCCAACTGGCTTTCCACATGATAATAATGCATCAGGGATTTACCGGTTTCGCGGTACTTTTTCACCCGCTTGGCGTGGCTGGCAATCATTAGCTTCATGAAATCCTTGGCCATGCGGTAAGCGGTGTCGCCATTGACGATAATCTCGTCGATATCACGGCTGTAGAGGTCGCGGATGGCGCGCTTGATCAAGTTGCCCTCTTCGTGGATCAGGGCCGGAGCCATCGATTGCAATGTTAAATTGCGGATGCCGTCCCAAAGACGCATCAAATATTCGTAATCACGCTTGATTTCCGGCTTGCTGCGATTGATGCCCGCGGTACGCACGATGACCGCGACACCCTCGGGAATGCCAAGGTTGCCGAGAACGGATTTCAATCGCTTGCGATCGGCGCCGTTGGTAATCTTCCGCGAGATGCCACCGCCGCGCGCCGTATTGGGCATCAATACGCAATAGCGTCCGGCCAGTGAAATGTAAGTGGTAAGCGCCGCGCCCTTGTGGCCCCGTTCCTCCTTGACCACTTGGATGAGCATGACCTGGCGGCGCTTGATGACTTCCTGGATTTTGTAGCGGCGCAGCGAAGGCTTGACCCAATGGGCCTCAACCTCTTCGCTGTCGTCCCCGCCGATGGTTTCCAGTTTTTCACCATTCGCCTCGCCGTCATCCACCGATTTACCGTCCGCGTCGGCTTTTTCGGCGGGGTCTTGCTCAGCAACCAGCGCTTGCCGGTCTTCAATGGGAATCTGGCAGTAGTCGGGATGAATTTCGCTAAAGGAGAGGAATCCGTGACGGTTGCCGCCGAAATCGACAAAGGCCGCTTGCAGGGATGGTTCAACCCTGGTGACTTTTGCTAAATATATGTTGCCTTTAAGTCGCTTTCGGGATTCTACTTCGACGTCAAAATCTTCTAAACGGCTTCCGCTGAGAACCACCACCCGGGTTTCCTCCGGGTGACTGGCGTCGATAAGCATTTTTTTGCTGGTCATTAACTTGTTGACTCCATGGCACCACAGCCATCCGTATGCCCGGCCCTAGAATTCGGCGGGCGCGGGAACGGGGCCTAGAGGTGCAAAATTTTGGTGTTCGCATGCAGCCGGAGGCGCCAGCGAAATACCCTCTGACCATTTTCATGGGTAGATTTTGAACGGGAGTCGTTCGCGCTGCTCTATCCGGCATTGAGAAATCCTAAGACTAAGAAATCATTCAATCGCGGCTGATGATATTTCCAATAGTTGCAGACAGCCACTTTGTTAACATAACGGTAGGAATTAAGTTCGACAATCGTCTTGTTGCTTTTAGCTCTGTGGAATATTAAGCCCATTGAGGTTAACAGCAAGACCGTGTGACATTTTTTGGCGGTATTTTTAAGGGCCTTACAGCGGGAAAATGCTTTATGCCGCGGTTTGTTTCCGTTTTTCATCTGCTTTTTCTTGTCTTGCCGGCGGGGCTTATTTTCGGCGCCGCCCCGCACCCCGCCGCCGCCGAAGCCGTCGTCACGGATGTACGGGTTGGCGAGCATGGCGGCATGACCCGGTGCGTCTTCGATTTGACCAGTCAGGTGACGTTCAATGTTTTCACCTTGTCCGATCCCGAGCGCATTGTCGTTGATTTACCGGAGGTGGGGTGGCGTCTTCCTGGGCAGCCCTTGCCAAGCCGAACAGGGTTGTTGAAAACACTCCGTTACGGCTTGCACAAGACGAAAAATTCCCGCGTGGTTCTGTATGTCAATGGACCGGCGGCGATTGCCAGAGCTTTTTTGGTGGCGCCGTCGGCTGGCCATAAGTACCGATTGGTGATCGATTTGGTCGCAACCGGCGGCGCGGCCAAGCAAGGAAATTCACCAGCAACGGGACTGTGGCAAGCCTCTCAGCCTCGGTTTTCCGCCGCATCCCCGGAAAGGGCGGCGGCCCCGTTTTCACCACCTTTACGCAAGCCTATGGCCCGGAAACGTCAAAAGAAATGGGTCGTCGCCATCGATCCAGGCCATGGCGGCGTCGACCCCGGCACCATTGGCGCCAAAGGAATGTACGAGAAGCACATCACCTTGGCCGTGGCCCGTGAAATCAAGAAACGTTTAGAACGCAGCGGTCGTTTTCGCGTCGTTTTGACACGTAACCGCGATATTTTCATCCGCTTGCGTGATCGCGTCGTCATCGCCCGTGAAGCCGGCGCCGATCTGTTCATGTCTATTCATGCCGATTCCATCAAGAACAAGAACATACGCGGCCTTTCCGTCTATACCCTTTCCGAAAAGGCCTCGGACAAGGAAGCGGCGGAGTTGGCCGAGCAAGAAAACAAGGCCGATCTCATCGCCGGGGTCGATCTCAGCAACGAATCACCCGAGGTCACCAACATCCTCATCGACCTGGCTCAGCGCGAAACCATGAATCAGTCTGTTCATTTCGCCTCGTCTCTGGTTGGAGAGTTAAAGCATAAAATCCGGATTCTGCGAAATAGCCATCGGTTCGCCGGTTTCGCTGTCCTCAAGGCGCTCGATGTGCCTTCCGTCCTGATTGAAGTGGGTTTCCTATCCAACCGCCAGGACGAACAGGCGCTGAGAAGTAAAGGCTACCGCGCAAAATTGGCCTCGTCTATCGAGCGCGCCATCGAAAGCTATTTCGCCCAAATCGAAGAGGCTTACAGGAAATAACCCGTTTCCCATCGCCGTCATAAGTCGGCCATATTTTCACGCTAACTGAAACATCCGGTCAGCTCGGTTATAATACTCTCTCCGCACAAATTTTCCGGTTATGTGAGACCATGTTCAAAGCCATCCTCAGCCTGTTGGGATCAGTTTTCATTTTGGCCATCCTGGGCGCGGTGGGGATGCTGTTCGTTTTCCATCATTTCGGGCGCGCCTTACCCGACTATCGCCAGCTCGCCGACTATGAGCCGCCGGTGATGACCAGGGTCTATGCCGGCGATGGACGGCTGTTGTCCGAATACGCCGTCGAGAAACGGGTTTTCGTGCCTATCAAGGCAATGCCGAAGCTGGTTGTACGGGCCTTTCTCTCGGCCGAGGACAGGCACTTTTATAGCCATCCCGGCGTTGATTTTCTGAGCATCGCCCGCGCCATGCTAACCAACGTCAGAAACTTGGGAAAAGACCGCCGTCTCGTTGGCGCTTCCACCATTACCCAGCAGGTGGCGAAGAATTTTCTGCTTAACAATGAGGTGTCCTGGGAGCGTAAAATCAAGGAAGCTATCCTTGCCTTCCGTATGGAGCGCGCTTTCAACAAGGATCGGATTTTAGAGCTTTATCTAAACGAGATTTATTTGGGCTTCGGTTCCTACGGCGTTGCGGCGGCGGCGTTGAACTATTTCAACAAGTCCTTGAACGAACTGACCACCGCCGAGGCCGCCTATCTCGCCGCCCTGCCCAAGGCTCCCAATAATTATCATCCTGTCAAGTATCCCGCCGCCGCCAAGAAACGCCGCGATTGGGTCATCGGACGTATGTTGATGGACGGCCTGATCACCGCCGACGAGGCGGAAATGGCCCGAGCCATGAGGCTGGAAGTGCGCCAGATGGCCAAAACCGAGTTCATCAGGGCTGAATATTTTGCCGAGAACGTCCGCCGCGAACTGGCCGAACGCTATGGCGAACGTCAATTGTACAAAGGTGGTCTTTTAGTGCGCACAACGCTCGATCCGAGGCTCCAGGAGATCGCCGATACGGTCCTGCGCCAAGGACTCGAAACATATAACCGCCGCCACGGCTGGCACGGCCCCCTCGCCAGCATGGAAGTGGGTGCCGATTGGCCCGCCAGGCTGGCCAATGTGGACCCTCCCCCTGGCCTCGGCGGCTGGCAGCTGGCAGTGGTCCTGGGTGTTGACAAGGCTGGTGCCGACATCGGCTTTCGCGACACCAGCCACGGGCGTATTCCCCTGGCCGAGATGAAATGGGCGCGGCCTTGGATGGAAGATCAGAAATTGGGTCCGCCCGTGCTGGAAGCGGCCAGCGTTTTGACCCTGGGTGCCGTAATCGCCGTCGAATCTGTCACCGCCGATGCCAAAGGCAAAATTTATCCGGAAAATACTTTCGGCTTGCGACAAATCCCCGAGATCGAAGGGGCCCTGGTGGCCTTGGATCCCCATACGGGACGTATTTTGGCCATGACCGGCGGCTATGAATACGCCAAAAGCCAGTTTAACCGAGCCACCCAGGCCATGCGGCAACCGGGCTCGGCATTCAAGCCTTTCGTCTATTTGGCGGCCTTGGACAGCGGTTTTTCGCCCTCGACTTTGATCCTGGATGCTCCTTTTGTCATCGACCAAGGGCCTGGATTGCCGAAATGGCGCCCTTCCAACTATACCAAAAAATTTTATGGTCCCAGCACCATGCGGTTGGGGGTCGAGAAATCGCGCAATCTGATGACCGTGCGCTTGGCGCAAACCATCGGTATGGAAAAAGTGGCCGAATACGCCGAACGATTCGGTCTCGTCGCAACATTGCCGCGCCGGCTCGCTTCATCCTTGGGCGCCACGGAAACGACGCTTCTTAAGATCACCACCGCTTACGCCATGCTGGTCAACGGCGGAAAGAGAATTACGCCGACCTTGATCGACCGCATCCAAGACCGCCACGGCCGCACCGTGTTCCGTCACGACAACCGTGGCTGCGCCGTTTGCCGCGCCACTTTTTGGATGAACCAACCGGTGCCGGTCATTGCGGAGCACCGCCAAGAGGTTACCAACCCCTTAAGTGCCTATCAGGTGGTTTCCATATTGCGCGGCGTGGTCCAACGCGGCACCGGCAGACGGATCAAGACGGTCGGCAAACCGCTAGCCGGCAAGACCGGCACCACCAATGACAGTGTCGATACATGGTTCATCGGCTTTTCGCCGGACTTGGCGGTGGGGGTGTTCGCCGGCTTCGACGAGCCGCGCACGCTGGGCCGCAAAGAGCAAGGCGCCTCGGTTGCCGCTCCCATTTTCCGCAATTTCATGGCCAAGGCTTTACAGGGACAGCCCACCGTCCCCTTCCGCATTCCGCCGGGCATTCGCCTGGTGCGCGTGAACGGAACCACCGGCCGGCTGGCGAAGAAGGGAGACCGCTACGTTATTCTGGAGGCTTTCAAGCCCGGTACCGTGCCAACGGAAAATAGCGAGGTCCTGGAAGGCTATACCACAACCGTAAGCGACACCCCCGCCACCGGTACCGGCGGCCTGTACTGAAGGAATTTTCCGGCTGACGGGCGGGGTAAAAGCAAAGGGCTGATCTTGGCCTTTGTATTGGCGCGCCTTTGTGGTTAAAAAATTCCTGAAAAAGAAACGGAGAAGCTTAAATGCGTGCCGAAATTGAAGTCCTGACGGAAGAAATCGAGCAGTCGCTAGAGCTGCTGAGGAGGCATCTTTGACTACGAATCCACCCTCGCCCGGCTGGAGGAATTAAACGCCAAGGCTGAAGATTCGGAGCTTTGGAAAGACCCGGTAAAAGCGCAAACATTGA
The DNA here is from genome assembly GCA_036012725.1 of Rhodospirillales bacterium. GTDB lineage: Bacteria > Pseudomonadota > Alphaproteobacteria > Rhodospirillales > 2-02-FULL-58-16. The sequence continues at coordinate 11,906 of DASCPW010000004.1, forward strand.
TGCGCGAACGCTCGCGCCTGGAAAACGGCCTCAAAGCCATGGATAGCCTGGAGCGCGAGCTTGCCGACAATATCGAGCTAATCCAATTGGGCTCGGCGGAAGACGATCAAGATATTATCGCCGATGCCGAGGCGGCTCTGAAAACGTTGAGAGGGCGTGCCGCCAAGGAGGAACTTCAGGCCTTGCTGTCGGGCGAGGCCGACGCCAACGATTGTTACCTGGAAGTTCACGCCGGCGCCGGCGGCACCGAGGCCCAGGACTGGGCGGAGATGCTTTTGCGCATGTACGTCCGCTGGGCCGAATCGCACGATTACAAGGTTGAATGGCTGGAAGAAAGCGGCGGCGAGGAAGCCGGCCTGAAATCGGCGACGATTAGGGTGCTGGGCGCTAACGCCTATGGCTGGATGAGTACCGAAAGCGGCGTGCATAGGCTGGTTCGTATCTCGCCTTTCGACGCCAGTGCCCGGCGGCACACCAGTTTCGCCTCGGTTTGGGTCTATCCGGTGGTCGATGACGCAATCGAGATAGAGATCAGGGACAAGGACCTGCGCGTCGACACCTATCGAGCGTCCGGCGCCGGCGGCCAGCATGTCAACAAAACCGACAGTGCCATCCGCCTGACCCATCTTCCCACCGGCATCGTCGTGCAGTGCCAGAACGACCGCTCACAACACAAGAACCGCGCCACCGCCATGTCGATGTTGAAGGCGAGGCTGTACGAACAGGAACTGTACAAACGCGAGGAGGAAGCCAAGGCCAAGCGTGAAGCTAAAACCGAGATCGGCTGGGGTCATCAGATCCGTTCATATGTCCTGCAACCCTATCAAATGGTCAAGGATCTGCGAACGAAAGTGGAAACCAGCAATACCCAGGCCGTTCTCGATGGCGACCTCGACGATTTCATGGCCGCCGCCCTGGCCACCAAACTCAAGAGAAACGGGGAATAGCAGCAAGACCGACAGAGAGGGCGTCCCTTCACTGCAACA
>DASCPW010000005.1:0-4919 GCA_036012725.1 Rhodospirillales bacterium
TGTTCCAGCTTCCTGACGGTTGCCTTGCTTTGCAACGCCTCCGCCATGTCCCGGCAAACATCGAAGCGGCGTCGCCAGTCCACTGAAAAGAACGTTCTGGTGCTATTGTGCGTTTCCCGCTTTCCCTCGGTATCCTCTATCCTGGGCGGGTCGAAAGGGAGCGCCTTTATGGCGCTACAGGATTCCTCCGGGAACACGTCGCTGAGATACCAATGCCGGAATGGCTCGGTCCCAATTCGGCTTTGATCCAGGGACTGAAGAAATTTTTCCTTTATTGCGTCGGCATTGCTCATTTGCGGTCCCATTCCCGGCTTATCATCCAGCAGCCACGGCAAAATTTGCGCCATGGCTAACCATTATCAAACGGCGTGATGAGTGCCGATGTCATCTTGGCGCTCTCTTATCATGCTTATCATGCTTTTGCCCACTTCCTTATCATCCTTTTTTTCACGGCGGAATCGCTTGCATCATCAGGGAACCGGTTGCGCCCCGATGGTTACGATGACCAGTTAGGGCGACATGTCCCACTCGCAGAAGACAACATCGGCCGGAAATCTTTTCATTTCCGCGATGGCTTCGAAACCGTTGGGAACGAGGCGAATATTCCTTGCCCCCAGTGTATGGAGGATGCCCTTGGCCGCCTGGCGTTCCTGGGCGTTGTTGCTGGCGACGAGAAAACTCACTGACACAAGATTTATTTTGTTAGCCATCACGCCTTAAGTCTTTGCCGATCGTGGACCTATGGCGTTCCGCCGGCAGCAAACAGAATGGAACGGAATTTGCGCCAGCGTGCATCCGTTTTCTCGAAACCTCTGAGATCTCGGAGATCAATGTCTCTGCCACTTCCCCCGGACGGACGCCGTCCTTTAATGCAAGCGCCGCGATAACGAAACCATTCGCCGGAACGGCGAATCGAGGACGAATGCTGTAGCATTCCCCCAAACAGGTCAAGGCGGCTTCGTGGCATCTGGCCGGCGTTGATCGGGATCTATGGCGACAACGGCTTTGGCCCTTGTTAACCTGTCGGTGGCGCAGGGCAATGGTGAAAGGAACCAGACATGACGATTGTTGTCGAGAAAACGGATGAGACCACTTTCAAGGTAACGGTGACGGCGGGAAGGACGACAACCCACACGGTGACAGTGAGCCCGGACGTTTATGAAAAGCTGACCGGCGGCGCCGTTCCCGCTGAGACCCTGGTGGAGAAGTCCTTTGAATTCCTGCTTGCGCGTGAGTCCAACACCAGCATTCTCGGCCGCTTCGACCTACCCGTCATCTCTCGTTATTTCCCGGAGTACGAGAGCAAGATCCGCGGCATGCTGGGGTGATTCCGGCCGCCGCCGGCGGGTTATCCCGGGCCGGGAGCGGTGGCGGTCCCGCCTGTTGGGCCGGTGACCGGCGGCGGCCCCTCGACGCCAATGCCCCGCCATCCCATCGGACGGGACGCTCTTTTAATAGTGTCCATCCTTACCCAGCGGCCCTCGGAAACGATCGGGTTAGGCCCTTCGAAAATATCTCTTCCGGTAAGCCGGCGAACGATCTCGGCGGCGACCATTCTGTGGTGGCCGTGGATGATTACGTTGTCCGGTCCGATGGCAAGAATCTTGCCGCCGTTGTAATCGGGACTGCTCCAGTCGAATCTGTTTTTCAGCATTTGCTGGACGTACTTATTGATCGTCAGTGCATAAACTTTTTGCTGGGAGGGGGCATATCCGCTTTGGCCCATGGCTATTTCCAGGTTCCGTGGATCACCGGTGACCAGGTGTTTGTTGAGGCCGGGGCTTTGGCCGATCGGCGCGATGCCGGGGTGCTGTATTCCGGGAGCAGGCAATGGGCTGCCGTCGGTTCCGGTGAAACTGGGTGCCCGACCGCGCGCCGAAATCAGCGTCCTGGCCGCCGTCAGCGCGTCCACATGTCCGGTGCCCGCGCTAAGATCTGTCCTCGCTTCGCGCGCCACATCGGCTTCAAGTCTCAACGACTTATCGACCTGCTGCCTTGCATCGTCGTGGGTCTTGGCACCGCTAGCCTTGCCTACTTTGGCGCCTTCCCCCGCCAAATTTTTATTTGCCTTTTCAGGCAGCCTGGGGTCCGCCTTCTTGCCTTGATTAAGGATCGCCTCCGACAATTTGAAGGACGATATTTTATACCAAAAACCGGCCATTTAAAACAGCTACCTCGGCTTTTCATGCAAGACGGCATGCCCTTGGCGGGAGGTTCATTTGCGGTGATGGAAGGCCTTTGGTGATTATTTATATTGCCTATCATTTCATAACATTAATAGAATATACAAATTACCGGAGACCGGCCATACATCCCCATTAAATTGATAGTCAAATCGAAGTTGGGGCTCGCGAGAGAGCACCAAACCCCTTTGCCCATGGAGACGATAGATGCCGACTTTCGTGCATACGGAAAAATGTGATGGCTGCAAGGGCGGTGATGTAACTGCCTGCATGTACATCTGCCCGAACGACCTGATGGTTTTGGACACGGATCGGATGAAGGCCTATAACCAGGAGCCGGATCAGTGTTGGGAATGTCAGTGCTGCGTCAAGGCCTGTCCTCAGCAGGCGATTGAGGTTCGGGCTTATGCCGACGTGGTTCCCATGGGCGGTGCGGTGATCCCGTTGCGCACCGACCAGGCGATCATGTGGACGATCAAGTTCCGCGACGGCCAGGTGAAGCGTTTCAAGTTTCCGGTTCGTACGACACCGGTGGGCTCCATCGACCCTTATAGCAACAAGCCCGATGCGGGTGACATATCGAGCCAGCTTTTGTTCACCGAGGCGGGCCGGACTCTGCCGACAATCTCTTGATGAGGTAATGGGGTTTTAATGGCGGCGGTACAGGCAAAGGCCGTGCGGTACGCCTGGACAGGGAGGAATGTTTGATGAGCGAAGGAACGTTTGACAATCCCGAGATTGTCGAGATGGCAACCGACATTTTGATTATCGGCGGCGGCATGGCGGCCTGTGGGGCGGCTTTTGAAGCGCGACGCTGGGCCGGCGATGATGTCAAGATCACCCTTGTCGACAAGGCCGCCGTGGACCGTTCCGGGGCGGTTGCGCAGGGGTTGTCGGCGATCAACACCTATTTGGGGGAGAACTCCCCGGAGGACTACTGCCGGATGGTGTCGGCGGACTTGATGGGGATCACGCGGGACGACTTGGTGTTTGACGTTGGCCGGCATGTCGACGGCACGGTGCATCTGTTCGAGGAATGGGGCCTGCCGGTGTGGAAGGACAAGGAGACAGAAGGTGTTCCGCTTTCCGAGGGCGGCAAGCCGGTGCGTTCGGGCAAATGGCAGATCATGATCAATGGCGAGGGTTACAAGACGATTGTCGCCGAGGCGGCGAAGAAGGCCTTGGGCATCGACAATATTCTTGAGCGTGTGTTTATCGTCAAGCTTCTGCTCGACGCTAACGAGGACAACCGGATAGCCGGCGCTGTTGGCTTGTCGGTGCGTGAGAACAAGATTTACGTGATCCGCGCCAACGCCGTTTTGGTGGCCTGCGGGGGGGCGGTGAACGTATTCCGTCCGCGCTCTACCGGCGAGGGTATGGGGCGCACCTGGTATCCGGTGTGGAATGCCGGCTCGACCTATGCCATGGCGGCGGAAGTCGGAGCCGAGATGACGATGATGGAGAACCGCTTCGTTCCGGCCCGGTTCAAGGATGGCTACGGTCCGGTCGGGGCGTGGTTTTTGCTGTTCAAGTCGCGAGCGGTCAACGGCTACGGGGAGGACTACTCGGCAAATAACGCCGGCATGCTGAAGGACTTCGCGCCTTATGACAAGGCCACCGTGATTCCGACCTGCCTTCGCAACCACATGATGCTCAAAGAGATGAAGGAGGGTCGGGGACCGATCCTGATGGACACACCGTCGGCCATGGCGAAGCTTGCCGAGACGATGACGCCGAAAGAGGTCAAGCATCTCGAGGCGGAGGCCTGGGAGGATTTTCTCGACATGTGCATCGGCCAGGCCGGCCACTGGGCGGGGATGAACATCCGCCCCGAGGATACGATGTCGGAGCTGATGCCGACGGAGCCTTATCTTCTTGGCTCGCACGCCGGCTGTTGCGGCATCTGGGTATCGGGACCGGAGGACATGAACTCGCCGGCCGAGTGGCGCTGGGGATATAACCGGATGACGACGGTTACGGGGTTGTTCACCGCCGGCGACGGGGTTGGCGCCTCGGGCCACAAGTTTTCTTCCGGCTCGTATGCCGAGGGCCGCATCGCCGGCAAGTCAATTGTCCGCTTCGTTAACGAGCACAGCAGCTTCACGGCGGCTTTGAAGAGCGACGCCGGGGCGCTTGCTGAAGAGATTTACCGTCCGGTGCGCACTTACCTGGAGCATAAAGACAAGACGACGGCGGAAGACGTCAATCCGTTTTACATTACGCCTACGATGTTCCAGCAGCGCCTGCAGAAGTACATGGACGAGTATGTCGCCGGGGTCGCCACTTATTACAGCACCAACGCCAAGCTTCTCGAGATTGGCTTGCAGCATATCGAAATGCTGCGCGATGATAGCGTCAACCTGCGCGCCAAGGACCTGCATGAGCTGTTGCGGGCGTGGGAGAACTACCACCGCCTGCGCACGGCGGAGATCCACCTTCGCCATATCCAGTTCCGCGAGGAGACCCGCTATCCCGGCTTTTTCTACCGCGCCGACTTCCCCGATCTCGACGAAGAGAACTGGAAATGCTTCGTCAACTCGCGCCTCGATCCGCAGACTGGCGAGTGGACGATATTCAAGCGCGAGCACAAGGACCTGATCGAGAAACACTACGGATAGTGTATATCCCTGACGGATGGGTTCATCCGCAACGACGCATTTGCATTTAAAACAAATAGATAGAGCATTTTAGGTGCACGCATGTGAACCGGAAATGCTCTAGTGCGTTTCAAGACTG
>DASCPW010000006.1:0-18506 GCA_036012725.1 Rhodospirillales bacterium
GCTTGGTACTTGCCACCGACGAGCCGACATCCCTTACCGATGCCTATGCCTTCATCAAGATTACCCATATGGAATGTCCCGGCGCCGATATCCGCATCATTGTCAACATGGCCAATTCCATCCGCGAGGGCGAGCGGACATACAACACCTTGCTTAAAGCCTGTGAAGGATTCCTCAAAATATCGCCGCCGTTATTGGGCATTATCCGCCGTGACGACAAAGTGCGTGACGCCATCCGCAGTCAGGTGTCGATCCTGACCCGTTATCCCAATAGCGAGGCCGCCACTGACGTGGAAACCATTGCCGGAAAAATTAGGGCATAATGCAACAACTCCCGGACAGCTATGACCACTGTTGTTCCCCCCCCGTCAACGCCGCCGGCGCCATTGCCGCCTCTGCCGGTGACGGTCACTGTTGTCAATCCGCCTTCATCCCCCATCCAGGTTAACCCTGGATCCATGCTTGAAGGCAGGGTTGTCGCCGACAACGGCCAGGGACAGTTCCAACTGCAAACCTACCATGGCGTTCTAACCGTCAACACCAACATCTTGTTGCCCAAGAGTGGCGAACTGGTACTGCAGTTACTCGGTCTGACGCCACGGGTCCAGTTGCAGATTTCGACGCGGCGGTTTACGGGATTGTTCGGATCGAGGGAATCCTTTAGACGTTCTTCGCCCCAGCCATGGGTGGCGAGGAGGTGCCGATCGATGCCGAACCTCTGGACCAGATAGGACTTCACCGCACGCGCCCGCTTTGCCGACAGGGCCTTGTTATGAGCGGCGGCTCCGGAGACGTCGGTATGGCCATTGATTTGGAATTTCGCCTTGGCCAGCCTGGGCGAGGTCAGCGCCTTGCCCAACTCGCCAAGTTGGCGGCGCGCCGCTTTCGTCAACAGGGCCGAATTGATCTTGAAGCGAACGTCCAGGTCAATGGACCGCGGTCCCCCGCCTTTCCAATCTAGCTCAGTATCCCATCTTCAAGTTGACGATTCCAGTGATGATGTTGGGCTTGACGAAAACGTTTAAATTTCCTGCTGTTCCTTCCCGAATTCGGACAGTACCTGACGGACCAGGGGCACGGTAATGTTGCGGTGGCTGGCCAGGGAGCGGGCGTCAATTGCCGCGACCAGGCGCCGCGCCGCCTCGAAGGAGCGCTCCATGCGGACCAGCATGTAATCGATGATCTCGCCGTCGATCCGCAACTGGCGGTCGCTGAAAAGTTTTACGATAACCGCCGCGATAAGGGTGTCGTCGGGCGGCTCGATGCCGATCGCCGGGGCGGCGTTGAGGCGTGAGCGAAGATCGGCGAGCGCCACCCGCCAGCAGGCCGGCGAACGGCGCGCTGTCAGCATCATCCGGGAACCGGTCTCCTCGGCTATGTTGTAAAGATGCAAAAGCGGCTCCTCGAGACCACTATCGAGAAAGGCCGCCGCATCGTCAAGCAGGCAGGTGGAAGTGCCTTTGAGGAGCCGTGGCGGTTCCGTCCGGGCAAGTTGTTCCGGGGTGATGGTCCGTCCTTCGCTCAAGCCTAAGAAGACTTGGCCCAGATGGGTCTTGCCGCAACCGGCGGCGCCAAACAGGATCAACGCCGGCATCGGCCAGTCGGGCCACCGATCGATCCAGGCGACGGCCTCGGCGTTACCCGGCGCGACTAGGAAATCCTCGCCCGATAAAGCCGGCCGGTGGTCGAAAGCCAAAGGCATCTGCCGATAAGCACTCACTATTCATCCTTGTCGGCGGCGGCCGGCAAAGACTCTTCACCGTGATAGAAACGGCTTTGCAAATACTGTTTGATGGCGAAGCGGACCATGACGCCGATCACGGCGGCCACCGGTACCGCCAGCAAAATGCCGGTGAACCCAAATAGAGCGCCACCGGCCAACAAAGCGAAAATAATCCAAACGGGTTGCAGGCCCACCCGGTCGCCGACCAGTTTTGGCGTAAGAACGTAACTTTCCGCCGTCTGTCCGACGAGGAAAACCACCGTCACCAGGGCGATCGGTGTCCATTCTGAGAACTGGGCCAGGGCAATGCCCAAGGCCAAGGCGATCCCCGCCAAGGCACCGGCATAAGGGATGAACGAGATCAAACCGGCGCCGATGCCGACCAGAAGTCCGGATTGCAGCCCCACCAGGGTCAGGCAAATTCCGTAGAAACCGGCCAAGACCAGGCAGACGCTTGCTTGCCCGCGCACGAACCCGGCGATGGTGCGGTCGATTTCCGCCAATTGCACGCGGATCACCGGCGCCGATTTACAGGGCAGCAAGTCGTCCAGGCGGGCAACGATGAGATCCCAATCGCGCAACAGGTAGAAAGCGACAACCGGCGTGATGAGCACCAAGGACAAAAGTTGGAATAACGCCAGGCCGCCTCTCCATAAACCGGCGAGCAGATCGAGAATCCATTGCACGGCCTTGCTGGCAAAGGATCTGGCGGCGCCCTGCAGCTGCTCGAGAGTGTCGGGAGAAAGGTCGGCCCACATCTGTTTCAGGAGAGGATCGGCCTGATGGCGGAGTGCCTCGACCAAATCCGGTAAACGGGTGAAAAGCCCGACCACCTGGCCTTGCAACAGAGGAAACAAAAAGATCGCCAGGGCCACCGCCGCCACGAAGAAGGCGGTGATAATGAGGACTGTCGCCAATGTCCTGGAAGCACCCCATTTCTCCAGACGGTCGGCAAGCGGATCAAGAAAATAGGCCACCGCCATTCCCGCCACGAAAGGAAACAGCACGCCGCTGAGCAGGGAAAGCAGCGCCAAGAACAACGCCAGGCCGGTAAACCAAACAGCAAAGCGCATTTCCCTTGTCACTTGTTGTCCTCCATGTCGCCGGCGCGGTCGGTCCATTTGACCACATATAGCAAACCGGAAAGAACCGTGGTCAGAGCAACAACGACGACCATGGCGGCGATGATTCCCGGATCATTGACTCCAAAGCCGTTAAAGCCAAGAACGGTGGCGGCAAGTATGATTTGGGCAACGGTATTGACCTTGCTGATTTTCAGGGGTTCCATGGTCAGCGAATGGGTCAAGGTTTCGAACAAGAGGGCGCCGCCGACGATCAGGGCATCGCGAAAAACCACCAGGATCACCAGCCAAGCCTGCAAAAACTCCTCTTGGCCCAAAGTTATGAAGACGCTGACCAAGAGCGCCTTGTCGGCAATCGGATCGAGAAACCTGCCGAGTTTGCTTTCGGCGTTGAAGCGTTTGGCGATAAATCCGTCGATTCCGTCGCTGATGCCGGCGGCGATGAATAGCCAAAAAGCAGCCTGGATTTCATCCGCCAGGATCAGCCAAACAGTGACCGGCACGGAGAGCAAGCGGCCGAGAGAGATGAGGTTGGGAATATTCACAGGCTCAGCGCCCCGGCTCTGATATGCGCAAACCAGCAAGACGGAACACTATGTCCCCCTTTGCCGAGCAGCCGAGGACAGCCCTAAAATCCAGTTGTCTCCTTCCCTGGTAATGATCAGGTCGGCTTGCTCCAATGCCAGGGCAAGTTGATCCTGGTCGCCGATGTAATGCAGGTTGACTCTCACTTCGTCCCGGGACAACAGCACAAGATCGATACGGCTTATGACGGCGACACCGGCAAGCTGTTCGCGCACCTTGAGCCAGTCCGCCAACCTCCCGATCCGCACAGTTACCGCGACCACGGCCTGTTGACCGAATTGCAACTGATTGTCCTCCTTCCAGTTATCATCGACCTGGCTGATCAGCTCGCTGGCCGCCCGCGTCAACAAGCTTTGCAGGCTTTCGCCGACGACCGGGGAAAAAGTCTTGACCATGGTTTGTGAAACTTGCGCCGTGCCGTAACGGGTCACAAAGACCTTCAGGTCGGAGCCGCCGCTGGCATTCATGCGCAAGGTTCCATGGGCGACGAGGGTATCACCGGCGCTGTAACGCGACGCAATAGCGTCCAAACGTTGAGTGTCACCGTCTAGCACCTGTTCGGGCCCGATGGCGGCAATGTCCAGCAGGTCTCCCCTGGGCAGTACCAATGGCACTAGGCCGTCTTGCTCCGGAAATGCCCTCCAGGCTTCCCGCCAAGGATTGGGATCGTCGAACAGAAACAGCGCCCCTGCCGCTTGATAGACGGGCAGAACCAGGACCGGTTTTGAAAGTGTTTCGGCGAAAGGAATGTGATTGTTGATCAGCAACCGGCGCAGGGATTCATTTTTAAAGCGGAAATTCAGAACCGCAATGTAGCGAACCGCCGAGACTTTTTCCTCGGCGACGGAGAAATCTTTCACATAGGCCGAAATCTCGTCTCGGCTCAATTCAGGCAAGCGGGCATGATCGGAGCGCAGTGTAAGGCGCTCAAGGAGCCGCCGGAAAGCGGTGGCCTCGCCGCCGGCAAGCGCTATTTCCCGCGCCGCCGTTGCCGTTTCGGCGGTGACGTCGACAGCGACTCGGCGAATCTCGAAGATGTTTTCCACTTGCGCTTGCGCCGTCTGGTTGGCGGCCAACGGCAAAACCAAGTACACCAAGACAAAGGTGACGATCCGGCGCCGAGTGAAAGGCATGCGGCGATCGATCATTGCATAGAGCCCTTGATACGGTATTTTCAACCCCATGAGAGGTACGTAATTTAACACACCATGGCCAAGGAAAAAGGTATTAGCACTTTTCACTACAAGAATGCCGGTGTCGATATTGATGCCGGCGCCGATCTTGTCGAAGCCATCAAGCCTCTGGCGCGATCCACGCACCGCCCGGGCGTCGTATCGGACTTGGGCGGTTTCGGCGCCCTATTCGATCTCAAAGACGCTGGCTACGGCGATTCTGTCCTGGTCGCCAGCACCGACGGGGCCGGCACCAAGCTGAAAGTGGCCGTTGCCGTGGGTAAACACGACACCGTCGGTATCGACTTGGTCGCCATGTGCGTCAACGACCTGGTGGTGCAAGGCGCCGAGCCACTGTTCTTCCTCGACTACCTGGCGACGGCCAAATTGGACTTGGCGGTGGCGCAAAGCATCGTTTCCGGCATCGCCGAGGGTTGCAAGCAGGCCGGCTGCGCCCTGATCGGCGGCGAAACCGCGGAAATGCCGGGAATGTACGGGTCAGGCGATTACGACCTTGCCGGTTTCGCCGTTGGCGCCGTCCAGCGAGGGGACATTTTGACCGGCGGCACAGTTTGCGAAGGTGACAGCATCCTCGGGCTCGCTTCAAACGGACTCCATTGCAACGGCTTTTCCCTGGTTCGCCGCGTTGTCGAGGATGCCGGTCTTGATTATGCCCAGCCGGCCCCCTTCGCCAGCGGGCTCGGCCTTGGCCAAGCGTTGCTGGAACCGACCAGGATCTACGTGAAAAGCTGTCTTGCCGCCCTCGGCCGTGGCATCAAGGCGCTGGCCCATATTACCGGCGGTGGGTTGGTCGAGAACATCCCCCGCGTCCTCCCCGCATCCTTTTGCGCCGAAATTGACGCCACCTCTTGGACCCCGCCCGAGATCTTCACTTGGCTAGCCAAGACAGGCGCCATCCCGGCCGACGAGATGACACGGACCTTCAATTGCGGCATCGGCATGGCGGTGGTGGCAGCGGCGGAGCGGGCAGCCGAGATCAGCCGGGTGTTGACGCGGCAAGGAGAAACCGTGATCCCCATCGGAACCGTCAAGGGGCGCCCTGAAAACGGCTCGGCGGTCGTTATCAAGGGGCTGGAGGAAGCATGGATCGGATAAAATTGGCCGTCTTGATTTCCGGTCGTGGCAGCAACCTGCAATCCCTGATCGATGCTTGCGCCGATAAATCCTTTCCGGCTCGCATCGCACAGGTGATTTCCAACGTTCCCGGCGTCGCCGGGTTGGCGCGCGCCGAGGAGGCCGGCATCCCGGTGGCCGTTGTCGATCACAAAGCTTTTGAGGACCGGCAAGGTTTCGAGGCGGGACTCAACGAAGTGCTTGAGAAAAGCGGGGTGGATTTGATCTGCATGGCGGGTTTCATGCGCTTGTTGACCGATGGTTTCATCAATCCCTGGCGTGACCGGCTGATCAATATCCACCCTTCGCTGCTGCCGGCGTTCAAGGGCGTGCACGTGCACGAGCAGGTCGTCGAATCGGGGGTACGTTTTTCCGGCTGTACGGTTCATTTTGTCCGCCCGGCCATGGACGACGGACCGATCATCATCCAGGCCGTCGTCCCCGTCCGCGGCAACGACGACGCCGATGCCTTGGCCGCCCGGATTCTCGCCCAGGAACACCGCATCTATCCGCGGGCGGTGCGGTTGTTTGCCGAAAAACGTTTACACATCGCTGGTGGGCGCGTTCTTATCGAAGGCGCCGAGACGCCCGAAGACGCGCTTGTGAACCCCCGCGCCGATGACGGCCGGAACTCCTTGTCAGATATTTAGAATCAACCGACGATTTCCGACTCGGCGAAGAAAAAGGCGATTTCCTTGGCTGCGTTTTCCGACGAATCGGATCCATGCACCGAGTTTTCCTGAACGTTGATGCCAAGCTCCTTGCGGATGGTGCCTTCGTCCCCGTTCGCCGGATTGGTGGCGCCCATGACTTTGCGGTTCTTGGCGATGGCGTCTTCACCTTCGAGGATCTGGACCACTACCGGACCGGAAATCATGTAATCGCAGAGTTCATCGAAAAAAGACCGCTCCGCATGGACGGCGTAAAAAGCCTCGGCCTGCTGACGGCTCAAACGAAGACGCTTCTGGGCGACAATGCGCAGCCCGCAATCTTCAAAAAAGGTGTTGATTTTACCCGTGATATTACGAGCCGTGGCGTCCGGCTTGATGATCGACAAGGTACATTCCACATCCATGCCTTGAAAACCTCATTTACATTTGAAATGTAATTGAAACGAAAGTATCCCCCCAACTCCCGCCCAGCCGATCTCTTGTCAGGGTTTCTATTTTCCCATGTCCAGGCGGGAGCCGCGCGTTATATCCTTAATCCATGTCCGGAGGCAACCCAACCCTGGCCGCCTTCGGAAATTCGGTGACAGCATACTTAATTCATCCAACATCCAACGGACAGAGACAGAATTTCCAGATTAAGCAAGATTTTTTACGGCCTCGACGGGAAGCATCGAGCTTTCCCATCGGGTCGCCTCCGCGCCCCAGGCGCAAGCTGTGGCGAGCGCTTGGTTCATATCGGCGCCGGAAACCAGGGCATGAATGAGGCCGGCGGCGAATGCATCGCCGGCGCCAGTGGTATCGGTGGCTTTTATTTTCGGCGCCGGAACGGACAAGCAATCGTCAAGGGCATAAGCCGTGGCGCCGTTTTCACCTCGCGTGATAATCACCCATTCAAGAGCATTCCCGGCGACCCGGCGGCCCGCCTCGAAGGGTTCGTTGAGCATCAAGGGCTCAAGGTCCGATTGGGAAGCAACCAAAATATGGGCAGGCCGGACGCCGTCGCCGCAAGGGGGCATATGAGCGATAACGCGGCAGGATTGTATCTTGGCATCGAGAAACGGGCCCAGGTCGAGGGACCAGCTTCGTACATAAAGGCTATCCACGGTCAAGTTCAGGAGAAATGCCGGAGGTTTTGTCTCTTGGCGGCGGTTGAGATTGATGATGGTGCGCTCGCCTTCGGAATCGATCATCACCAGTGAGCGGGTCGATGCACCTTCGACGGTGGTGATTGGCGAGGTATCGATGCCGTTGGCGGTTAATTCCGCTAGCAGTTCCTGGCCCGCCCTGTCGTTGCCAATGGCGGAGACGATCGCCGTTTCGTGGCCGGCGCGGGAGAGGGCGACACCGGTGTTCGAGGCCCCGCCGCCAAGGCGTTCTCCCAGCCATTCGCCCTGCATATGGGTGCCGGCGCGAAACGGTGAGCCGAGGCGAATTACCTCGTCCCTGGCCACCGAACCGACAACAAGAATACGCGCCATTCGCCTGCTGCGCCCCCCGTTTATCCCTTCTTTTCCCAGCCGCCACGGTCGGTTTGCTGCCAGTAGGTCAGTTCGTGGTCCGCGTCCTTATAAACTTTCCAGCGTTTTCGCGCCGTCTCGACAGCCGCCGGATCATTGCCGTCGAACAACTCGAAACAGCGCTCGAAATCGCCGACGACCTCAGAGGCCGTGCCGTCGGTCAGAAACAGGAAGGTTGCGCCGTTAAGGGGCTTGTCATCGGTTGCGATCCAGATCGGCTGCTCTTCGGCGTTGCCATCCTTGCTAGCGCCGTGAGGAAGCCAGGAACCCTGTTTATAAGTCCAAAGCAGCGAATTCAGGGTCTCGGCCCGCTGCGTGGAGCCGGCGACGACAACCGCCCGCTTGCCCGTTTCCAGGGTTTTTTCCAGAAGCTTGGGTAAGGCCGCTTCCAGGGATGATTTGGTCAGGTGGTAAAAAGCAATTTCAGTCATCGATCCTTGGTATTATTTGCTTTCGTAATGGTTGCTGACCAGGCAATCGAGCAGGCGAACTCCGAAGCCGGTACCGCCCTTCGGCACGGTGGGCCGGTCCTTCTTCGACCAGGTGACACCGGCGATATCCAGGTGCGCCCAGGGCGTCTTGTCCACGAAGCGTTGCAGGAACTGCGCCGCGGTGATGCTGCCGGCGCCACGGCCGCCGCCGATGTTTTTCATGTCGGCGGCATCGGATTTGAGCATTTTGTCGTATTCGTCGCCCAGCGGCATGCGCCAGACCGGCTCTCCCACCACTTGACCGGCGGCGGTGATCCGTTTGGCCAAAACATCGTTGTTGGCGAATAAACCGGCTTTTTCGCCGCCCAGAGAGATGATGATGGCGCCGGTGAGCGTCGCCAGATCAATGATAAATTTCGGTTTGAAGCGGTCCTTGCAGTACCACAGAGCATCGGCAAGAACCAACCGCCCCTCGGCGTCGGTATTGAGAACCTCTATGGTTTGGCCGGACATCGAGGTGACGATGTCGCCGGGACGCTGGGCGGTGCCCGAAGGCATGTTCTCGACCAAGCCGATGACGCCGACGGCATTGACCCTTGCCTTGCGTCCGGCCAGGGCCTTCATCAAGCCGATGACGACGCCCGCTCCGCCCATGTCCCACTTCATGTCCTCCATGCCGCCCGAGGGTTTGAGTGAAATGCCGCCGGTGTCGAAAGTCACGCCCTTGCCGACAAAGGCGATGGGAGCGTCGGCCTTGCCGGCCCGGCCGCCATGTTTTTTAGCCGCCGGCCTTGGCGCGCCCTGCCATTGCATCACCACCATTTTCGGTTCCCGGGCGCTGCCTTGGCCGACGCCGAGCAGCGCCCCCATGCCGAGGGCTTTCATCCGCGCCTGGCTTAGAACCTGCACCTTGACGCCCAGTTTGGTCAGGGTCTTTGCCTGATTGGCCAGGGTTTCGGGGTATATGATGTTTGACGGTTCCGAGACCAGATGACGGGTGAAAAAGACACCAGCGGCGACCTTTTCCTTGCCGGCGAAAGTGGTTTTCGCCTTGCTGAAACCGCCGCAAAGGATTCGCAGGGTATTCAGGCTTGGCTTGTCTGTTTTCTTTTTCTTAGTTCTGTATTTGTCGAAGTGAAAAGACCTGAGCCGGGCACCGTAGGCCATTTCCGCCGCCATTTCCGCCGGATTCAACGCGCATTCTTCTAAGGCATCGATGGCGACGGCCACCGTCTTGTTGCCTTTCGATCCGAGCGCCGCGTAGATCCCTCCCCCCAGGGTCTGCATGTCGAGGGGCTTGATATCCTTCGCCCTGCCCAGGCCGGCCACGAATGCCCGGTCGATCTTGGTTCCAACCGGCGCCAGTATGGTCAAGGCTTGGCCCTTCTCCCCCCTGAAGCGGCTGGCCTTGATGGCACGGCTCAAACCGCCTTTCATCCTGTTGTCCAAAAGCTTGGCGCTGGGAGTGAGTTTGCGGTTCTGCAACACGCCGACGACCAGGGCGCCCGTATTGGGCAGGTCTGGTTTGGAAAAGACGATTTTCATGGACGAACCTCTTGAATGGAATTTTTTAAGATCAGGCGGTGTCTGGGGAATGTAGCGACGGCGGCGGCAAAAGATAAGGATTTGTTCGCATCATTCCCGGTTTTCGCCGGTCGGCGCGGGGACGGTGTCGGCCTCTATGGCGGCAACGTTCATGTCCATGTTTCTGTCGCCGCTCAGCAGCCAGACCACTCCGCCCGGCAGGCTGGTGACGACGACCAGCAGGCCGAACAAAAGCGACAGCACAAGCGCCCCGTCGGCGGCGACGCCGACGAGGCTGAAGGCGGCGACCATGGCGCCTTCGCGTACACCCCAACCGGCGATCGAGATCGGCAAGGTGGTGATCAGGATGACCGGCGGAACCAAGGCCAGACAATCCAGCAAGGTGACGTCCAGGTCCAGGCCCAAGGCAATGAAATAGACGCCGAGCGTCAGGTTGACATGGCCGGCGGCGGCCCAGCCTATGATCCTCGATGCCGGGCCGGGAGCCAGGAAGACCCGCCGCGTGTCGGCGGCCAGGGCGGCCAAGCCACGGATCAGCCGCCAGCGGTGAAACGAAACGGGGAAGCGGTCGAGAACCATAAGGAGGGCCAGTCCCGCCACCGCCACCAAAAAGAGAAAAACCGCCACCGGAGCGATCCATCCCGCCGCTTCCTCGCCCACCCTAGGAAGGAAAAATGGCTGCGCCGCGAGCACCACCAGCACAAGCGCAAGGACGGTTCCCGCCCTTTCCAGCATCACCCCGTTGACCGCCCCGCGAATGCCAATACCGGTACGGTAGGTTTTGTAAATGCGCACCGCGTCCCCGCCCACCGATGACGGCAGGGTCTGGTTGAAAAATATGCCAATGTAATAAATCTTCAGGGCTACGACAAAAGGCAGGGAAGCTCCAATCGCGGTGAGCACCGCCCGCCAGCGAAATATGCAAACGATCAGCTGAAAAAGAAAGATCAGGACCGCCAACAACAGCATCCCGAGATCGGCGCCGGTGATCCGCTCCATGGCCTCGCCCATATCGATTTTGGAGATCAGAAACCAGATCAGGGCCCCCGAGACCACAAACTTCAAGGTCAGGGCCAGCCATTTCTTATTCATTTTAACGCCGCTTAGTTCTACCGATGGGTAGCTCTTAGCATAAAACCGCGCCCGGCGCAGGTGGCAACGGTCAATTACGGCGGGCTCAACCGTACCGGCAGCCGTCTCGCCCCCCAATCGCCCGGCCGGGCGTCGAAAATCCCCGCGCAAGCGCCGCCGCAATTGGCGCATTTGCCGTCGTTCGTCAAGTTCCAGGTCGAAAGTACATACCAGTCGCGGCCGATCAGCATCGAGCCGCAGTCGTGGCAATAGGTGCTTTCGCCAACGAAATCGTGGACGTTGCCCATATAGGCGTAACGCAGCCCGTTCCCCATGGCGATGTCGCGGGCCCTGCTCAACGTCGACAAAGGCGTTCTCGGCCGGTCCAGCATCTTCCAGTCGGGATGGAAGGCGGAAAAGTGCATGGGGACGTCGGGGCCCAGGGCATCGACGACCCATTGGGTCATTTCCTCCAGTTCGGCTCGCGAATCGTTTTCGCCGGGAATCAACAGCGTGGTGATCTCGAACCAAACGTCGGTTTCATGCTTGAGATACTTGAGCGTTTCCAGGACCGGCTCGAGATGGCCGCTGCAAAGCCGCTGATAGAAATCCTCGGTAAAACACTTGAGATCCACATTGGCGGCATCCATATGGCGGAAAAGCTCGACCCTCGGTTCGTCGCAGATATAGCCGGCGGTCACCGCCACCGTCCGGATATCCCGCTCGTGGCAGGCTTGGGCGACGTCAAGGGCATATTCGAGGAAAATGACCGGATCGTTATAGGTAAAGGCGACGCTTCTGCTGCCGGTTTGGCGGGCCGCGGCGGCGATCATCTCCGGCGTTGCCTTGTCGGTCAGGCGGTGGAACTCGCGGGCCTTGCTGATGTCCCAGTTCTGGCAGAACTTGCAGGTCAGGTTGCAGCCCGCCGTGCCGAAGGAGAGCGCCGGCGTGCCGGGCAGGAAATGATTGAGCGGCTTCTTTTCCATGGGATCTACGCAAAAACCGCTGGAACGCCCGTAGGTGGTCAAGACTATTTGCTTGTCCCGGCGGGCGCGGACGAAGCAGAGCCCTCGCTGCCCCTCGCCCAGCTTGCAAAAACGTGGACAAAGGTCGCACTGGACGCGGCCGTCGTCAAGGAGGTGCCAATATCGCCCGGGATGGGCATCGGCGAAGGTCTCGGGTGATGGTTTTGTCTGCATTGCTGCCTTTTATATAACCCTGATGATTAAGTGAGCGCCACCGCCGGTAACGTCAATTCCGGCGTTATCTCTACCACCTCTCTTTACAGACCCAAAATCCGGGATTACTTAATTAAGGGTTTCCAAAGGAGGCAATCATGACCTCGCTCAGGCATCCCGCAGTGGCCGACACGTTCTACCCCGGTGACGCCAAGGAGCTGGAGGCAACGGTGCGTTCTTACCTGGCGCGGGCCGGCGAGCCAGTGGGCCCGGCGCCTAAGGCCGTTATTGCGCCACACGCCGGTTATGTTTATTCAGGCCAGGTGGCGGCGAGCGCTTACGCCAGGCTCAAACCGGCTCGCGAGAGCATACGCCGAGTGGTTCTCTTGGGCCCCTGTCACCGCTTGCCGGTGCGGGGACTGGTGCTCAGCGGCGCCAGGGCTTTTTCAACGCCCTTGGGCGAGGTGCCCGTGGATCGGCAAGCCGGCGGCGCCATCCTTGACCTTCCCCAGGTGGAGGTCTTCGACGACAGCCATACCCAGGAACATAGCCTGGAAGTGCAGCTGCCTTTCCTGCAAGTGGTCTTGGAGGACTTTACCCTTGTCCCGCTGATCGTCGGCCAGACCAAGGGCGCAAAGGTGGCCGAGGTGATCGAGCGCCTTTGGGGCGGGCCGGAAACCCTGATCGTCATCAGTTCCGATCTCAGCCATTATCTCGATTACGACAGCGCCCGGCGCCTTGACGCCATCACCTGCCGGGCAATAGAGAACCTGGACCCCGCCGGCATCGGCCAGGATCAGGCCTGCGGGCGCGTCCCCGTTTTGGGCCTGTTAATGCTGGCCAAGCGCCGCGGTCTCAAGGTCGATACCCTGGACCTGTGCAATTCCGGCGACACCGCCGGCTCGCGGGACCGGGTGGTCGGTTACGGCTCGTGGATTTTTCTGGAGGCCGATAACGAAGCCAGTGAACGCGGCGGCGAGGACGTATTCGCCAAGGAAACCCGCCGGCTGCTGGCTGGCCATGGCCCGACCCTGCTGCACCTTGCCGCCGCCTCTATTGAGCACGGCCTGGCTTTTGGCAAGCCGCAACCGGTCAGTGCCGCCGAATACCCGGCCGATATCGGCCGTGAAGGCGCTTGCTTCGTTACCCTGAAACGCGAAGGCAAACTTCGCGGCTGTATCGGCTCGACCGAGCCCTATCGGCCGTTGGTGCTCGATGTCGCCGAGAACGCCTTCTCTTCGGCCTTCAAGGACTCGCGCTTCAAGCCATTGACGGAGCAGGAACTGCAAGGACTTACACTGTCCATATCGGTGCTGAGTGATTCCCATCCCATGTCTTTCACCGACGAGGCAGACTTGCTTGCCCAACTCTGTCCCGGCGCCGACGGCTTGATCATCGAGGACCAGGGACAGCGCGCCCTCTTTTTACCCTCCGTCTGGGAGCTTCTTCCCGAGCCCGGAAAATTCATCGCTAACCTCAAGGCTAAGGCCGGGATGGCGGCCGACCACTGGTCCGGCGGCTTTCAGGCTTGGCGTTTCGCCGCCGAAGAATTCTCAACCGGTGATCTGGCCGACGGCGCGGTCGTCTGGAGCCGGTGGCGGTAACTCCGTCATGAAAGGTGATAGAGGGTTGGCTCGAGGCCCTGCCGCTCCTATGATCTGTCTTGATCCAACAAGTGTTTCAACCAATCGCTGAGGTATGTCTTGACCCTCAATATCGGCCTCGGCCTGATGCGGCAAGTTGTCGAGCTTGCCAAACAGGCGGGCGAGGAAATCATGAAAGTCTATAACAGCGGCTTCACCGTCAAGACCAAGGCCGACGACTCGCCGGTAACACAGGCCGATCGCATCGCCGAGACCCTGATTACCGAAACCATAAAAAAGGAAATTTCCGCCCAGTTTCCCGTCGTTGGCGAGGAAGCCTTCGCCGACGGCAAGGTTGCCGATGTCACCGGCACCCCTTTCTGGCTGGTCGACGCCCTCGACGGCACCAAGGAATTCGTCAAGCTGGGCAGTGAATTTACCGTCAATATCGCGCTGATCGATATCGGCAAACCGATGCTTGGAGTCGTCCATGCGCCGGCCATCAATGCTACCTATTGGGGCAGTTGCAACGGCGCTTTTGCCGAAACCGACGGCGCGCAACCCCGACAGATCAACTGTCGGCGCCGCCCCGGCGATGGATTGGTGGCCATGGTCAGCCGTTCACATCGCACACCCCAGGTGGACGAATATCTGGCCCAGTTCACCATAAAAAAGGAAATCAGCTCCGGCAGTTCCATCAAATTTTGCCAAGTGGCCGCCGGCCGGGCCGACATCTACCCCCGGATGGGGAGGACCATGGAATGGGATACCGGCGCCGGCCACGCGGTGCTGATTTATGCCGGCGGGCAGGCCAAGGATTTGGATGGCAATATCCTTAAATACGGCAAGCAAGGCTTCGAAAATCCTTCTTTCGTCGCCATGGGCGTGGAGACTTGACGCGGCTCTAATTTAGGCGCACAATTCTTCCGTGGCTTGGGAGAAAGGTCACGTTTTAGCCGCCGCAATCCTTTGCGGTGACTGCAGTGCCGGATCATTACCGCGGATGGTTCGAGCCAAGAGCAGAAAACGACAAGGAGAACCGTCGGCTTTGCCGACGGTTCTTTATTTATGCCGGTGAAACCTTAATTTTTTTAAGGCTGTCCATAGAAAACTGGCTTAGTTGACGTGACACGATCCGGTCCCAAAATTGTTCCAGCCAGCGCAGAGAATATCGCCTTGGCCGGCAAGTCGATAAGCCAAGGCGGTCTCGTCGCCTTTCCCACCGAAACCGTTTACGGCTTGGGTGCCGACGCCACCAACGAGCGGTCCGTCGCGCAAATTTACGCCACCAAGGAGCGGCCCCGTTTCAACCCGCTGATCATCCATTGCGCCGCCACCAGGGTGGCGGCGCAAGAGGTGGATTTCAATTCCCAGGCCGACAAACTGGCCGAAGCCTTCTGGCCGGGAGCCTTGACCCTGGTGCTGCCAAGACGGCGTGATTGCGCCGTTTCGCTTCTGGCTGGCGCCGGCTTGGAGACGCTGGCGGTGCGCGTTCCCGACCACCCTGTGGCCCAGGCCCTCATTGACGAGGCCGCTTGCCCCATCGCCGCCCCGAGCGCCAACCGTTCGGGAACCGTCAGTCCGACCACCGCCGCCCATGTCGCCGAAAACCTGCCCGGTGTTACCATTATCCTCGACAGCGGCGCTTGCCCCTTGGGCATAGAATCGACGGTCATCGATCTGACCAGTTCATCCCCCGCCCTGCTTAGACCGGGAGGCGTGACACGAGAAGAGATTGAAACCGTCATCGGCCCCCTCGCCAAGATGGAGCTCGCCGGACAGGTATCCAAATCCCCCGGCACGCAGGGCCGTCATTATGCTCCGGGCTTGCCGCTCAGGCTGAACGCCGGGAGCGCCCGGCCCGGCGAGGCCTTGCTCGGTTTCGGACCCGGCCTGCCCAAGGATAAGGCCAACTTGAGCCCGACCGGCGATGTCGTGGAAGCGGCGGCCAATCTCTTCGCTTTGATCCGCGACCTGGACCGGCCGGAATTCCGCGCCATTGCCGTCATGCCCGTTCCCGAAACCGGCCTTGGCGTGGCCATCAACGATCGCTTGCGGCGGGCGGCGGCCAAACAGGGTAGTCACCGCGAGCCATGAGCGGAACGGAGCGGGCACTGCAAGCCATCCGGGGCGTCGTCGGAAGCAAGGGGTGGATCGGCCCCGGTGGCGGCATGGAACCCTACCTTGGCGAGGAACGCGGCCTTTATCACGGTGTCTGCGCTGCCGTCGTGCGCCCGGCGGCGACGGAGGAAGTGGCGAAAGTGGTCGAAATCTGCTCGCAAGCCGGCCTTGCCGTCGTCCCCCAGGGCGGCAATACGGGACTCGTCGGCGGCGGGGTCCCTGACGGCGGCATCGTACTTTCCACGACCAGACTCAACCGTATCCGCGAGATCGACGCCGGCAACCTCACGATGAAGGCGGAGACGGGCGTCGTTCTCGCCGATATCAGAGCGGCGGCCGACGAGGCCGGCTGTTCGTTTCCTTTAAGTCTGGGCGCCGAGGGGAGCTGTCAAATCGGCGGCAATCTCGCGACCAATGCCGGCGGCAGCGGCGTGCTTCGTTATGGCGCCGTCCGCGACCTGGCGCTGGGCCTCGAGGTGGTCCTACCCGACGGGCGGGTTTGGGATGGCCTCAGGCGGTTGCGCAAGGACAACACCGGCTATGACCTGAAGCAGCTGTTTATCGGCGCCGAGGGAACGCTGGGCATCATCACGGCGGCGGTGCTGAAACTGTTCCCCCGGCCGCGGGACCGGGCTACGGTTCTGGCCGCCACCGCCGATCTGGAAAAATTGCTGGATTTGTTCTCCCGCATCCACGGGTCGTGCGGCGACTCGCTGGTTGTCTTCGAGGTCATGTCACGAATTTGCATCGATTTCGCGGCCAAACACGTTGCCGGCGTCGTTGATCCCATGCGGGCCAAATACCCTTATTACGGGCTCATAGAGCTGAGCGGCTCCGGCCCTGGCCTTGGCGATGCCCTGGAAACGGTCCTTGGCGCCGCTTTCGATGACGGTCTCCTGGATGATGCCGTCATTGCCGCCAGCGGGGCCCAGGCGCGGCAGCTGTGGCGTCTTAGAGAGGCCATCCCCGAGGCCCAAAAACACGAGGGCGGTTCCATCAAGCACGACATAGCCATACCGCGCTCGAAGGTTCCCGAATTCATTGCCCGGGCGACCGCGATGGTCGAGCGTGAACTCTCCGGCATCCGCATCTGCGCCTTTGGCCACTTGGGCGACGGCAATATACATTTCAACCTGAGCCAGCCCGTTGGCATGGACAAGCAGGCCTTCCTCGACAAGTGGCGGCACTTCAACCGTCTCGTCCACGATCTGGTCATGGAAATGGAGGGCAGCTTCAGTGCCGAGCACGGCATCGGCAAGCTCAAGCGCGAAGACCTCGTCCGCTATAAATCGAAGGTCGAACTGGACCTGATGCGGAAACTTAAAACCGCTCTCGATCCCAAAGGCATCATGAATCCGGGCAAGGTCGTGGATGGCTTTTGAAGCCCTGAGACTCCCTTCCTGTTCCCGTTCCCGGTCCGGGTGCTACCCAGGCACTGCCGGTCATGAATTTCGCAATCAGCGGTCAGGTCGCGGCGAGTTGCGAAGGGTTCGCCCGCTCCGCGAACATGTTGTCGACGCCGGCTATCAATTCTTCCTCGGAGAAGGGCTTGTCGAGAGCCAGGTCGGCACCGATTCGCCGGGCCGCCTCCAGCGCATTCTCCTTGTGACCGCCCTTGAAGCCGCCGGAGATGGCGATGACCTTGATGTCCGGCCATTTCTCGCGGATGGTCGAGCTGTCGTCGATGATATGAATGTGGTTGTGCTTTTTGTACACGGTTCACCGGCACCTTATGCCGGCGGACTCTTGTGTTCCTGCCCGGCAGTGCTTCCCCTCCTTTAGCCTCGCGGATGCTGGCGATTATATCCAAAGCCGCTTCCGGAATGATATCTATAATTAGAATCCCCAACCCTATCCGTGCATTTCAAGAAGCTGAAAGCGGCTCTTGGAGCAAATCCAGTTTGATAAGAATCGCCAAAGGCAATTCATCAATCACGATACGCTCTAGCGGCTGGCTGATGGCCCGCGCCGCCTTGCGTGCCACGGCCAAGTTGGCCGGCGACGATGATGCCTGGTACCTGCGCGGGAAGGTGATCACCGCTCGGTTTTTCGCCGACCAACACCTTTTGCGGGCGGAAATGCTCGCTGCTCTGTTCATCGAAGGACAAGCTTCCGTCCAAGCCACAAGCGACAGGCATCTGTAGATTTCAAGATTGAATGAAACGAAAATTCGGTGGCCTGGGGTTAACGGCAGGTGGAAAGAGGCTTTTAGCAAGCATAAACAAATCACATACAAAAAAAGAACATAACAGAAATAATGGCCAATGGTTTCAATTTTTTTTCCATTCTTTTGCTTTTTTGTCACTTATTAATAAATAACTTAAGAAACTGACCATTCATCCTTGATTCCCGGGATTTTTTCCCACACCATCATGGGTGATGAGGTAATGGGCAATATTTACCATGAACGGTTTCAACAAATACGTTCTCGGTCAGCTATTGGTGGGAATGATTTTCATCACCGCCGGGTTGACATGCGTGATCTGGCTTATGCAGTCCCTTCGTTTTGTGGAAATGATCGTCAATCGCGGGCTGACGACGGGAACCTTCATTTATTTGACAATCTTGCTGTTGCCAAAATTCCTGTCGATCATCCTGCCGATCGCCATTTTCACGGTGGTTATCTTCGTCTACTCAAAGCTTATCACGGACCGCGAGTTGGTGATTATGAGAGGGGCCGGCTTGAGCCAAAC
>DASCPW010000007.1:0-13686 GCA_036012725.1 Rhodospirillales bacterium
GGCTCCCGCCTTGCCCACATCCCCACAGGGTCAACAACCACAACAAGATGTGATAAACAGGATTCAGGCAGCATGATCAGTAATCGGAATACACCTTAACTTGGCTGCCAAACTGTCCAACTATGTAGGACCACCTCAATAAACCCGGCGGCAAAAATAACTCCTCTCCCTGTCGTTAGACCCGCGCCCTTGGCAGACTTGAGAATAAAGGTTTCCCAAGCTTGCTTCCCTGTGATTTTCACTAAGGTCATTTGGAATTGAAAAGCTCTTTAAGGCTTGGCTCGTGGGAGGGGTATATGACCTGGATAAATGCGCACGTTCTATTTTTTTGGCTTCCCAAAAATCATTAGTCGATGGAAACTTTTCATCTCTGAATTTTTTTAAGCCACGGTAAGCTCGCTGCGCGAGACACACCGAAGATAGCTGCAACTTCAGTCATCGTTATTCTTGGAACGTGTTCTCGGATCATATTCAAGGAGAGCTAGAGCAACTCGCGCCCCTTGATCAGTTATTTTTCGCTTCCGTGACATATATTAGCTATCAAAATTGTGTATCACCATGCTAGCCGTATCGTAATTATATCCAAGTATCTTCTGCTTGCTCCCAAATGCTTTTGAAAGCGGAATTGCACCAGAAAATTGACTGCCTGAACGCTTAGTTTGATTTTGGCTAACTTTTTATTTTTCACACTTGTTTTTTCCTTTCAAAACAGTATGTTCGCTGTGGGCCACGGTCTCCCAACGGGCCGCGACCCATCCGCGAGGATGGGAGAAATGTTTTGACTATGCCGCCAAAGCCGGACCTGCGTCCGCAAAACCCTAGTTTTTCATCCGGTCCCTGCGCCAAACGCCCGGGCTGGTCCATGGCGTCGCTTGCCGGCGCCCTGGTCGGCCGTTCGCACCGGTCGGCAGCCGGCAAGGCCAAGCTGGCCGAGGTCATCGAAAAATCCAAGGCCATCCTTAGGATTCCCGATGACTATCGTCTGGGTATTGTCCCGGCGTCGGATACCGGCGCCGTGGAGATGGCCTTGTGGAACCTTCTCGGCACTCGCGGTGTTGACGTGCTGGTCTGGGAGAGTTTCGGCGCGGGCTGGGCCGAGGATGTGAGAGATCAGCTTAAATTGGAAGATCTGCGTGTGCTCGAGGCTCCTTATGGCAAGCTTCCCGACCTGGGCCGGGTGGATCTCTCCCGCGACCTTGTCTTCACCTGGAACGGCACCACGTCCGGGGTTTGCTTGCCCGGCGCGGATTGGGTCGACGACGATCGCCAGGGTCTGACCATCTGCGACGCTACTTCCGCCGTCTTCGCTTACGACCTGCCTTGGGAGAAGCTCGATGTGGTCACTTATTCCTGGCAAAAGGTCTTGGGCGGAGAGGGCCAGCACGGCGTTTTGATTCTCGGCCCTCGCGCCGTCGAGCGTCTGCAAAGCTACAAGCCCGCCTGGCCGTTGCCGAAAATTTTCCGTTTGACCAAAAACGGCATGCTGATCGAGGGTCTGTTCAATGGCGAGACCATCAACACCCCTTCCATGATCGCCGTCGAGGATGCTTTGGACGGGCTGAATTGGGTCGCCGATATAGGCGGGCTCGAGGCGCTGATGGCGAGAGCGCAGGCCAACATGGCGGCCATCGAGAAATGGGTGTCGGCGACCCCGTGGATTGATTTCCTGTCCCCCCATCCGGGTATGCGCTCGTGCACGTCGGTCTGTTTCAAAGTCGTCGATCCGGGGTTCGCCGATCTTGAGCGCGGACGCCAGGCTGCTTTCACCCGGCGTCTGGCGGCGCTCTTGGCCGAGGAAAAGGCGGCCCTGGATATTGCTTCATACCGCGACGCCCCGCCGGGTTTGCGCGTCTGGGCCGGAGCGACGGTGGAAGAACCCGATCTTGTCCTTTTGTTTCCCTGGCTGGACTGGGCCTTTTCCACCGTCAAGGCCGAATTTTCAGCGCCGGTTAATTAGAGCTTAACGAGAAATGTGAAGCATCATGCCCAAAGTCCTTATTTCCGACATCATGAGTCCCCTCGCCGGCGCGGTTTTCACCGATAGAGGAATTGAAATCGACGTCAAAACCGGCATGGATTCGCGGCAACTCGAATCCTGCATCGGCGAATTCGACGGCATTGCCGTGCGTTCGACAACCAATGTCGGCGCCGACGTTATCGCCGCCGCTGATAACCTGAAGGTGATCGGCCGCGCCGGCATCGGTGTCGATAACATCGATATCGGGGCGGCAACGGGGCGCGGCATCGTGGTCATGAACGCTCCTTTCGGCAATTCTATCACCACCGCTGAGCACGCCATCGCCATGATCATGTCCCTGTCCCGGCAGATTCCCCAGGCCAACGTCTCCACTCACCAGGGCAAGTGGGAAAAGACCAAGTTCATGGGCGTAGAGTTGATGGGCAAGACATTGGGTATTATCGGCTGCGGTAATATCGGCAGCATTGTCGCCGACCGCGCCCAGGGCCTGAAAATGAAGGTGATAGCTTACGATCCATACCTTTCGTATGACCGCGCCGAGAACATCGGCGTCGAGAAAATGGATCTGGACGGGCTTTTCGCCCGCGCCGATTTCATCAGCTTGCATACGCCTTTAACCGATGCCACCCGCGCCATCATCAATGGCGAAGCCCTCGCCAAAATGAGGCCGGGTGTGCGCATCGTCAACTGCGCGCGCGGCGGCCTGATCGCCGAGAAGGATTTGAAGATGGCCCTTGAAAGCGGCCAGGTGGCGGCGGCGGCGCTCGATGTTTTCGACAATGAACCGGCGACGGATAATGTTCTGTTCGGCATGGAAAAGGTCGTGGCAACGCCTCATCTCGGCGCCTCGAGCATGGAGGCGCAAGAAAAAGTCGCTACCCAAATCGCCGAGCAGATGGCCAATTTTCTGTTGACCGGCGCCGTCACCAATGCGCTTAACATGGTTTCAGTCACCGCCGAGGAAATGCCGAAACTAAGGCCCTATATGAAACTCTGCGAGCAGCTCGGCAGTTTCGCCGGGCAGTTGACGGAAACAGGGCTCAAGGCCGTCACCATCGAGTATGAAGGCCTTGCCAAGGACCTCAACACCAAGCCTTTGACGGCGGTGGTCTTGCAGGGTTTGCTGGCCCCGCTTTTGGATTCAGTGAACATGGTCAACGCGCCGCTGGTCGCCAAGGAGCGGGACATCGACATCACCGAAATCAAACACGAACGGGCCAGTGACTACTTGACGCTGGTCAAGGTGACGGTAACGACCGAGGTCCAAACCCGTAGCGTCTCCGGAACGCTGTTCGTCGGCAGTCGGCCGCGCCTCGTCGAGATCAAGGGCATCCCCATCGATGCCGAACTGGGGCCTAATATGCTTTATATCGCCAACCACGATAAACCCGGTTTTATCGGCGGGCTGGGCACCATTCTTGGCGACGAGGGCATCAACATGGCAACTTTTCATTTGGGCCGTGGCGAGCCGGGAGGCGACGCCATCGCCTTGGTCGAGGTCGACGAGCAACCCAGCGAGGAAATATTGAAAAAGATCGCCGCCTTGCCTCAGGTCGTGCAGGTCAAAACCTTGCGTTTTTAGGCTGCTCGCTTTTCTCGACTCCTCAATCAACTGGCTATGATAAGGTATGCTGAAAAGGGTGCCGGCGCGCCAACTCTGGCGTGACGAAAAAGCTCAAGGTTAAAAAGCATAACCAGGAGGGACATCATGGCTTGGACAAGGAAAATCCTGCGCGTGGATCTGTCCAACGGCGCTTGTGAGAGCGAACCGCTCAACATGGAATGGGCATTCAAGTACCTGGGCCAGCGCGGCCTGGCCAGCAAGTATCTGGCCGAGGAGACCGATCCCAAGGTTGATCCCCTATCGTCCGGCAACAAGATGATTTTCGCCACCGGCCCATTGACCGCCACCGACGCGCCGACCGGCGGACGTTGGTCGGTGGTCACCAAGGGGCCGCTGACCGGCGCCATCGCTTGTTCCAACTCGGGCGGTTTTTTCGGTGCCGAACTCAAGAACGCCGGCTGGGATATAATCATCTTCGAAGGCAGATCGCCAAAGCCCGTTTATCTGTCGATCAGTAATGAAAATGCAGAACTCCTT
Source organism: Rhodospirillales bacterium (assembly GCA_036012725.1). Classification (GTDB taxonomy): domain Bacteria; phylum Pseudomonadota; class Alphaproteobacteria; order Rhodospirillales; family 2-02-FULL-58-16. Next base: position 4,080 of record DASCPW010000007.1, read on the forward strand.
GATGCCGGCGGCCTCTGGGGCAAGTCGGTATGGGAGACCGAGGACAGGCTCAGGGAGAGCTGCGGCGATCCCTTTGTCCGCGTCGCCAGCATCGGCCGGGCCGGCGAAAACGGCGTTCTCTTCGCCGGCGTCATCAACGACAAGGACCGGGCCGCTGGGCGCTCGGGCGTCGGTGCCGTAATGGGCTCCAAGAACCTCAAGGCCGTCGTCGTGCGCGGCACCGTCGGCGTCAAGGTCGATAATCCCAATGAATTCAAAAAGGCGTCGAAGGCGGCTAGGAAAGTATTGGCTGAGAATGCCGTCACCGGCGATGGGCTGCCCACTTACGGCACGCAGGTGCTGATGAACGTCGTCAACGAGACCGGCGCGCTGCCGACCCGCAACGCCGGCGAGGTTCAGTTCGAAGGGGCATCCAAGATCAGTGGCGAGGCGATGCTCGAAAAACGGGCCAGCGACGGCAAGTCGCAGTTGGTTTCGAATAAGGGTTGCTATGGCTGCCCCATTACCTGCGCCCGTGTCTCGCAAATGGACTCAGAGCATTTCTCAGTCGCCGGCAAGCCGCAATACCAAGACGAAAGCGGCGGCTTGGAATACGAAGCCGCTTGGGCCCTTGGCGCGGCGACCGGGGTCGATGACCTGGAGGCGCTGCAATATGCCAACATGCTCTGCAATGAGCACGGCATGGACCCGATTTCCCTGGGCTCCACCATTGCCGGAGCGATGGACCTTTATGGAGAGGGCGTGATCACCGATTCCGATACCGGCGGCGTGGCGCTCACGTTCGGCTCGGTCGAGGCGCTCCTCACCCTCGTCGAGCTGACCGCCAAGGGAGAAGGTTTCGGCAAGGAGATCGGCCAGGGCTCCAAACGTTTATGCGAAAAGTACGGCAAGCCGGAGCTGTCCATGTCGGTCAAGGGCCAGGAATTCCCGGCTTACGATCCGCGCGGCATCCAGGGCATGGGGCTCAGCTACGCCACTTCGAACCGTGGCGGCTGCCATCTGCGCGGCTATACGGTGGCCTCGGAAATCCTCGGCATCCCCGAGAAAACCGATCCTCTGACCACCGATGGCAAGGCCGGCCTGGTCAAAGCCTTCCAGGACGCCACGGCGGCGGTGGATTCCACGGGCACTTGTGTTTTTACGACTTTCGCCCTGACCCTGGACGATATTGCGCCTGAAGTCGATGCTGCCTGCGAGGGTGACTGGTCGGCGGATAAAATGGTCGAGGTCGGCGAGCGTATCTGGAACCTGGAACGCAATTACAATCTTCAAGCCGGGTTCACGGCCGCCGACGACACCTTGCCAAAGCGGATATTGAAAGACGCCGCCAAAACGGGGCCGGCCTCGGGCAAGGTAAATGACCTAGGCAAGATGCTGCCCGAGTATTATCAGTTGCGCGGCTGGACCGCCGACGGCGTCCCTTCCAACGAGACCCTGCAAAGGTTGGCGTTGTAGCTACGCCCAATCCATGAAAATCAGGATTAAGCTGTTTGCCCTATTGAGCCGCTATCTGCCGCCGGACTCGACCGGCAACGAAGCCGACCTGGAAGTCCCCGACAACGCCACCGCCGCCGCCGTCATCGCCGATCTGGGGTTGCCCGGCGAACATTGCCACCTGGTGCTGGTCAACGGGGCCTATTTGGCTCCCGGCACCTACGGCGCCCGGCCCTTGCAAGAAGGTGACGCACTTGCCATCTGGCCGCCGGTGGCGGGCGGGTGACGTCTTCGCCATGTCCGCCATTGTCATCGGCAAGGAGATGGGCATTGATCGATCCGAGTTCGTCCGCGTGATGGCGCGTACTTACGGCGGCGAGGGGTTCAGCATGGACGGCGGGCGTGCCGTCATCGCCACCGGCACCCGGCGCATGGAAGTGGTCCACGAGGAATCCCCGCGCCGCCGCCTCGGCCCGCTGGCCATGCCGGCGGCCAGGGTGACGCTGACCTTCACCGGCTACGGCGAGGCCGAGGCAGAAATAGCGCTTGCCCATTTCGAACGCCGATTCTTAAGGGCCGGAGGATGATTTCGTACAGCACTAGCCTCCGACGTAAGGGTTCCGGCCCTTGCGCGGGTGCAGCCGGATCGGCACGCCGGGGAGGCCGAATGCCTGGCGCAGCTCGTTGGTCATATAGCGCAGGTAGGAGTCCGGCAGGCCTTCGGGGTGGCTGGCGAAAAGGATGAAGGTCGGTGGCCGCGATTTTGCTTGGGTGATATAGCGCAACCGCACGCGCCGACCTTTCGACATCGGCGGCGGATGGCGTCGGCCAATCTCGGCGAGCCAGCGGTTAAGCTCGCCGGTGGCGACCCGCCGGTTCCACAGATCGAAAACAGCCAGCACCTTGGGCAGCAGCTTCTCCACGCCGCCGCCGGTAAGCGCCGAAAGGGTCAGCAAGGGAACGCCGCGGGCTTGCGCAAGCGAGGTTTCAAGGCGGTCTCTGAGACGTCGCGACGCCGCCTTTCGGTCCTTGACCAGATCCCATTTATTGATAGCTAGAATAAGTCCCCGGCCTTCGTCGGCGACCAAGCGGGCGATGGTTAGATCCTGTTTGTCCATCCCCACTTCGCCGTCAATCACGAGGACGACGACCTGGGCGAAGCGGATGGCACGTAGCGCATCGCTGGCGGAAAGCCCTTCCAGCTTTTGTCCGATCTTTGATTTGCGGCGCAGTCCGGCGGTATCGACGAGGCGGAAATCGCGGCCCTGAAATGTCCACAAGACAGGGATGGCGTCGCGGGTGATCCCCGCTTCCGGGCCGGTCAAAAGGCGCTCCTCGCCCAAAAGGCGATTGACGAGTGTCGACTTGCCGACGTTGGGGCGCCCGACGATGGCCAGTTGCAAGGGCTGCTGCTCCTCCTCGCTGGTTTTCTCTGGCGGTGGTATTTCCTTTCCGGCTAGGGGCGCCAGCGCCTGATGGAGTTTGCCCATCCCCTCGCCATGCTCGGCGGAAACGGCGATGGGATCACCGAGGCCAAGGGCGTGAGCTTCCCACAGTCCCGCCTTGCCGCCGCCGCCTTCGCACTTGTTGGCGACGAGGATCACAGGTGTTGGTTTGCACCGCAGCCAGTGGGCGAAATGTTCGTCGAGCGGTGTCAATCCGGCGCGGGCGTCGATCAATATCAAGGCGACATCAGCGTCGGCAAGGGCGCGTTCCGTTTGCGCCAACATGCGCGCTTCGAGGCTGTCCGCCGAGGCCTCGTCGAGTCCGGCGGTGTCGATGACGGTGAAGTCAAGATCACCCAGACGGGCCTCGCCCTCGCGGCGGTCGCGGGTGACGCCGGGCTTGTCATTGACGATAGCCAGGCGTTTTCCGGCCAGCCGGTTAAAAAGGGTCGACTTGCCGACGTTGGGGCGGCCGACGATGGCCACGGTGAAGGTCATGGCTCGGTATTAACGGTAGGCAATCAGATCGGCGTCATCGGAGAGAAAGTAGATGCTGCCGCCGGCAATCACCGGCGGCACGGAGATTCCGTCCGATAACTCCTCGCCGCCCAGTATCTGTCCCGTATAGGGCGATATCGCCAGGATCTCGCCGTGGGAACCACTGACGATCAAGCGGTCGCTGGCAAGAATGGGTCCGGTCCAGACGATGGGGTCTTCCTTGTCTTTTTGGTCCTCGTAGCGGGCCAGCGCCCGCACCCAGTGAATGCGTCCATCCTTGCGTGACAGGGAAACGACTTCCGAATCAACGGTCAAAAGGAAAATATAATCGCCCGCCACCCACGGATTTTCCAAACCGCCGATTTTGCTTCCCCAAATCCGCTGTCCGGTGCGCAGATCGATGGCTACCGTGACCCCGCCGTGACTTACGGCGAACACCTGCCCGCGGTCGATCACCGGCGAGCCGCGAATATGTGACATGGTCGAGATCTGATCGGACCGCCGCCTCGAGGCCAGGGAGTCCGACCAAAGGACACGGCCATTATCTACCTTCAAGGCAACCAGTTCGCCCGAGGAATAAGGCACCACCACGACTCCCGCGTAGACGGCCGGGCTGCCGCCACCCAACATGCTGGCGGCCTCGAAAATGCCGGAATGTGTCCAAATACTGTTGCCGTTGGCGGCATTCAGGGCATGCAGCTTATTGTCGACGGTGACCGCAAACACCCGACCGCCTCGGACCGTCGGGGCGGTCCGCATGGGGCCTGAAACCGGTTTCCGCCACAGTTCGGTCCCTGTTTCGGCATTGAGTGCGATCAATTGGGCGAAGCCGGTGGAAACGAAAACCTGGCCTTGATCATAAGCGAGACCGCCGCCCATATGCCCGTCATCCTCCTCGTCGGGAGTCAGTTCGATCTCCCATAGCCGCTTTCCGGTCTCGGCGTTATAGGCGCTTACCTGGGTCTCCGCGTCCATGACGAAGACCCGCCCAGCGGCGATGATCGGGGAGCCGATAAGGCGTTCATCGTCATCGGCTCCGGCCCCCACATCAGCCGACCATGCGCGCTCTAGAACGTCGTTGACCTTAATATGTTGCATTGCGTGATTGGCATAGCCGCCGGGTTGGGGCCAGTCGGGATTGGCGGTCGCCGGCGGCAGCAGGATATCCACATCCATCAAATCGGGGTCGGGGACCAGGGCTGCTTGATGGAGGAGCACGGAAATGCGTTCGCCGGGCAACGATTTCTTCTTGTTGCTGAACCAACCGTCATCGCCGAACATGGTGTTGCAGCCCGCCGCCAGAAGCAGGAACGAAACAACAAAAACCATCCGCGGCAGCGTGAACCGTGCAAGGCCGACCATGATCAATTCTCCATACGGGTCCTTATTTCCGGCCAAGCGTGACCAACATTTCATTTGCGCGCGACCGGATTCCCCTGGGTGTCATTGCGTCACTGCCGAGCCGGGTGAATAATTCGCGGGCTAGGCTCCGGTTGCCGGCGCGCTTCTCCAGCAAGGCGGTAATCTCCAAGGCGCTGTGGCGCCAGGGGTTGTCGTCGGCGGTTAACGGGGCCAGGCGGCTCCTGAGTTCCGCCGCGGTGGTGATGCCGGCCGGGCTGTTTATTTCGTGGGTGATGCCGAGGAGAAGGGCTAAATCGCGGTAGATAACATCGATGCCGCCGTCATTCGCCAATTGGCGATAGGCGGCCACCGAGGCTGCTCGACGACTGTTCTTGGCCAGCAGAGCCGCTTCCTGAAAGCGCGCCAGCATGGCATAACCGCCGCTGGCGTCGGCGGACAATCCGGAAAAAGCATCGACCGCCGCTTGCGTATCCTTGCCCTCGCCTAAGTTGAGTGCAATGGCGAAACGTTCACCCAGGGCCGTGCGCGTATTAATATCGTAAGTACGCCAAGCCTGATATCCGGCGACGCCAGCGATTAAACCGAGCGCCAAGGCAATAATGTATTTTCCGTAGCGCTTCCAAAGTTTGGCATAGTTCTCGTGTCGCAGCTCTTCGTCGATTTCGCGGAAAACGCCATCTTCAGTATGTTTGGCCACGGAATGCCTCCGGAAAATTGGCAGGATCAACCACCCGTCCACGCCTGGATTTCCCCGCCGCCAGTTGTTCGGGCAGGCTTCCAGGACCAAAGCGGCAGGTAAAGTATATCCTCCTTGGCCGGAAGGCAAACTCGCCGTGGCGCGGAAGGATGCTCATTCATCGCGCCATTTGATGGAACAACCCATGCTTGGAATTTGATGGCGCGGCCCTTGTCCGGTTTCCGCGATCAGCTTCATGGCTTCGAACAGTTCGTGCTTGGCGTCAACCGGGCCGGGGTCCTTGCCCGAGGAATCGAACCTTCCGCGGTACTGCAATTCCAGGTCGGCGTTAAAGCCGAAAAAATCCGGCGTACAGACGGCGCCGTAAACGCGCCCGACCTTCTGGGTTTCATCGATGACGTAAGGGAAAGAGAAGCCGTTGGTTTTGGCGGCGGCTTTCATGTTGTCAAATGAATCCTCCGGATAGTCGGTGGGATCGTTGGTCATGATGGCGATGACGCCGACGCCCAGGTCCTGGATCTCGCGCACGTCGCGGATCAAACGATCAAGGATGGCCTTGACGTATGGGCAGTGATTACAAATGAAAAGGACCAGCGTCCCTTTCGGGCCGCTGGCATCGGCCAAGGAATAGATCCTCCCATCGGTGCCTTCGAGGCTGAAATCGCGAGCCTTCCAGCCGAAGTCGCAAACGGGTGGTTGCAATGACACCATAACGCTTTCCTCCTTGTCGAAAACGGCAAAAGAGATCGCCAGCGCCTGTCCTCAGGCAGCCCGTTTGTTAACCGACCTGCCGAAAGCAATCAACGGGAATAGTGCAAATCCCGAGCCGATGGGTTCATCGGCGACGACGTATTTGCGAAAGATAATCACCGGGCGGTTTGGATTCTTGACCCGTCTTTAACCCGGCCGAGGCATAATGGCCCGTGACGACAGTCCCTGGTATCCGACGGCACGGCTGTTCCGGCAATAGGTGCCAGGCGACTGGCTGGTCGTTATCGAAGGCATCGGGAAAGCCTTGCGCGGGGCCGCCGCCGGCGAGGCGTCCTGGTGTGAATAGCTTTAAAGTCAAAGTCTTGAATTACGGGATTTACGAATAATTTACCAAATACCCCATAGCCTTTTGCATTGGTGCCAATGGCGATTCGGCAATAGAGGGTGACAAATGAGCAGTTTCGTTAAGCAGAGCAAACCGCAAGTCCTGCCGGCGGAGGTGGAAATGAAGAACCTGAAAATCGACGGCTTAATCGATGGCGGCGTCGACGCCCGCTCTATAACGGTCCTCGAAGGGGCGAGGATCGAAGGTGACGTGGGGGCCGATTGCATCGTCATCCACGGTGTTGTTCGCGGCATCATCAGGGCCGCCGCCATCGCGGTCAAGAAAACGGCCCTCGTCGAGGGCGAGCTTCGCTACCAAACCCTCACCATCGATCCCAGCGCCCGCGTCGAGGCCCACTGCGTTCCGTTTTAAGAAACTGGACGGCTTGGCCGCTGCCTGTCCGTCATCCGTATTTTTCAGGTGACAGGGGAGGCAAGCCCTCCCCCGTGGTGGAATTCCAGCCACCATTTAGAGCGTTTAAAACGGGAGAATTAGGCGTTCCGTTCAGCCGACTCTCCTGAACGGCTTTTCGGCCGCCGTTTGCCTCGCTCGTGAAAATTCCTCACAATGGACCTTTCCGTCGGTGGGTTCCCTGACAACGGCTGTGAGGTTGCATGGGTGGCTTGGCTTTCGCCGGAACGGTTTTCAAGGCCCTGGCCATTTTCTTCGCCCTTGCCGGGGTCATTGCCGTTTTTCTGGAATCGACGGCGCCGGATTCCCCCTTGCGCCGGTGGTTGATCCGCCGTTGGCAAGCCCTAGGGCAATGCGTCTGGCGGGCAATCCCCGAGCAGTTGACGCGATGGCTGTTGGCGAAAATCAGATCGCTGATACGAGACCATTTCGAGGAGGTGGATGAAAGCCCGGTTTTCGGCGCCCTTTTTGTCGGCATGGTTTTTATTCTCCTGCCCGGCGCGGCCTTGCTCAACTATCTGACCGGCGGCACCGCCTTTCTGGTCTTGTTCTTTCTTTCCCTGGCGGCGGCCCTGGTGATCCTCAATTTCAGCGGTGAAATCCGCGCCCTTGGCCCGCTCAACGCCGCCATCGCGGTTTATCTCGGCCTTTCCCTGATCCTGGTGCTGCCCGGTTATGTCCTCTGGTCGTTCACCACCGCCATCTTGCGCAGTGTCTTCACCCACGCCGTCCTGTCGAGCATTCTGACCGCGGTTCTGTGGTATCTCGCCGCCTATGGGCTGATGCTTTTTTTCGACCTTTTTTTCCGCAAAAAAAGGATGGACGTGGCGGTCCCGGCGGTGGCCTCGGTGGTCCATACGTTCCTGTCCGTGCTTCCGGTGGCTTTCGTGCTGACATTCCTGGCCCTTCTGGCGGGCCATTTGATGATCCCCTACCAGTCGCCGCCGGTGACTTGGCAACTTCTGATTTCGACCCTGATCTTTTCTTCCGCCAGCCTGATTGCGACCCTCGGCATCATGGAGCGGGCGCTGAAAGCGGGCGCCGCCCTGGCGCTACCGGCCGCCTATCTGTTGAGCATTGTCGTTGCCTCGGGTCTGTCTTTGGCGCTCCTATATTTTGCCTATTTGGCGAGCCCAGGGGAATTCACCATGACGGAAGCGGTCAATGTCTTGCTGGGGCTGGCGCCGCAAGGAGGAAAAATTTTTCTCGGCCCCGACTTCTGGATCATGCACTTGGCGTTCCTGCCAATCCTTGTTTTTCTTGTCGCCGCCGCCTTCGCCTGGCTGGCGAAAGGGATTTCGGTTCCGCAGCGGTGGCTTTTCGGTGACGCCGCCTTTGTGGCTAAGCCCTTTCTCGCGGCCGGTCTAGGTTTTGTCGCCGCCGCCGTGCTGTTGTGGGGGGCCGGCGGTGTTTTATAACGTTTATGTCTACGCAAACTCACGCTAGAGTAATTTTTTTGAGCTTTCCACGAAACGCTGACAGCGGGCGAACCCGGTGATGACTTCTGGCCTCGATTTCAACTTGGGCGAGATCGCCGGTATGCTGCGCGAATCCGTTGCCGCCTTCACCGTCGTCGTCATGGCCGCCATGGGCGACTTGGATATTCCCCGCGACAAGGTCAACATTCACGGCGGCGCCTGCGTCTTGGGCCATCCCATCGGCGCCTCGGGAGCGCGCATCATCGTCACCTTGCTGGCGGCGCTGGCCGAACACGGCCTGGCCAAAGGGGTCGCCGATATTTGCATCGGTGGTGGCGAGGCGACGGCCATTGCCATCGAGCGGGTAGGCTAAAACGGAAAGGAGGGTTGGCTATGCCAACAGTTCTGATCACCGGCGCCAATCGCGGAATTGGACTTGAATTCGCGTGCCAATACGCGGGTGACGGCTGGCGGGTCATCGCCACCTGCCGTGATCCCGCCAAGGCTGGCGAATTGTCCGCCTTGGGCGGTGATATCGAGGTCCACCGCCTCGACGTAACCGACCAGGCCAGGATCCAAGCCCTGGCCAAGTCGCTGAAACGATCGGCCGTCGACCTGCTGCTCAGCAGCGCCGGTGTTTACGGTCCGCGCCCAACCCCGCTGGGCGGTGTCGATTACCAATCCTGGATGGAGGTACTCCACGTCAACGCCATGTCGCCGTTGAAGTTGTGCGAATGCTTCGTCGATCACGTGGCGCGGAGTGATCTCAAGCGGATCGTTGCCGTCAGCAGTAAAATGGGCAGTATCGCCGACAACACATCCGGCGGTTCCTACATCTACCGCTCGTCGAAAACGGCGTTGAACGTGGTGATGAAGAGCCTGTCGGTGGATCTGGCGTCGCGCCGCGTCATCGTCGCGGTGCTGCACCCCGGCTGGGTCAGGACCGACATGGGCGGGCCCAGCGCCTTGATCGAGGTGAAAACAAGCGTCACCGGCATGCGCCAGGTCATCGCCGCCCTCAAGCCCGAGAATTCGGGCGGCTTCTTCAATTACGACGGCGCCGCAATCCCCTGGTAGGGGCAATTGTGTTTTTTAAACGCCGAAGCCATTGGCGAGCGTAGGCCGGAACATCAACGTTGGGCAAGATGGTTTCTGGTGCCGGTGGTCTATAGCCGAGTGAGCTGTGCGGCCTGACCGTGTTGTAGTGATGTCGCCATCGTTCGATCAGCACTTTAGCCTCCTTCAA
>DASCPW010000008.1:0-16869 GCA_036012725.1 Rhodospirillales bacterium
CTTATCTTTATCGTCTTTCTTATCTTTTTCTTTGTCCACCATTTCCTCCTATTCGAGCGACGCGCGCGTGGGGGGGGGGGGTAATAGCAAATCATCGGCATGCACTCTAGATGAAAAATTGGCTGTCAGCATTTTCCCCGGCAGCATCGAGCCCCATGAACGAAGCACAACCCGGCGCTGGGGCCGCTGCCCTGACGGCCTCACTCCTCGCTTTCCGCCGTCCGGCAAGATGCCAGCAATGCCAGAGCGTGCCACATCTGGTAGTTGTCTCCCAGCATGAAGGTCTCACGGTGCGCGGGGTTGGCGACTTCCAGCCAATGGCGGCCACAGGCTCTCTCAAAAACCGCCAGCAAGCCGCTCAAACCGCCAAGAAAAAACTATGTCCGAATGCTGGTGCGCCCCGCGCGAAGATTTCAGATTGATTGCCGCAAATGCCCTATCCGCCTTCCAGCATCGGGCAGATGCCGCTGCTACATTCCGGGCCGCCACAAGGTGTCTCGAGAGACTTGGCGCCGGAGTTGACATGGGGTGCCATCATGCTCTTCGTGACCTTTCCATCGCCGCATTCTGGACAAGCAATCCCATCGGCTTGCACCTTGCTTTCGTAATCAGAAATGGAATTGAACCATTCCTCGAAAGCATGGCCTTTGGAACATTGGAGTGTGTAAACGATCATCACAAAAAATGCCTCCCTTACGGGGGCTTTATACCCTCCCCCACCTTCCGAGTTAACCGATTATTGAAGGTTGTGGTGCTGTAATGACCGGTAGTGACAGGAAACAGGCCCGGCGCGCGCCAAACCAGCATGACGCATAACCCCATGGTTTTCGATCTGAGAGACGCAACCTTGCCGCTCTTGGTGCCGGGTATTTTGTTGTTGATGGGATACGCGATTTTATCCGCCATCGGCTTGCTGCCGTGGTTTTGGCAGGCGGGATTGGCCTTTGCCCCTTGTGCCGTACTCGCCGGAGACCTCGTCATCAGTGACTTCTTCCATTGTCGAGCTCATAAAGGTAGAAAAAAGTTGATAGGTTCATTTTTTTATATTGCAATATGCTTATATTGGAAAATAGTAATGCTATTGAGGCCGGGCCGGCGCCGACGAAGGCCCCCAAGTAAATTGGCTGATGATGGTTTTGCCGACATGTTTTGCTCTATAGAATGATGTCTTATCGGGAATTTCAATGAGCGTTCGGATCGGCATCAACGGCTTCGGCAGGATGGGGCGTCTGGCCCTGCGCGCCGCCTGGGATTGGCCGCAGTTGCGGTTCGTCCACGTCAATGAAAGCAAGGCCGATGAGAAAACCTCGGCACACCTTTTGGAATTTGATTCCGTTCACGGCCGTTGGCACCGCGAGATCGCCGCCTATGACGCCGCCATCGGCATCGACGGCCAGTGCCTGACCTACAGCCGCCATCCGGCGCCCGGCGACGCGCCTTGGAACGAGACCGGCGTTGACATCCTGCTTGAATGCAGCGGCGCTTTCCGAACGCTTGCAACCCTGAAACCCTATTTCGACGGCGGCATCGCCAAGGTGATTGTCGCCGCCCCGGTCAAGGACGGCGCTCTCAACATCGTCATGGGCGTCAACGACCACCTTTATGACCCCGATGAACACCATTTGATCACCGCCGCCTCTTGCACCACCAACTGCCTGGCGCCGGTAGTCAAGGTCGTTCACGAAAGCTTGGGCATCCGCCACGGCTCCTACACCACCATCCACGATCCAACCAACACGCAAGTGATGGTGGACATGGCCCATAAGGACCTGCGCCGGGCCCGTTCGGCCCTGATGTCGCTTATCCCGACGACCACCGGTTCGGCGGCCGCCATTGGCCTGATCTATCCGGAACTACTGGGCAAGTTGGACGGCATCGCGGTCAGGGTTCCCCTGCTCAACGCCTCCTTGACCGACTGCATTTTCGAGGTCGAGCGGCCGACGACGGTAGCGGAGGTCAACAATCTGTTCCGGAGTGCCGCCGAAGGGAAGTTAAAAGGCATCCTGGGCTACGAGGAGCGGCCATTGGTTTCCGTGGACTATGTCAACGATATCCGCTCTGCTATTGTCGACGGGTTGTCGACCAAGATCGTCAACGGCACTCACCTGAAAGTGCTGGCTTGGTATGATAACGAAATCGGCTACGTCAACCGGATGATGGAACTGGCGCTGAAAGTGGCAAAGAGCCTGTAGGCGAACCCCCGGGGTCACGCCAAGGGGGGGGGGAGAAGGTGCCATGGAAGACAAGCGGCGGCCGCTCTTTGGGTCCCACGTTTACCTGGTGGTCACGCTCGCCTACTGGGCCTTCACCATCACCGACGGCGCCATCCACATGCTGGTTGTACTGCATTTCCACAACATTGGTTTCAGCCCGCTCAAAATCGCCTTCTTGTTTCTCTTCTACGAGATTTTCGGCATCGTCACCAACGGCCTGGGCGGCTGGATCGCCGCCCATGTCGGGCTTAACCGGACGATGATCGCCGGTGGGTTCCTGCAGGTATTGGCGCTTGCCATGCTGGCCATGGACCCGTCGTGGCTAAGCATCGCTTACGTAATGACGGCGATGGCGCTGTCGGGGATCGCCAAGGACTTAAACAAGATGAGCGCCAAGTCCAGCGTCAAGCTGCTGATCCCTGAGGGCGAGGACTCCAGGCTCTTCAAGCTGGTGGCGATACTGACCGGCTCCAAGAACACGCTCAAGGGAGCCGGGTTCTTCGTCGGCGGGCTGCTCTTGTACCTGACGACCTTTCAGTTGGCCTTGGCGGCGCTGGCCGGTTTCGTGTTCGTGGTCTACGTACTGGCCACGATCTTCCTGCCTGTGAGGATGGGGGTTACCAAGACGAAGGCCAAATTCAAGCAGATATTCTCCAAGACGCGGGAAATCAATCTGCTGTCGGCGGCACGGTTTTTCCTCTTTGGCTCCCGCGACATCTGGTTCGTGATCGGGCTGCCGGTTTTCCTGCAATCGGTGGCTGGCTGGGACCATGTCCAGGTGGGATCGTTCCTGGCATTTTGGGTGATAGGTTACGGAATCGTCCAGGCGGCGGCGCCGGCACTGCTTCGCAAAAGCGGCCATGGCAAGGGCCCGGACGGCGCCAGCGCCCGCAACTGGACCTTCCTGCTTGCCATCTTTCCGGCGGCAATTGCCTTGTCATTGATAGCCGGCCACGACCCCGCCACCGTTCTAATCATCGGCCTGGCCGCTTTCGGCTTGGTCTTCGCCATCAACTCGTCGGTCCACTCCTACCTTATCCTGTGGTTTTCCGACCACGACAAGGTGGCGATGAACGTCGGCTTTTACTACATGGCCAACGCCGCCGGCCGGTTGACCGGCACGGTGCTGTCCGGCTGGGCCTATCAAACTCAGGGGCTGGTCGGATGCCTGTGGTGGTCAACCGGATTCGTGCTCGCCGCGGCGCTGCTGTCGATCCTGCTGCCGACGCACGCGGCTAGGCAACAGCTGGCGGACCGCCAGCCCTCTTGACTATCGGCAAGGGATGGTTCAGACCGCCGGAATGTCCCCGCCCGGCCGACAGTTCGAGCAGACTTTGGAGTCCTTCCTCGAGGATTTGCGGAGCTCCGGCCGTCACCGCCGCTTGCGGGTCTTCGCGACCGCCGGCAATGGCCGGGTTGCCGCCGGCGGGCGGCAGTTGCTGAATTTTTCCTCCAACGATTACTTAGGGCTCGCCAGGCACCCGGCCTTGATAGAGCGCGCCCGCCGATGGGCCGAGGCCTGGGGAACCGGCGCCACCGCCTCGCGGCTGGTTTGCGGCACCCTGGAACTGCACCAGGCGGTCGAGGAAAAGCTGGCGAAAGGCAAGGGGGCGCCGGCGGCGCTGATTTTCAACAGCGGCTTTCAGGCCAATTCGGCGGTGCTGGCGGCGCTTTTCGACAAAAACTTCCTTGGCGGCGCGCCGCTGGTTTTCAGCGACCGCTTGAACCACGCCAGTATCCACCACGGCTGCAAGGCCGCAGGAGCGCGGCAAATCCGCTACCGCCACAACGACATGGATCACCTGCAAGAGCTTCTGCAAACCAATGCCGGCAAGCCTGGGGTCCGCTTCATCGTCACCGAGACGGTCTTCTCCATGGACGGCGACCGGGTCGACGTGGATGTCCTGAGCGGTCTGGCAAAACGTTACGGCGCTTTTCTCTATCTCGACGAAGCACACGCCACCGGCGTCTTCGGGCGGAACGGTTTCGGCCTGGCGGCGGGCCATTCCGTCGATCTGGTGATGGGCACTTTTTCCAAGGGGCTCGGCGGTTTCGGGGCTTATGTGGCCTGTTCCGGGAAGCTGCGCGAATATCTGATCAACCGCTGTTCGGGCTTCATCTATTCGACCGCCCTGCCGCCGGCGGTGTTGGGCGCCATAGACGCCGCCTTAGACCTGCTGCCGAGCCTGGAGGCCGAGCGGCAGCGCTTGCTGGCGATGGCGGAGAAGGTGCGCCATGCCTTTAGAGGCGCCGGCATCGACGTCGGTACTTCCTCGACCCAGATCATCCCGGCCATTGTCGGCTCGGATGAACGCGCCTTGTCGATGGCCGGGGAATTGGAAACAAAAGGCATCCTAGGCGTCGCTGTCCGCCCGCCTTCCGTCCCGCAAGGGGCCAGCCGCATCCGCTTCGCCTTGAGCGCCGCCCACTCGGACAGGGATATCGAACGCCTGATCCGCACGGTCGGCGCACTAAGCGAGGGTGCATGAAAGCACCGCTTTTGGTTCTGGTTCACGGCTGGGGGTTCGACGCCGGCGTCTGGACGCCACTTTGCAAGGCCCTTGACGGGGTGGAGACGGCCGCTTTCGATCTCGGTTTTTACGGGCGGCCGCGCCGCCCCGCCCTTCCCGGCGGTGGTTCGCGCCCGCTGGTCGCCGTCGGCCATTCGCTCGGCCTGCTGTGGCTTTTGCACGAACGGCCGTTCCCTTGGCGGGGGCTTATCGGAATCAACGGATTTCCCAGATTCGCCCAGACGGGTGATTTCCCCGAGGGCGTGCCGGCACGGATTTTGGATCGCATGGCCGCCAGGCTCAAGCATTCGCCGCTGCGCGTCGTTGAAGATTTTCTCGCCCGTTCGGGCGTCCTAAAAGCCTGGACGGCGGAGGGAGAGCCCGACGCGGAAACCCTCGGGCGGGGCCTGGAATGGCTGCGGCAATGGGACGGCCGCGCCGCTTTTGCCTCCGAGCCCGGCGCCGTTTTGCTGCTCAACGCCACCGCCGATGCGATCATTTCCGAAGCCATGGTTCGGGCCGCCATTTCCGGGCGCAATGGCGCCGAACCGAAGTGGCGGCGTGGCGGCGATCATTCATTGTTGCTGTCCGATCCCGAATGGTGCGCGCTTCGCATCCGCGCATTCCTGGCGGAATTGGACCACTAGCATGAAGGGGGAAGGCAAAAAAGCCATCCGCCTCGCCTTTTCCGCCGCCGCCGCCACTTATGACGGCGCCGCCGAGATACACCGCCATGCCGCCGGGAACCTGGCCGGCAAGGTCTCGGGATTGGCGCTCGGGCCGAAGCCCACCGTTCTTGAAGTCGGCTGCGGAACCGGCCTTTTCACGGCCGAGCTGGCGGCCCGCTTCGCCGGGGCCAGATTGCTGATCAGCGACCTGTCGCCGGCCATGGTGGAGCGCTGCCGCCGCCGCCTGGGTGAAAAACCGGGGCGTTTTTTTCTGGCCATGGACGGCGAGACGCCGGCGTCGGCAAGCAACCTGGATATGATCGTTAGCAGCTTGGCCGTGCAATGGTTCTTGGACCTTGAAAGCGGCCTCGGCCGTTTGACCGCCGGCCTGAAACCGGGAGGCGTCCTCGCCTTCGCCACCTTCGGGACCGACACCTTCCGGGAATGGCGAAAGGCCAATGACGATTTGGGCCATTCCCCGGGCACGCACCAATACCTCCGGCGGGACCAACTGGAACGGCTGTTGGCGCCGATCGGCCCTACGCGGGTCGATGAGGAACGGCTGCAAGTCAGCTATCCCGATGGCCTTGCCTTTCTCCGCTCCCTCAAAGCGTTGGGGGGGCATCTGCCCGGTCCGGGCTACCTGCCTCTCTCTCCTGGCGCGCTCAGACGGGTGCTGGGTCATTTTGACCGGACGGCGGCGGGGCAAGACGGGGTCACGCTGACCCACCATCTCCTCTATGCCGTTGTTTTTCGGAATTGTGAAAGTAAGAACTAGACATGAAGGATGTTTTTGTCACCAGCACCTGAAGGACGCCTTCGACCCTCAAAGGGTGCTGTCTGACGTCAGCGCCTATGGGACAGGTCATCGCCGGGGATGATCTCCTGGGCCTGACCCGCAGTTTCTACTTGGGCGGCGCCCAGGCGGTGGTCAGCAGCTTGTGGCCGGTAGCCAACGATGCAACCCGAATATTTATGGAAGTTTTCCACAAGGATTCCCGAACTGGTTTCTATGGAACGGCATGGCTCAAGGCCCGGGACACGGTCCACGCGCAGGGTTTTCCGCCGTCAACTTACGGAGCCTTCATCCTCGTCGGGGCTCTAGGCCGCTAAGTCGACTGGCGAGAGAAGCCGCACTCCGAAGCAGAACCTCCAAAGGTCCGTAACGCGGCAACAAGCAGAGCCTCGGTTTTAAGAGTACACAGCCTGGTTCCGTCCCGTCTATAAGGTAGCCATGAAGGGTGTTTTTGTTACCGGCACCGACACCGGCATCGGCAAAACCGTCGTCAGTGCATGGCTGGTTCACCATATGGAGGCCGACTATTGGAAGCCCGTGCAAGCCGGCTTGGCGGACGGGACCGATGCGGAGGCCGTCCGCCGCCTGGCCGGCCTCGGCCCGGACCGGATTCACCCTTCGGCCTATGAACTCAATGCACCCCTGTCGCCCCACGAGGCGGCGCGGCTGGACGGCGTCCATATCCGCATGGAGCGCATCGTCCGGCCACGGGCGGCGCGGCCGTTGGTGGTGGAAGGGGCGGGAGGGCTGTTGGTTCCATTGAACAAGGACCATTTCATCATCGACCTTATCGCTCTTTGCAAGCTGCCCGCCATTTTGGTTTCGCGGAGCGGGTTGGGGACCATCAACCATAGCCTGTTGAGCATTGAAGCCATGCGCCGCCGCGATATTTCCATCGCCGGTATCGTTTTGATTGGGCCCGAAAATCCCGGCAACCATCGGACCATCGAGGAATTCGGCCGGGTCAAGGTCATCGCCACCCTGCCGCCCCTGGACCCCCTGAACAAGGAAGCATTGGCGGCGATACCATTGGACGGAGGCCTTTTACCGTGACGGCCAAGGATGAGATTTCGGCCCTCGACCGCCGCCATCTGTGGCATCCCTTTACCCAGGAACAGACAGCGCCGCCGCCGATTGCCATCCGCGAGGCCCGGGGGGCGGTGCTCACCGCCGAGGACGGCCGCCAATACCTGGACCTGATCTCGTCTTGGTGGGTGACGCTACACGGTCACGCCCATCCCGCCATTGCCGCCGCCATTGCGTGTCAGGCCGAACGCTTGGAGCAGGTGATCTTCGCCGGCTTCACCCACCGGCCGGCGGTGGAATTGGCCCATCGCCTGGCCGGCCTGCTGCCTGGCGGCCTGGACCGGGTATTCTTTTCCGACGACGGATCGACGGCGGTGGAAGTGGCGCTCAAGCTGTCGCATCAGTATTGGCGCAACCGGGGCCGGGCGCGGCCCCGGTTTCTCGCCTTCGCCGGCGGTTATCACGGTGACACCGTCGGCGCCATGTCGGCCGGCGCGCGGTCGGATTTTTTCGATGCCTTCAGCGACCTTTTGTTCCCGGTCGACGCCCTGCCCTACCCGGAGACCTGGCAAGGCGACAAGGCGGTTGAGGAAAAGGAAGCCGCCGCCTTGGCCGCCCTGGAAACCTATCTCGACAAACACGGCGCCGAGACCGCCGCGATGATCATGGAACCGCTGATCCAAGGCGCCAGCGGCATGCGCATGTGCCGGCCGGAATTCCTGCGGGCAGTGGCAAAGCGCCTGCGCAAATCAGAAGTTCTTTTGATCTTCGATGAAGTGATGACCGGATTCGGCCGCACTGGCGCTTTGTTCGCTTCTCTGAAGGCGAAAGTCACGCCCGACCTGATCTGCCTCTCGAAAGGATTGACGGGGGGATTCCTGCCCCTCTCGGTGACCGTCTGCCGGAACCATATTTACGAGGCCTTTCTTGACGAGAGTTTCGCCAAGGCCTTCGCGCATGGGCATTCGTTCACCGCCAATCCGCTGGGCTGCGCCGCCGCCCTGGCCTCTCTCGATCTGCTGGAGGGCGAGGAAACACAGCGCCGCTGGGGCGAAATCGAAACCCTTCACCGGCGCCGCCTGACGGCATTGGCGGACCATCCCAAGATCGCCCACGCCCGGGTCACCGGAACGGTCGCGGCCCTCGATTTCAAATCGGATGAGAGCGGCTATTGCGCCGCCATCGGCCTCCGGCTCAAGAACTTTTTTCTGCAACGCGGGTTGTTGCTGCGCCCGCTCGGCAATGTTGTCTATCTCTTGGCGCCATACTGCATTACAAATGCCCAATTGAACACGGCCTATGACGCCATCGAGATGGCCGCCGACGAGATTGCTTAAAACGGATACCGATGACTGACGCCGCCACCGCCACCATGGACTCAATCCCGGCCGCTTGCCAATCGCGCCGCCATTGGAGCAGGGGCGAAATTCTTGATCTCTTCGCGCTTTCCTTCAATGACCTGTTGTTTCAGGCCCACCGGGTTCATCGCCGCCACTGGGACGCCAATTCGGTGCAGTTGAGTACGCTCTTGTCGGTCAAGACCGGCGGTTGCGTCGAGGACTGCGGCTATTGCGCCCAAAGCGCCCATTACCGCACCGGGCTCGAGGCCGAAAAACCGATGGCCCGGGCAGCTGTGCGGGCGGCGGCGGAAAAAGCCAAAGCCGCCGGCGCCAGTCGTTTGTGCATGAGCGCCGCTTGGCGGCAGTTGAAGGATCGGGATCTGCCCTATTTGGCGGGATTGATCAAAGAGGTGAAAGACCTTGGCCTGGAGACCTGCGTGACCGCCGGCATGGTGACCAAGGGACAAGCGCAATCCCTGCGCGATAGCGGCCTCGATTATTACAATCACAATGTCGACACGTCGGCTGAATACTATGGCCGGATCATCACCACCCATGGCCTCGGCGACCGGCTCGACACCCTGGGCGCCATCAGAGCGGCGGGATTGAAGGTCTGCTCGGGCGGCATCATCGGCATCGGCGAGAGCCGTGGCGACCGGGCCGGCATGCTGGAAATCCTGGCCAACCTGGACCCGCCGCCGGAAAGCGTGCCGATCAATCTGTTGGTGCCGGTCAAGGGAACGCCCCTCGAGGACGAGCCGCCTCTCGATCAGTTGGAATTGGCGCGCACCATCGCGGTGGCCCGCCTTCTCATGCCCTGGTCTTACGTCAGGCTGTCGGCCGGCCGTTTGGCGATGAGCGACGAGGCGCAGGCACTGTGCTTTTTCGCCGGCGCCAACTCGATCTTTTATGGTGAAAAACTGCTCACCGCCGGAAACCCGGAACGGGGCGACGACCGAGCACTTTTCAAAAAACTCGGCCTGCAAGCAGAAACAGTTTAGTGCTCCGTCCCATCATCCTACCCTTAGCATCAGGACTAATGCCAAAATGAAGATCAGACCCGTCACCAAAGAAGAGAAACAAAGCTGGCCGCAAGAGGTTATCGTCCCCCTTACCCAGCCATTCACCGACCGGCGAGGCGGCATTCAGCCATTGGTCGACGCGACCATGGAAAGCTGCGTGCTGATCAGCTCCAAAAAGGGCACGCTCAGGGCCAACCATTACCATAAAACCGACTGGCATTACTGTTACGTCCTGTCCGGTTCAATCGAATATCACCACCGCCCCCACGGCGGCACCGGCGAGCCCGAAATGGTGACGGTCAAAAGCGGGCAGCTGTTTTTCACCCCGCCCATGGTCGACCATGCCATGGTATTTCCCGAGGACACCCAGTTTCTGACGCTCGGCCGCAACTCGCGCCGCCAGGAAGTCTACGAAGCCGATGTGGAACGCATCGAGCTGATCGGGACCTGAACCGTTCCATGAGCGCCACTTGCTATCGGCGTTCCACCTGCCGTTTATGCGGCGGCGGGCGGCTGACATTGGTGCTGTCGTTGGAACCGACGCCGCCGGCGAATGCCTTTGTCAGCCAATCGGAAGCCGCGACGGAGCAGGAACGCTTTCCCCTCGACGTCTTTTTC
Organism: Rhodospirillales bacterium; assembly: GCA_036012725.1. GTDB lineage: Bacteria > Pseudomonadota > Alphaproteobacteria > Rhodospirillales > 2-02-FULL-58-16. Next base: position 10,194 of record DASCPW010000008.1, read on the forward strand.
TGCGAGGATTGCGCGCATGTGCAATTGCTGGACGTGGTCGATCCAAAGGTTTTGTTCGAGAACTACGTTTACGTCTCGGCGACGTCGCCGATTTTCGTCAAGCATTTTGAAGATTATGCCCTACAGGTTTTGCGGCATTTCCAGACCGACAAGAACGGACTGGCCGTCGATATCGGTTCCAACGACGGCACTTTGCTGGGATTCTTCCAGCGGGCCGGCTGGCGGGTCCTGGGCATCGACCCGGCGCGGGATATCGCGCGGGCGGCAACCCAGTCTGGGATTGAGACCATCAACGAATTTTTCACTGCCGACCTGGGGCGCGCAATCCTTGATGACCGGGGACCCGCCCATGTCGTCACCGCCAACAATGTCTTTGCCCATACCGACGATCTTGCCGGCGTCGCCCATGGAGTCCGCGAACTGCTCGCTGATGACGGCATCTTTGTTTTCGAGGTTTCCTATCTGGCGGATGTTTTCGAGAAGACCTTATTTGACACCATCTACCACGAACACCTGGCCTACCATTCAGTCAAGCCGTTACGCGGATTCTTCGAACGCCACGGCATGGAAATGATCGAGGCCCTGCCGGTTGACAGCCACGGCGGCTCGCTGCGCGGCGTTGTCCAACGTGAAGGAGGCCGCCGCCCCGTCGGCGCCTCAGTGACCGAGATGGTCGGGCGCGAAGAGCGCCTCAGTCTCGACAGGGCCGAGACCTTCCACGCTTTCGCCGCACGCATCAAGGCTTTGAAGGTCGAATTCAGCGGTCTTTTGCGCCGCCTCAAGACCGAGGGCAAATCCATCGCTGGCTACGGGGCGCCCGCCAAGGCAACGACACTGATGTATCATTTCGGCATTGACCGCGAGCTGATTGATTTCATCGTTGACGACAGTCCGCTGAAACAAGGGCTGCTGAGTCCCGGCTTGCATATACCCGTCTTGGCAACCGACGCCATGTCCGAACACCGCCCCGATATTCTCGTCATCCTGGCCTGGAATTTTGCGCCCTCGATCATCGCCAAGAATGCCGCCTTCCGCGATGCCGGAGGGCGCTTTCTCACCCCTCTTCCCGAAGTCGAGATGGTCTGAGCAGTGAGTGATTTCCTTCTCCAATCAGACACCGCTGAAATCGCCCTGGGCTTGGGCGAAGCGGCCCACCAATTCAGCGGCAAAACCGTTCTGCTAACCGGCGGGCGCGGCTTTCTTGGACGTTATTTCACGGAGGTTTTTGTCCATCTCAACGAACAGATCCTGGATTCCCCTTGCACCCTCGTTGTGCTCGACAACCTGATCACCGCCGGGGCGGAGGGCTCGCGAATGCCGGATTTTCCCCATGTGGAGTTCATTCACCACAATGTGATAGAGCCTTTCAAATGGGACAAGCCCGTTGATTACATCATCCACGCCGCCGGCATCGCCAGCCCCTATTACTACCGGGCCTATCCTGTCGAGACTCTGCTTGTCTCCACTTCGGGAACCCGAAACATGCTGGAACTGGCGAGACACCACCAAGCGCGATTTACTTTCTTCAGTTCGTCCGAGATTTACGGCAACCCCGATCCTAAACATGTACCAACGCCGGAAAGCTATCGTGGCAACGTCGCCTGCCAGGGCCCGCGCGCCTGTTATGACGAAAGCAAGCGGGTCGGGGAAACCCTGTGCTACGTTTTTCACAACAAATTCGGAACCGCGGTCAACACCATCCGCCCGTTTAACGTCTTTGGTCCGGGAATGCAGGAAACCGACTACCGGGTGCTGCCCAATTTCGCCAGCCGCATCAAGAGCGGACAACCGCTTCACATTTATGGTTCGGGTAATCAGACCCGGACGTTCTGTTACATCACCGATGCCATGCTCGGTTTCCTGTTGACGGTTTTGCTTGGGGTACCCGGCGAGATTTACAACATCGGCAATCCCAAACCGGAGATCTGCCTGCTCGATCTGGTCAAACAGATCGAGGACGTGCTGGGGCGAAAGATCAAATACGACATCATTGAATACCCGGACAGCTATCCCGCCGACGAGCCCGACCGGCGCTGCCCCGACATCCGCAAGGCCAACATGCAGCTGGGCTTTCAGCCGAAAGTCGACTTAGGCGAGGGGCTCAAGCGGTTCCTCACCTGGGCGGACGGCGTTTACACCGGCGAGCTTTGACCATGGCCGGAAACGGCATTCGTTTGGGCCTGATCGGTGCCGGACGTTGGGGGCGCAATTACATCAAAACCATTGCCACGATCGACGGCCCGCGGCTTGCTCGCCTGGCCAGTCGAAACCCCGAAATCCGGTCCCTGGTGGACGAAGAATGCATCATCAGCAACGACTGGAAAGAAGTTGCAAAAGCCCACGACATCGACGGCGTCATCGTCGCCACGCCGCCGGCATTGCATGCCGAAATGACCTGTTCGGCGGTTGCCCGCGGGCAGCCGGTGCTGGTCGAAAAACCGCTTACCCTGGATCTTGGGCAGGCACAGGCTCTGCGGCATTTCGTCACCGAAGCTCATGGCTTTGTCATGGTCGAACACACTCTCTTGTTTCATCCCGCCTACCGGGCACTGAAAGAACTGGGCTCGGGACTTGGACCAATTCGCGCCATTGTCGCGGAGTTGGGGCGACGGGGGCCTTATCGAACGGATACGCCTGTTTTGTGGGACTGGGGCGCCCACGCCGTCGCTTTTTGCCTTGACATGATGGGCATGCCACCGGAAGCGGCGGAGGCGGAATGCTTGGAACAGAGGGTGGTGGAAAATAGCCACCAGGAAAATTACCTGCTGCGCTTGACCTTTCCCGGCAACGTTTCCGCCAATTTCCGCATTGGCAACAAGATGGACAAGCGGCGTTGCTTTACCGTCCATTTCGATACCGCCATTCTGGTTTTTGACGACCTTGTCCCGGCCAAGCTGACCAGACACCCGCCAACGGTCGATTTCACCGATCCGCAAGGGCCCGGCGAAGCGATCGACGTGCCCCCGACTCTGCCCCTGGAAGTCGCCGTCAGGGAATTCAGCCAAGCCATTACCGGCCAGTCACGCGACCTCGCCAGCCTCGACCTTGGCGTCGCCGTGATCTCGGTTTTGGCGGATTGCGACAGGAATTCGAGAAGATGAACGGCCCCAACATTCCGTTGGCGGGCCGCGACCGGAATGTCTGGGCCGTATTGTGCATTTTGCCCGCTTGTTATTTCATGGTGGCATGGATTCTGCGCGCCGATGGCGGTTCATTCTGGATGTGGCATATCGCCGATCCCTCTTATTTTTATCTTTTCGATTCGCTGAATCTCGTCAACCTGACGACGCCGGGACATCCCTATCATCCGGGAACGACGGTTCAGGTGCTGGGGGCCTTGGTGTTGAAAGCCGCCTATTTGACCTCAAACGGCGAAGAAATCACCAGCGCCGTGCTCGCCGACCCGGAATCCCACCTCCGCCTGATCAGCACCGTGATCATCTTTCTCAACGCATCGGCCCTTTTGCTCTCCGGCGCTATCGCTTATGCCGTTACGCGCCACCCAGTCCTTGCACTGGTCATGCAATTGGGGCCGTTCCTTTCCATGGTGACGTTGAAAACCGCCTACCATGTCAAACCGGAACCGCTGCTTATTCTCACCATGTTGGTATTGGGAATGGTGACGTTGCTGGCACTCACACCCGGTGCGCTGGGAAAACACCGGTGGCGTTTCGCCGTTATTTTTGGGCTGATTGCTGGTTTCGGCGTTGCTACCAAGGTCACTTCGGCACCGATTTTTTTATTACCGGTTTTCTTCCTTGGCGGTTTCCGATATCTCGCCATTTACGGCCTGACATCGTTGCTTTCGTTGATCTTCTTCACCTTGCCGGCGATCGGCGCATACGATCTGTTCTTTGCCTGGATGGCGAAAGTGTCGGCGGGAAGCGGCGCCTACGGCGGCGGCGAACAAACGGTGATTGATTTCAGCCGCTATCCGAAGAGTGTCATCGAGATTTTCAGCCGTCCCGTCCTCCACCTTCCCTTCCTGCTGTCGCTCATCGCTTTGGGCCTTGCCTGGCGGCGGCGACGGCGGGGGTTTTCCGTGCCCGGAGCGGAAATCCGCGCCACCGCCGGCTTCTGCCTGGCGGTTCTTGCCCAGGTTCTGCTGGTGGCCAAGCAACCGACGGCTTTTTACGTGATTCCGGCCTATATGGCGGGTGCGCTTGGCATCGTTCTCCTCCACCGTCTGGTCGCCGGGCTAGGGATGGGCAGCAAAAAACTGCGGTCGCGGTCCGCATGGGCTTTCACTTTGCTGATCGGCATTCTGGCGATCTCCCAGGCAAACAGCGTTCTCAGGCTGGACCGGGAGCTTGAGGATAAACACCAGGTGGCCCTGACGGTCGAAAACGCCAACTTCGGTAAGTGCGCGCGCATTTATTTTTTCCCCGCCGCCAGCCAATCCTTTGCCCTCGCCCTGGGCGACTGGTGGACAGGCAGCCGGTTCGCGGCCAATCTTGCCGGCAACAGACCGGCCAATGATTTCTGGTTCGAGCAAAACAGTTGGCAATTCCGCGATTGGCAGGGCCCGAAAAGTTTGCCCAGCGTTCTTGAAAGCTTCCCCTGCGCCTTTTTCCGCGGCGGCCACCCCGGCCCCATTTCCACATATATCGGGGAAACTGTTCCGGAGTTGAAATACGAGGTAACTTGTTCGACCCGCGACGAGCAGATTTTCACCCTCGGCGTCGACTGTCAAGGGCGGATCAAGAAGACAGTAGGCGATCGGGGTAATCGGTGAATACCGAGGAAGCACCCCAACCAAAGAGGATTTCGGCTTCGGTTTTTTCGTTCACCGTATAACACCTGAGGCGAAAGCCGGCCCGACAGATCGAGGCTACCATTTGGACCGTCAGTTCACTTGCCAGACAGTGGGGAGCCGTGCAGCCAAGCCCGTTGATCCGCCTCTTCCAGTCAACCGGGATCTCCGAAAAATTCATAGCGCGCGGCAGACCGGGAGCGATCTCGCCGGCGGCAGACACGGCCGAGTTGTCATCGATGCCCTTCTGGCGGCGGCGGCATCGTTTGTCGATAACGTTCCACCCGATACCTGTGTTGCCGGTATCCCGGCCAGTCAAAGACACAAAGGCTAAAGGTCCATGACGGCAAGAATTTTAGTTTTCTGGTTTTCCCAACCCAAATCCATTTCACCAAAGCGGGGATAAGAGCATGTCTCAAGCCAACTTCAACCAATCCATGGCCTGGTTGAAAACGTTGGCGGCACAGAAAATAGAGCCGAGGCAACCTGAAAAAATAATGGCCTTCTTCGCCGGCCGAGGCCTGGGTGGTTTCGTCCTTGAAAACGTTGTCGCCGCGGCCTTGGTCCGGCCTTTCCCCCGGGCTTATGTGGTGGCGATTTACAAGAATCCCCCCCCCATACCGGGAATTTATTACCGATTGTAATCCTTACCTCCATTCGGAGATGAGGGCGGACCCGGATTCCGACATCACTTTCCTGCTTGATTGGTTCGATATCGGTTGGGCGGCGCCGGTCAAATTCCCTTTGCCCGAATGGTCGGAAAGAATGCTCCATGAACCGGATCTGGTTCTTCTGCCAAGTATGTTTTCCGTCGATGCCGCCCGCCTTGCCGGTCTTGCCAAGAAACCGCCGGTGCTTCGCCTTCCCGCCAATAGCGAAGAGTCTTTGCTCGCCGCCTTGGAGAAACGCGGGGTCAATCCAAACGGATGGTTCGCCTGCTTCCACGTCAAGGAGCCAAACGCCGGCGCCGATGACCGTCCCCACCGTGGCGCCGACCCCCGATCCTACCTGCCACTGATCCGCCACGTCACCCGTCGCCAAGGCGGTCAGGTCGTGCGTATCGGCGCCCCCGGAGCCTTTCCCCTGTCGGAGTTGGAAGGCGTCATCGATCTCGCCACCGCTCCCTTCGCCGAGCAAGCCGCCGCCATCAGCCGGGCCCGCCATTTAGATTTCACCTAGTTCCTCGATGGTTTTGAGCTTGCTTTGTATGGGGTTGGCGGTGACCTTTTCGTCGGTCTTACCTTTGCGAATCTGGCGGGTCATCGGTCGAAAACCTTTCCCGTTCAAGCCACTTCGCCGGGGCCTAGAAAGCGGAACCAATCGGCGGTCGCTTTTTTGATTCCTTCCTCCGACCAAACCGGCGCTTTTCGCCAATCATCGATATTCTCGAGCATGATCCGGACACCATCCTCGAAGGTCAAGGAAGGTTTCCAGCCTAAAAGATCACTGATTTTGCGGGTGTCTCCGAACGTGCCGGCGGGTTCGCCAGGCCGTTTCGGTATGTGGATGGCTTCGCCACCCAAGAGCTCGACAAGGCGGTTAATGCTCTGTGTATTTCCGGAGCCGACGTTCATCACTTCTCCGCAAACATCGGACTGGGCGGCGGCGACAAAGGCCTCGGCGATATCAGTGACGAAAGTGAAGTCACGTGTCTGGGTGCCGTCGCCGACAACGGTAAAGGGTTTGCCAGCCAGCTTCTGAGCCAGGAAAACGCCGAAAACGGCGCCGTAGGTTCTGGATGATCGTGCCCTCGGGCCAAAAACATTGAACAGCCGAAGCGAGATGGCCGGAAGGCCGTAAGTCTGGTGCCAGTGTCTGACATATTCCTCGCCGATATACTTGCTTAGGGCGTAAGGGTACATCGGTCTGGGCGGGGCGCTCTCCGGCGTCGGCAAGGCATCGGGAATACCGTAACAGGAAGAA
>DASCPW010000009.1:0-3674 GCA_036012725.1 Rhodospirillales bacterium
ATGTGCGGCGCGGCGCAAAAGGCGGCGCGTAAGCTGGTCCGCGACTTCGGCGAAGTGGAACATCTGCAGGTATCGAAAAAGGGCCCCGCCGATTTCGTCAGCACCGCCGATAAGACCGCCGAGAAAACCTTGCTGCGCGAACTCGGCAAGGCCCGGCCGGGCTACGGGTTTCTTGCCGAGGAGGGCGGCGCTGTTGCCGGCACCGATACGTCGAACCGCTGGATTATCGATCCACTGGACGGAACAAGCAATTTCCTTCACGGCATTCCCCACTTTGCCATTTCCATTGCTTTGGAACGGGATGGAGAACCCTTTGCCGGCGTTATTTACGAGCCCGTGCACGATGAAATGTTTTGGGCGGAAAAGGGACAAGGCGCCCATTTAAACGGTCGCCGGATCAGGGTGTCGTCGCGCCACCGTCCGGACGAATCGCTTTTCGCCACCGGCATTCCTTTTAAAGAGGCTGGCAATCATGCCCGGTTTTTACGGCAATTGGAGACGGTCATGGCGGTATCGGCCGGCGTCAGGCGTTTCGGATCGGCGGCGCTCGACCTGGCCTATACCGCGGCTGGGCGCTATGATGGCTACTGGGAAACCGGACTCAATGCCTGGGACATGGCGGCGGGCATTGCCCTGGTCCGGGAAGCCGGCGGTTTCGTCAGCGAAATCGGCGGCGGCAAAGAAATGATGGCAAACGGTGACATTCTCGCTACCAACAGCCAATTGCATGCGATCCTGGGAAAAGTCCTGCGCCAAGCGGCGGCCGAAAAATTCTAAGGGACGGGACTAACGGCAACCGGAAACCAGTTGTGCGCCCCCCCCCCGCTTGGCTATGGTGAATCAAGCAATCCACAAAAGGGTTTTGTGAATCGCTTTTAAGGAACCGGAGACTTCCATGAGAACCCTGCGAAATCTCATCCTTTTGGCTTTCGTGGGTATTGCGCCAGCCTTGATTGCCACGGCCTTCATGACCGGGGCGCGAGCCCAGATGATACTCAGCGACGATAATGTCACGGTGGATCTCAGCGTCCTCGAAGGCGGCGGTTCCGTGGCCGAACCCAGGGGGTTGCCACCAACTGCCGAATTCCGCGGCTTATTGGTGCCGGGATTGAAGTTTCCGGTTTCGACATTGCACATCCCGTCCGCTCCTGGAACGGTTTCCCCCGGCACCAGCAAAAAAGCCGGGAAACGCCGTTTGATAAAGACAACAGCCCCACCAGCCCAGGCCGCCAGGAAACCGCAACCACCAGCCATTCCGGTCGAGAAGGTCCGCGCCGAACCACTGAAAATAGCCAAACCGGCCGTGGTAAAGAAACCAGCTGTCACAAAGAAACCGGTTGTGGTAAAGAAAATAGAAGAACCTAAAAAAATCTTGCCGCCACCACCGCCGCCACCGCTGGCGCCAGCGGTGACGCCTAAGACCACCAAAGCGCCGCCAAGCATTCAACAACAGGCTTCGTTGCCGGATGCTGGTTTGCTTCTGAAGCTAGGCAAGTTCTTGCATGTGGAATTCAAGCCGACGGCATCGAAGCTACCGACGAAGGCGAAGGAACAACTTAAAGTTTTAGCGGATGGGTTAACAAAAAATAAGAATCTGCGTTTACAGCTGAGGGCTCACGCTGGTGGAAAGTCTGTTTCTCCCATCCAGGCCAGGCGGTTGTCGCTTTCGCGCGCCCTGTCGGTGCGCTCCTTCTTGATCGAAAACGGCATCCGAAGCACCCGCATTGACGTGCGCGCGCTCGGAAATAAAACGGCTGAGAAACCCGTCAACCGAGTCGACGTGAATATCACCGAAAGGTAAGGCCCGTTCCGTTAAGCGGTAGAACCCATTTATTGGAGACTTCCCATATCATGAATCAGCCGCGGCGCTTTCTCGTCCGGATGATCCTTTTTTTGGCCGCGGTTGTGAGCGTGGCCAGCATTTTGTACCAGCAGTTATGGACGGCCTTCCTGGCCAACGCCTACCTCAACGGCCCGATTCTGGGCGTTTTCCTACTCGGCATCCTCTACAATTTCCGTCAGGTCATTATGCTTTACCCCGAAGTGGCGTGGATCGAGGGATTTCGCAAGGACCATGCGGTGCTCTCCCAACAAGCAACACCCAAGCTGCTGGCGCCGATGGCGACCATGCTGGGCGAACGCAAGGGCCGCCTCAGTCTTTCAGCCCTTTCCATGCGCTCGCTCCTCGACAGTATTTACTCACGGCTGGATGAATCCCGCGACCTGTCGCGCTACACCATCGGATTGCTGATTTTCCTGGGCCTGTTGGGAACCTTCTGGGGGCTTCTCGCAACGGTGGCCTCCATCCGCGACGTCATAGGCGGACTGGCGGTCGGCAGCGGCGACGTGGCGGACGTCTTCGGTGACCTCCTAAGCGGTCTGGAAAGGCCGCTTGGCGGCATGGGAACAGCCTTCTCATCGTCGCTTTTTGGGCTGGCGGGATCCCTGGTTCTCGGTTTTTTGGATCTGCAGGCGGGGCAAGCCCAGAACCGTTTTTACAACGACCTCGAGGATTGGCTGTCAAGCCTCACCCGCCTTTCCTCTGGTGCCTTCTCCAGTGACGGCGACCAACCGATACCGGTCTATGTCCAGGCTCTCCTGGAGCAGACGGCGGAAAGCCTGGAAAACCTGCAACGGGTCCTTGCCCGCAGCGAGGAAAGCCGCATTTCCGCCAATAACAACCTGATGGCGCTGAGCGAAAAAGTAGGGGTGCTCACTGACCACATGTGCACCGAGCAGGAGCTGATGATAAAGCTGGCGGAAAGTCAAATGGAGATCAAACCCATCCTTGTCCAGCTTTCTGAAAGCGCCGTCGACAAGAGCGCCCAGGCCACCCATGGCCTGGATGAATCAACGCGCAATCATATACGCAATCTCGACATTTACATGGCCCGGATGCTCGAGGATCTGAATACAGGCCGTGACGAGATCATCCAGCAGATGCGAAGCGAGATCAAACTGCTGGCCCGCACCCTCGCCGCCATAGCCGAAGACCCCAAAAACTGACCGACGAGCATGCCTATTCTCGCCCGTCGTGCGCCACGAAGCACCAATATCTGGCCTGGGTTTGTCGACGCCCTTGCGACTTTATTGTTGGTGCTGGTTTTCCTTCTCATGGTCTTCGTTCTGGCCCAGGCCTTTCTCAAAGAGAAGATCACGGGAAAGGACACGGAACTGCAAAAAGCGCAGAGCCAGATCGGCGAACTAGCCGACCTTTTAGCCATGGAACGCAAGGCGAATGAAAGTATGCGCCTGAACGTGGCGCAATTGACGGAAGAACTACAAGCTTCAATCGTCAAACGCGACGACCTCAACGCCACGGCGCGGAACCTGACCATCCGCGCCGAGACCGCCGAGGAAAAGATCGAGCAATTGGACGCCACGCTGGCGGCGGCTTTCAAGACCATTGAAGCAGACGAGGAGAATTTCCAACTGCAAGCCGCCAAGGCAAAGGCCCTGAGCGAGGACGTGGCGGCGTTGATGGCGTTGAGGGAGGAAATGGAGAACAAAGTCACCAATCTGTCCGCCAACCTGAAAGACTCCAAAGCCACCGTTTTTAAGGAACGCAGGGTTTCGGAAAGCGCCCGCGCCCAGGTTGCCTTGCTTAACAAACAAATCACGGCACTTCGCGAACAGCTGGCCAGCTTGTCGGCGGTACTGAATGAAGCCAAGAA
>DASCPW010000010.1:0-10913 GCA_036012725.1 Rhodospirillales bacterium
CAAATGGCAGGTGCCGAAATTCACGCAAAGGGGATTGAAGCCAAGCTCCTTTACCTTGAGAACCTGATACAGGCTGTCCTTTCCGCCGCTCACGGGAATGACGCAATCGTAATTTGAATTGTCTTTCGATCGATAGGTCTCGAGAATTTCAGTCAATTGCCGCCGCCGCGCGTTCCAATCAACCTTGGGGCGGTTTTCAAAGGACCGGCAGGCGCTGCAAACCCCTTCATCGTCGATGAACAGATCTGGCTTGGTCGAAGGCATGACGCAACGAGTGCAGTACTGGATCATATCGGCATTAGGCTTTCAGTCTCTTTTTCAAGCTTTCGACCACGCGTTCGACATCGTTTTCATCCATGCCAGCCGAAAGCGGTAGGGACAGGCATTTTCGATAAAAGACCTCGCTACCTGGCAAGGCCGCGTCGCCATAACGCGACCGGTAATAAGGCTGGCTGTGAACCGGAATATAATGGACCTGGGAACCGATGCCGTCTTCCTTCAAGGCATCCATGAGATTGGAACGCGAGAGGCCGGCGGCCTCAAAATCGATCAGAACCTGATACAGATGCCAGACCGCGTCGCAGTTTGGAACCCGGCCTGCCGGTCGGACCTTAGGGGCGATAGGGACCAGCAAAGCGTCGTACGTTTCCGCCAGTTTGCGCCGTTTGGCGGCGAACCGGTCCAGCTTTCCCAATTGGCTGAGGCCGAGGGCGGCGTTGATGTCGCTGAGCCGATAATTGAAGCCGATCTCCGCCATTTCACAATACCAGGGATTGGGTGAACCGCCGGCGTCGAAGGCCAGTTCGGCGTTGGCGAAGGCCTCCGGCTCGCGGATCATGCCGTGGTTGCGCAGCAGGGCCAAACGTTCACGTAGCGCCGGATCATTGGTGGTCACCGCGCCGCCTTCGCCCATGGCGATGGTCTTGACCGGATGGAAGGAAAAAACCGCCATGGTGCTGTCGCGGCAATTTCCCACCAAAGTGTCATCGTAACGGCTGCCGATGGCGTGACAGGCGTCTTCGACCACGTGGATGCCGCGCGCTTCCGCCAACTTGGCGATTTCCGCAAGGTCAGCGCACTGGCCGGCAAGGTGAACCGGGATGACGGCTTTGACCGGCGCGGCACCGGCCCGTTCCAAGGCCTCGGCGAACTGGGCAGCCCCCATCAGGCCGGTGTCGGGGTCGACGTCGGCAAAAACTACCTCGGCGCCGACCTGGCTGACCATTGTCGCCGTGGAGACGAAAGTCATTGTCGGGACGATTACCGAATCGCCAGGTCCAAGACCCATGGCCATCATTGCCAGATGAAGCCCAGCGGTGCCACTGGAGCAACTCACCGCATGGGCGGCGCCGAGCTTTGCCGCCAGCGCCTCCTCGAAGGCCTCTATCTTGGGGCCGGTGGTCAGCCAGTCGCCACGTAGAACCTCGGCAACGGCCTCGATGTCGTCCTCATCGACAAGCTGCCTGCCGTAAGGCAGGAAGCGCTGCCCGGCTCGTGATTCGAGGCGGGAAACTGATTTTTTTCCATTCAAGGGAAATTCTCTGGAAAGTTGTCTCTAGCACGGTCCATTCCGCGCATGCTACCGCACTTCGGGTGAGTTGGAGACATCAACCCACACGACATCCAAAGTTTAACCGGAGGCTAGTGTTCATAATCTGAACACAAAAGTCAACCTGCCCGTCAGGGCATGTCAGTAACACATGAAATGTCCGCCGTAAGGCGCATGCCTTCCCGGCACTGCTCCTCAAGATCCCGCAGGTTCCGGAGGCGGGCGTGTGCCTGCATCCCGCAGCCGGTAATGGAATTCATCCAGACCATCAAATCCGATTCCCGGGGTATAGGTGTAGTTCCCTCCTGCGTCGGGCAAGATCCGACCGTTACGGGGGCTGCGTATGAGTTTCACGTCCTTAAGGCCATCGGCGATAATGGTCATTGACAAGAACGTTGCCACTGACGAGCTTATACTTTTTTGTCAGCCCACGGTCGCCGCAAACTACCAGTTCGAGGCGCGGCAGTTCATCGTCCCACTCCACTCAATTAGCAGAGCGGTTCGCCAACAGATAGAACCCTCTGATCCGCGCTTCCGAGGAGCCGCTGGCAAGAACAGGCTATTGCGCACCCAGGCTGGTGGCTCCATCATGGGCATAAAACACGGCAACCGAAGCGCCTGAAAGCATGACCGGCAAAAGAACCCCACTGAAATACGTGAAGTTCTCCCTCTACGCAGTCGCTGCAACCTGCGTCATGGTGGGGTCGGTCTATCTACTCCGTCAATGGGACCCAACTTACCTGATCTGGAAGCGCTGGAAGGAATTCGACAAATACCGATACGAGGAGATCCATCCGCGATTTCTGGAGACAAAACCTATCGATCTGATCCGTATAAAGACAGCCAAGGACGCAACCCGGATCCGCCATGATCTAATTTTTTCCATTTGGGAACGGGAGGGCGCGCCAATCTCCAAGCAGCCATCCTCCGTTGACAAAAATTTTCCCCTCGCCGCTTCTGGCCCGAACTCGGCGGAATGGAAATTTTACACCGGAATCGACAATTTGGCCTCTGTCGATGTTATTCATATTCCCGTCGGAAAGAAGGAGTTCGGATACGTCTCGAGAGCTTTCCATTTCCATCCCAAAAAGGGCGACAACCGCTTGCTCATTTATCACAATGGTCATGGAGGAACAGGGACTTTCCACGACAAAAAAGAACGGATCGCCGAGCTTATCGAGGCGGGATATGCCGTCATTGCCCTCAACCTCCCTGCTTATGGGAGGAACCGTATCGGTGAGTGGCGCCTTAAAAGATTCGGTCGCTATCTATTGGGTGCCTGGAGGCTACTGGATCTTGTCGAAAGGCCCATGAGGTTCTGGATAGAACCGGTCTTTGTAACCGTGAATTACGCTCACCGGGCATATGCCTATGCAAGCATAGACATGATCGGATTTTCGGCGGGAGGGTGGCTCACCACGGTTGCGGCGGCCGTCGACCCACGCATCCGGAGAAGCTATCCCATCGCAGGCGGTTATCCCCTTTATCTGCGTTCGGGAGAAGAGCACAAACAGTCCCCGCGACCCCAATATCATGCCCCATTGATCCGGGCGGCAAATTATCTGGAGATGTACGTCTTGGCGGCTTTCGAAGGAAACCGAAGACAATTGCAGATTTTCAACCGCTTCGATCGCTGCTGCTACGCCAACACTAAGGGCAAACTCTACGAGGCAGCTATTAAGACCGTGCTCGCCGACATTAAAGGGGGGAATTTCAATGTCCTCCTGGACGAAACCCATCCCCGCCATACGATTTCCAAATTTGCAATGAAAGCCTTACTCAGGGATTTGGCAAAACCTTGAGGGGAAGACGTGGCCGATCTTGCCGCCACCGTCCCGCCGGGAACATCGCTTCTGTTTTTACGGAATTCTTGTAAGCTGAGTTTGCCTGCCCCCATTAAGTGGTCCACCGCTTAATGGGGACAGGCCAAGAGGTCGTGAGTTCGAATCTCACCGGGTGCGCCAATCTTTTACCACCGTAAACTTTTTCCGTCACGTGTGCCAGCCGCGGGCCCGCTGGAACAGGTCGGTGATCCAGTAGGCTTGGGCGCCGATCGCGCCCAACGGCAACAGCACCCAGGTGACGTCGAGCAGCGCCAGCACGAAGACAATGACGCAGAAGTCGGCGCGACTCAGTTTATGGAAAATATAGACCAGCCAGTCGATGACGTCCTCGGGGCGACGCTCGCCCTTCGCCATCCGCTCACGGGTTGCCACCACCGGGTCCCGTTTTGCCTTGGCGTGGAAAATCAGGTCGATAACGTAGTCGATGGTCGCCCCGGCCGCCGCCGCCAGCCCAAACCACAGCCAGATCGCCTCGCCGGTGGCCGCTGACACGCCGTACCCGAGGCCGGCAAAAAATGCTCCGTCAACCAGCCAGTCGGCAATATCGTCGAACTGTGCTCCCCATTCCGAAGATAGGTTCTTGAGCCGAGCGATCTCGCCGTCGCAATTATCCAAGGTGTAACAGGCGATCAGCAAAAGCCCGCCGATAACGCCAGCCTCCCTCGTGCCCAGGCTGAAGCACCAGGCCCCGGCCAGACCGGCGGCCAAAGAGAGGGCGGTCACCTGGTTCGGCGAGACCGGCAGCTTCAGCAAAAACAGCGTCAGCGGATAGGATAGATGCCGGGTCAGCGGCAGCAATTGCGCCGGCCGGGTCAGCTTATAGGCGTCTTCGGTCGTCAAATTTTCGGCCATAGGCCCGCCGCCCCCCACCATTCGGATGAAAAGCCAAACTTCCCGCGCCCTATCTAATCGGCTGTTCCCGGTGTTGCAAGCGCCAGGGATCACCGAAAGGTTGGCATTTGCCGACGCGGATCCGTAAAAGAAGTGCTGGTGGCACGCGACGCGGCAATCGGCGGCGTAAGGTTGTTCGTTCGGTTTTGTGAAAAGCCGCTTTTTCACGGGACGTTATATGAAGATTGCCTCTTATATTGGACTGGTGGTTGGCCTCGCGGTAATGACCGGCCTGCTCGCCTGGCAGGGCATTATGGAGATCGCCAACCTTCTGATCTCCTCGGGCTGGGCGTTGCTGTGGGTGCCGATGGTTTGGATTCCCTCCGTTCTGATGAATGCCCGTTGCTGGCAACTTCTCTTCGCGCCCGGATTTGGGCCGACCTTCCGGCAGGCATTTTACGCGCAGTGGATGGGCCGAGCCGTCAACACGCTACTGCCGGTCGCCTCCATCGGCGGCGAAGTGGTCAAGGCGAGGACACTAATTCTCTGGGGGATTGACACCGCCCACGCCAGCGCCTCGGCGGTCGTCGACAAGACCATTCAGGCGCTGACCATCATTCTCTGGGGAACCGCCGGAACAATTCTTCTGACTTACTTGGCGCTTGACGATGAATTGGCGATGTCGATTCTTGTCGGTGGTATCGTCATTGTTGCGGGGATCGCCGGATTCATCATCGTCCAGCGGGCGGGCATGTTCGGATTCATAGCAAAGTCGGCGCAAAAGATCACCAAGTCGGACTTCTTCGAAAACCTGACCGAAACCGCCGACGCCGTCGATCGGACAGTCAACAATCTCTACCGACTGCGGAGCCGGATCACGGTGGCGACGCTTTGGCGATTGGTTGCACTGGTCTCCCAGACCGGTGAAGTCTGGCTCGCAGCCTACCTGCTCGGATATCCGATCGGCATCGTCGAGGCACTGCTGCTCAAGAGCTTAAGCAGCACCCTCTGTGATTTCGCTTTTGTCGTGCCCAACAGCTATGGAGTCCAGGAGGGTGCTTTCGTCATTCTCGGCGGGTTGATCGGCCTGCCACCCGAGGTATCCCTGGCGATTTCGCTGGCAATTCGCATTCGGGAGGTGTTAATCGACGTGCCTGGCCTGGTGTTATGGCAGCATCATGAAGGCCACACTTTTTTCCGGCGCCGCCGATCAGCGGCCCGGCAAGATGTTGGAAATTAATGATATCTTCACGGATTTGTATGAAAACAACGGCTAAAATTATTTGTAAATTTGGTGTTTAAGCGTTAGCTAGCACTATCCTGAACGCATTTCCGTTCAATTGCCGGTTAGTTTTTGGATTTTGAATGTTGACCGCTATATCAATCGCGATGGCCGGAATTCTCGGGCTGTCTTTTCTTTACCTGCTCTCGGCCATCGCCGGGGTGCTCTGGTTCGCGCGCAAAATGCGCCGCGCCACGGTGTCGCTCCATTGGGCGCCGGTGACGGTGCTGAAGCCGGTTTGCGGTCTTGAACCGGGACTGATAAAGAACCTCCGGTCTTTCTGCGACCAGAACTTCACCACCTATCAAGTGATTTTCGCGGTCCGCGACCCCAAAGACCCGGCAATCCCAATTATAAAAAAAATCATTGCCGAGTTTCCCGACAAGGATCTGTCACTCGTCATCAACAAACGGGTCATCGGCGGCAATTTGAAAGTCAGTAACCTGGTCAACATGTTCGAGACGGCCCGCCACGATATCATCGTCATCGCCGACAGCGATGTGCGCGTCCGGCGCGATTACCTCCGCGCCATCGCTACCCCGTTTCTGAAAAGTGAGGTTGGTGCCGCGACCTGCCTCTACTCGGGCACCGGCAATAAGAACCTGGCCTCGCGCATGGGTGCCCTTTTCATCAACGACTGGTTCCTGCCGTCAGTTTTGATTTCAAGCCTGTTCGCCGATTTAAAATTCTGCCTGGGCGCGACCATGGCCATCCGCCGCGAAGCCCTGATGGCGATCGGCGGTTTTGAAGCCCTGGCAAATTACCTTGCCGACGACTACATGCTGGGTAACGTGACCGCCGAGCAGGGCTACAAGGTGGCTTTAGTTCCTTACGTGGTCGAAAACAGGGTTTTCGAGAGCAACTTGAGATCACTGTTCCACCATGAGACCCGCTGGGCGCGGACGATCCGCTCGGTTCAGCCGGGCGGCTACGCAATGTCGTTCATAACCGAGGGTTTCCCCCTCTCACTGCTGACGGCTATCACGATTTATGCACAGACGTCATCTCTGCCATGGGCGGCATTGCCGGTCATCTGTGCCCTGTCTTTGCGCACGACCCTTCATTATGTTGTTCAAAACAAGCTCGCCGGCGGCGCGGCGCTTTCGCCCTGGCTGATTCCGGCTCGCGATCTATTTTCACTGGCGGTGCGGATCGGCAGCTTCTTCGGACAAGAGGTCCGCTGGCGTGATCAGGTGATGAGCGTGCACACGAATAGTTGTCTTGACCCCTCACTTGAATTATCCACCGCGCGGATGAAAGAATTCGGTGCCCTCATTGAAAAGGTCTCTGTTTCTCAGCCCACCAACGTTTGACGGCTACGACGGCGCCGCCGGTTCGCGCTACCAATGCAAGCGCGAGGTCAAGTCCTTCTGGTACCCAACCTGGTTGGCGCAGCTAGCCGCCCTGGTGCCCGGCAGCAAGCTAATCGACGCGCCAGCGCGTGGGCTCCCCCTGGATGACCTGCTGCGGACGGCGGGTGATTATGAGTTTCTCGTCATCTATACCAGCACACCATCATTCATCAACGACACCAAAGTGGCGGAAGCCTATAAGGCGGCAAATCCGGAACTGTTGATCGGGTTCTGCGGCGCCCATGTGGCGGTCAATAACGAGGCGTCGATCTTGGCGTCTCCGGCGATTGATTTTGTCTGCGACAACGAATTCGACTTCACCATCCAGGAAATCGCCCAAGGCGCGCCGCTGGAAAGCGTCGCCGGCATCACCATCCGCAAGGACGGCAAACCGCATTTCACCGGAAAGCGGCCGCGGATTGAGGATATGGACAGCCTGCCCTGGGTCACCGAGGTCTATAAGCGCGACCTAGTCATCGCCGATTATTACAACGGCTATATGCTGCACCCCTATATGTCCCTGTACACGGGCCGGGGTTGCAAATCGCGGTGCACGTTCTGTCTCTGGCCGCAAACTATCGCCGGCCACAACTACCGAACCCGTTCCGTGGAAAACATCGTCGCCGAAATCAAATGGGCGCACGATAGTTTCCCGGAGGTCAAGGAGTTCTTCTTTGACGATGACACGCTCACCGACAACCGTGAACACGTCGAGGCACTGGCCGTCGAATTGGGAAAGCTGGGCGTTACCTGGTCATGCAACGCCAAGGCCAACGTTCCCTACGAGACACTCAAGGTCATGAGGGAGAACGGCTTGCGCCTGCTTCTCGTCGGTTTTGAATCGGGCAACCAGAAAATCCTTCACAATATTAAAAAGGGGCTCCTGGTCGAGCGCGCCAAACAGTTCACCCGTGACTGCCATGAACTCGGCATTCCCATTCATGGTACATTCATCATGGGCCTGCCCGGCGAAACCCGCGAGACCATCGAGGAGACCATCCGCTACGCCCAGGAGCTCGACCCAAAAACCATTCAGGTCTCTCTTCCCGCCGCCTATCCCGGCACCTTCCTCTATAACCAAGCCAAGGAAAACGGCTGGCTGATCGGTGAAAAGGGCGACAAGCTGGTCTCCAGCGATGGCATACAGAACAGCATCCTCGATTACCCGCACTTGTCGCGGGAGGAGATATTCGAAGCGGTGGACATATTTTACAAACGCTTCTATTTCCGTCCCGCTAAAATGGCCTCACTGTTCCTCGATATGTGCCGGGATTGGCAGGTGATGAAACGACAGCTGCGCGAGGGCGTCGAGTTCTTCCGCTTCCTGTGGGGCCGGGAGAATACGGTCTGAAACGCCTGATCGTCACGGCCGACGACTACGGCGCGGCGCTGCCCGTAAACGAAGCGATCGAAATAGCACATCGGGACGGCATTCTCACCGCCGCCTCTCTGATGGTCGGCGCGCCGATGGCGAAAGATGCGGTCGAGCGAGCCAGGAGGCTGCCAAGCTTAAGGGCCGGACTGCACCTCGTCGTCGTCCGGGGCAGGCCGGTGCTGGCGCCGGAGCGCATCCCCGATCTCGTCGATGGGAACGGCCGGTTCGATAGCAATCTCGTACGTGCCGGCTTTCGATATTTTTTTCTGCCTCGCGTCCGGCGGCAACTGGCGGCGGAAATTCGCGCCCAGTTCATGGCCTTTCAGGCCACCGGCCTGACCCTTGATTACGCCAACGCCCACAACCACATGCACCTGCATCCGACGGTGCTCCGATTGATCATCAACATCGGCCGGGAGTTCGGCCTTGCCGCTGTCAGGCTACCGCATGAACCGGGCAGTGGGATTTTTCTGGCGCCGTGGATAGCATTGATGAAACGCCGCCTTCGCCGGACCGGGATGCGCTCTAACGATTTTATTTTTGGCATCTGCGACACCGGCCAGATGGATGGCGATGCGCTCCGCCGAACCATCGCCGCGCTGCCGGACGGGGTTTCCGAAATCTTCCTCCATCCAGCAACCGGGTGCTGGGCGGAGATGGAACCAGAGGCCACCGGCTTCCGTTTCGAGGATGAATTCAAGGCTCTCATCAACCCGACCGTTCGCGCCGCCGTCACCAAGGCCGGAGCCAAGCTCATTGCGTTCGGCGATCTCGTCAACCAGCCATAAGGGAGCGGTAAAGGTGGTAGGCGATTCCTGGGCCCACAAAGTCGCGCGCCTCTGCATACTACCCCTGGCCGACACTCGGGTAACGCCCAACCACCTGACCGCGTTGCGGCTGGTAACGGGGATGTCCGCCTGCGCCGCCTTTGCCGTAGGCACCCGGCAATGGGATATCTGGGGAGGCTGGATTTGGCTTTTTTCCACCTTTCTCGACAGGGCCGACGGCGAACTGGCCCGCCTAAGTGGCAAGATCACGGCTAACGGTCATAAGTTCGACATGATTGCCGACACCACCATTACTTCGCTGTTTTTTCTCGGCGCCGGCATTGGCCTGCGCCACACGGAACTGGGCGGCATGGCGGTCATCGCCGGAATGATGGGATCGTTTGGCGTATTTGCAGCCGAGTATTTCGCCGAGATTATCGACCAGATGGGCAAGGACACGGGAGACAAGACTTTTGCCAGCCTCTGGGGTTTTGACTTTGACGATGTTCTCTTTCTTTTTGCGCCGGTGGTCTGGATCGGCTGGCAGATGCCGTTCGTGCTGGGCGCTTCCGTGGGCGCGCCTATATTTGCGCTTTATACCTGGTATCGGCTTCATCGCCTACGGCGGGGCGGGACTGACCCGAGCCGTTGACGCGATCCGTTCTCATGCGACTCCGCCGGCAGGCGGCATTGTTGATATTCACGGCCATGTCGATTTCCTAACTTGAGGCCAGAGATCTGAACAGCCCCGCTAAAACAAAAAAACCACCGAATAGTAACTTGGAATTATTCCCCAGCACCGAAGCAATCAATTAGCTAATTGTAAAGAAATAAGGGAAATAACGGCTCTTGGATGTTGAGGGCTGTTCAAAGGTATTGGAGCGTGGTATTTTAATAGACGCACCAAAACAGAGGTCGCAACTTTGAATCCTGCCGGGTGCGCCAATTTTTTCCATAAGTTAGATTTTTACGGAGCGGCTACCGTCTGTTCGTATGAGCACGCGGACGCTCCTTCCCTAGGAATTTGGCAAGGAATCCGGAACAATCGCCCCGCCGGCTTTCCTCCAAAAATGTAGCTCGTTCGATGCGTAAAAAATCAATGAACATTCTGGCCCTTCAGTTCGTCATCCTGTTGGTGCTCGCCAAGCCGGCCTTGGCGGATGCCCTCGACGACGTCCAAGCCGGACTGGAGGCGCAAACCTTGAAAAAACTTGAATTGGCTATCACTCACTACACCAAGGCCATTCACTCCGGGGGATTATCGAGAGGGACCCTGGCGATCGTTTTCGCCAGCCGCGCCAACGCCTATTCCAGGAAAAGCCGGCACAAACTTGCGATAAAAGATTTCAACGAAGTGATCCGCCTTACTCCGGGAGACCCCCAGGCTTATTTCAGCCGGGGGCTCGTTTATTCCAGTTCAGGTCAACACGACCAGGCGATGGAAGATTTCGGCGAGGTGATCCGTCTCCGGCCCGCCTCGGCCAGAGCCTTCGGCAATCGCGGCGTAGCTTATTACAAAAAAGGCCTGCATGACTTGGCGATCAAAGACTTCGACCAAGCGATCCGGCTCAACCCGAATGAAGCCAAGGCCTTCAATAACCGCGGAAATGCCTATAGCGAAAAAAGCCAATACGATCAGGCGATCGATGACTATAACCGCGCGATCAACCTCAAACCGGATTATGCGCAAGCCTTTTTCAACCGCGGCATCGCCTACCACAAGAAAGGCCAGTACAAAATGGCGGCTAAGGATTTCAAGAAGGCGATCCGGATGAAACCCGTTTTCGCCACCACCTTCCTCTTTTGGAGCTCACTCATCTCCGATTAGAGCGCTCCCCTCGCCACAGCGCCCGTTGTTCAGTTTATAAACGCTAGGCGTCCGCCTTGGCCTGCTTATCTTTGACGACCCAAGT
>DASCPW010000011.1:0-3456 GCA_036012725.1 Rhodospirillales bacterium
CAGCATGCTGTCGCTGGACAAGACACTGAAGGAACAATTCAACTTGTTGCGCGTCGCCGATAATTACCGCTATCCGGCCTTCTTCGAATGCCAAGGCCATCTCTACAGCTTGAGCATTGAAAAAATGTATGTCGGTCCGTCTGAATTTTCGGGCGAGTTCAGTATGTTTGAGGGAAGCGGTGAAAGCCGTAATGACAAGACCGTCATGGAATCGGCCAGCGACGGCGGCAAGGTGACGATTCGTGAAGCCAAGAAAACAGATGGCGACCGGATGCTGGAATGGCAATCCTACGACTTCACTCGGCGGTATTTCCGAAGCCCGTCCGCGCCGACGGTAGACGAACACTGGCAATGGTTCCGGGAATGTCTGTTCGATGAAGATCGCTTTCTCAACGTCATTCTATATAACGGAACGCCCGCCGGGGCTTTGCGTCTGGACCGGGGCAAACCCAACACCTTGGAGGTTTCGATCCTGGTAGCGCCTGAATACTACCGGCGCGGCATCGCGACCGCGGCTTTGCGGTTGGCAAGGCGTTTGTGGCCGAAGGACTACTTGAAAGCGGAGGTCCTACAGGCCAACGCCGCTTCCCACGCCTTGTTCCAAAAATGCGGCTACGAGCCTCAGAAGAACCAAGTATACATGAGCTATCCGCTGGCCGACCGGCAGTCGAGAAGGAAGGCCTGAGTTCAATGGAAAAGTATCTCGTCGCCACCATCAAGCCCTGGAATATCGAGGCCTACCACAGGCGCAAACTGGACCTGCCCGGCGAATGGCATTTGGTTGAGAGCAAGGAGAAGTTGGCCGATGCGGTCGCCCGTTTGCAACCCAGATACATTTTCTTTCCCCATTGGTCCTGGACGGTTGAAAATAAAATTCTCGAGGCGGCGGAATGTGTCTGTTTTCATATGACGGACGTTCCATTCGGGCGTGGCGGCAGCCCACTGCAAAACCTGATTGCCCGCGGCCATAAGGACACCAAACTGACAGCGCTTCGCATGGCTGAGGAATTGGACACCGGGCCCGTCTATATGAAACGTGATTTAAGCCTTTCGGGAAGTGCCGGGGACATTTTCGAGCGTATGGCGGATAAAATTTACGGCATGATAGAAGAGCTCGTCCGCGGCAATCTCGAACCTGTCCCGCAGACAGGCGAGCCGACGTTTTTCGCCCGCCGCACCTCGGACAAAAGCGCCCTGCCGAGCCAAGGGGGGCTTAAAGCCCTTTATGACCATATCCGCATGCTGGACGCCGACACCTACCCCCGTGCTTTTATCGATCATGGCGATTTCCGTCTGGAATTTTCCAAGGCCGAAATCGGTAATGACGGGACTTTAAGCGCACGGGTTCAGGTCGCCATGCAAACGAGGAAATGAATTTTGAGCGATAAACTCACTGTTTTGATCATCGCCGCCCATCCCGACGACGAGGTCCTGGGGTGCGGCGGAGCCATCGCTCGGCACGTCTCAAGGGGTGATGCGGTGAATGTCCTGTTTTTAGCCGATGGTGCCACGTCGCGCCAAGGCGCGGGCGACACTGAACTGCAATCCCGTCGGCAGGCTGCCCGCGCGGCGTCTGAATCCTTGGGTGCGCAACCGCCCCGGTTTCTCGATTTCCCGGACAACCGGATGGACGGCATTCCCCTGCTGGATATAGTCCAAACCATTGAAGCCGTATTGGACGAGGTCGACCCCGTGACCGTCTATACCCATCATGGCGGGGATTTGAATGTCGATCACCGGGTTGTCCATCAGGCTGCCGTCACTGCCTGCAGGCCGCTTCCCGGAAGGAACGTCCGAAAAATTTATGCTTTTGAGACCCCGTCGAGCACCGAATGGAACACCACGGCCACCGGCCCGGTTTTTGCCCCGTCCCACTTCGTCGATATATCCGGTTTCATTGAAACCAAGCTCAAGGCCTTGGCCTGTTACGAAGAGGAAATCCCGCCGTTTCCACACGCGCGTTCGTTAAAGGCTCTCGAAGCGCTTGCCATTCTGCGGGGAACGAGTGTCGGCATCGGGGCGGCGGAAGCTTTTGAGGTCATCCGGCAGATTGAGGCATGATTGGGGCATCTATGAGTTCCCCATCCATCGTTATCGCCGGGCGGGTCATTTCGCCCGACCACCCGCCTTATGTGATCGCCGAACTTTCCGGCAATCATAACGGCGAAATCGAGCGCGCACTTGCCATCATGGAAGCGGCCAAGGAAGCCGGCGCGGACGCGATCAAGCTGCAAACCTATACGCCGGACACCATGACCATTCCCTGCGATCGGCCGGAATTCAAAGTCGAGGGCGGTTTGTGGGACGGTTATACACTGCATGACCTTTACAAATGGGCCCATACGCCCTGGGATTGGTTCGATGCCTTATTCGCTAAGGGTCGCGAACTGGGGATCACGGTTTTCAGCACACCGTTCGATGAAAGCTCGGTGGATTTTCTGGAAGCCTTCGATCCCCCCGCCTACAAGATCGCCTCGTTCGAGAACGTTGACTTGGAATTGATTGCGCAGGTCGCTTCAAAAGGTAAACCGGTGCTTATTTCCACCGGCATGGCGGCGGAAGATGAAATTGCCGAGGCGGTCAAAACGGCTCACGCTGGCGGTTGCCGGGAATTAGCGTTGCTCCATTGCGTCAGCGCCTATCCGGCGGCGGCGGAAGACTCCAACCTTCGCGCCATCCCCGGTCTGGTTCGATCCTTCGACGTGGTGGCGGGGCTTTCCGATCACACGTTGGGGACTTCCGTTGCCATCGCCGGCGTGGCCGCCGGGGCGGCGATCATCGAAAAGCATTTCACCCTTAGGCGCGATGACGGCGGGCCTGACGCCGCCTTTTCCATGCAACCGGATGAAATGAGGGAACTGGTGACCGGATGCGCCACCGCTTTTAAAGCCCTTGGCCAGGCGGTAGGGGGACGAAAAGAAAGCGAGGCGGCGAGCCTGGTGTTCCGCCGCTCGCTCTTCGTCGTCAACGACATGGCGGAGGGCGAGGAATTTAGCCGCGAGAACCTTCGCGTGATCCGCCCGGGACAAGGTCTTCGTCCCAAGCATCTGCCCGGCGTGTTGGGAAAAAAG
Source organism: Rhodospirillales bacterium (assembly GCA_036012725.1). Lineage (GTDB taxonomy): Bacteria > Pseudomonadota > Alphaproteobacteria > Rhodospirillales > 2-02-FULL-58-16. The sequence goes on from DASCPW010000011.1 coordinate 3,072, forward strand.
GCGGCCCGCGCCCTAAGCCGGGGCGAACCATTGGACTGGGCTTGCGTGGCCGGGGATGACGGCCAGGGCGGAGAAAGAAACCCCTCTTGAAACTCGAGGCCGCCATCGAGACCAAGCGTCTCGTTCTGAAATCCCTTGAGCCCGGAGACGGTCGCGGGCGGTATGCCGATTGGATGAACGATCCGGAGGTCGTTCGTTTCCTGGAAGTCCGCCACGGCGAAAGATCTCCCGAAAGTCTCGCCGCCTATATCAAGCAAATAAACGACAGTCCGGATAATTATCTTCTGGGAATTTTCTCCAAGGACGGTGGCGGTCATATCGGCAACATCAAGCTGGGGCCGGTCAATTCCGTTCACCGACGCGCGGCCATCGGTCTTTTTATCGG
>DASCPW010000012.1:0-7661 GCA_036012725.1 Rhodospirillales bacterium
TGTTTTTTTAGGACAGTTAGAATTTCATAGATTATTTTTTTTGGAAAATTGCATATACCGTGCCCCCCGGTCAAATTCATTTATCATATGAAAGTCATTGAAAAATCTTGTTGGAGGCACACAAATACTCTAACACTCGCTCCATCAACTCCCTCATATCGACCATGAAAAAAATTTGGCCCACGGAATTCTGAAAAACAAAGAAAAAAACCCCAGGGGTCACGGCTCATTCTCAGTGAACGGGTTCGTCGTAGTCCTTTACAAACCCTCTTGTCAACTTCAATACCGAAAACGACGGTCTTGCTAGGTGGGCAGAATCCGAGGGAAAGGCGGCGGCGGATTGCGTTCATTCACCGGCGGCGCGCAGGCTTTCCTCGTCCTGCCGAGCCACGGGATGCTCCAATTTATCCAGCATTTCCATCGGCACCACCTGCCAAAAAGAATCTTTTTCCAACTCCCAATCGTTGAGCAAGCGATAGGCGAAGCGGGAATGGGTGCGCCGGACATGCTGGCCGATGAGCACCTTGACCACGTCTTCCCAATATTCCGTCTCGATACGCGAATGAATGACACTGTCCGGGTTGACCTTGAGCGGAAAAACGTTCTCGGGATCATAGACGAATGCCATGCCGCCGGTCATGCCAGCGGCGAAATTGGCACCGACGGGACCAAGGATGACGACAGTGCCGGCGGTCATGTATTCACAGCCGTTGGAGCCGCAGCCCTCGACCACCGCCTGGGCTCCCGAATTGCGGACGCAGAAGCGATCGCCGGCCTGGCCGGCGGCGAACAACTTACCGGCCGTGGCACCATAGAGCACGGTATTGCCGATGATGACATTTTTGTGGCTTTCCAAGGCATTGGACAGGGACGGGCGCAAGACGATGATGCCACCAGAAAGGCCCTTGCCGACATAATCATTGGCGTCGCCGAGAACCTCCAAGGTCAGTCCCTGGACGGCGAAGGCACCGAGCGACTGGCCGGCCGAACCGCGCAGGCGGACGGTGAAATGGTCCGGGTCCAGGCCCTTCATTCCGTAGCGCCGGGTAATCAAGGAACTGACGCGCGCGCCAACGGCACGGTGGGTATTGCGTATTGAGTAAGTGAGCTGCATCTTTTCGCCAGCGTCGAGTAAGTGCCGGGCATCCTCAATTATGCGGGCGTCCAGGGTGTCCGGCACTTCGTTGCGGCCTTCCAGGGTGCACCGGGCGGGGAAGGGGCCGGGATCGGATTTAACCAGCAGCGGGTTCAAGTCCAGATCGTCAAGATGGGAGGCGCCGCGGCTGACTTGCACCAGCAAGTCGGTCCTGCCGATGATCTCGTCGAATGAATTGACGCCGAGCGATGCCAGAATCTCGGAAACCTCTTCGGCCAGAAAGGTAAAGAGATTCACTACCTTTTCCGGGGTTCCCATAAACTTCTCGCGGAGGTCGTGGTTTTGCGTGCAGATCCCAACCGGGCAGGTGTTGGAGTGACACTGGCGGACCATGATGCAGCCCATGGCGACCAGGGAGGTGGTGCCGATCCCAAACTCCTCGCCTCCCAACATGGCGGCGATGACAATGTCGCGGCCGGTCTTCAGACCACCGTCGACGCGCAGTTTGACATTGTGCCTGAGGCGGTTAAGGGTCAGTACCTGATGGACCTCGCTCAAGCCCATTTCCCACGGCAGTCCGGCGTGTTTGATGCTGCTTTGTGGGCTGGCGCCGGTGCCGCCATCGTGTCCGGAAATCAAAATTACATCCGCCTTCGCCTTGGCGACACCGGCGGCAATGGTGCCGACGCCGTCCCGCGCCACCAGCTTGACGCAAACCGAGGCATCCGGGTTGATCTGTTTAAGGTCGTAAATGAGTTGGGCCAGATCCTCGATGGAGTAGATATCATGATGAGGCGGCGGTGAAATCAGCGTCACCCCCGGCGTCGACATTCGCAAGGCGGCAATCTGCGCCGTCACCTTGCGGCCTGGTAATTGACCGCCTTCGCCCGGTTTCGCCCCCTGGGCGATTTTGATCTCGATCTCGCGGCAGTTATTGAGATATTCGGCGGTGACTCCGAAACGGCCCGACGCCACTTGCTTGATTGCCGATGAGGCGTTGTCGCCATTGGCACGCGGTTTGTAACGGGACGCGTCCTCGCCACCTTCGCCGGAATCTGATTTGGCGCCGATCCGGTTCATGGCGATGCTAAGGGTTTCATGCGCCTCCGGGCTGAGGGCGCCTAAAGAAATAGCCGGCGAGACCAGACGCTTGCGGATGGCGGTAATCGATTCCATCTCGTCGGTCGAAACGGGTGGGTTAACCGATTTGAAATCGAGAAGATCCCGGAGGTAGATAGGCGGCAATTCGCGGACTCCCTCGCTGTAACGCTTATAGATGGTATAGGATTCCGTATTGACCGCGTTCTGCAGGATATGAATCAGCCGCCCTTGGTGGCCATGCGCCTCGCCGCCCGAACGGAAACGGTAAAAGCCGCCAACCGGCAGTGGTGTTGCTTCCTCGGCGTAAGCCCTGGCGTGCATTTCGATCACCTTGCTTTCCATGCCGGAAAGCCCGATGCCAGAAATCCTCGTCGCCATGCCGGGGAAAAACTCGGCAACCAAGGCGCGCGACAAACCAACGGCCTCGAAGTTGCAACCACCCCGATAGGAGCTGATGACGCCGATTCCCATCTTCGACATGATTTTCAATAAACCCTTGTCGATGGCGGCCTTGTAATTGCCCAGGCAGTCCTTGAGGGTCATCTTTCCGAATAGGCCGCGGCGGTGGCGGTCGGCAATGCTCTCTTCGGCCAAGGTGGCGTTCACCGTCGTCGCGCCGGCGCCGATGAGGACAGCGAAATAATGCACGTCAAAACATTCCGCCGAGCGAATATTGAGCGAAGTAAAAGTGCGCAAGTGCTGGTGCACCAAGTGGCCGTGAACCGCCCCGGTCGCCAAAATCATCGGGATCGCCGCGCGCTCCTTGCCCATCGCCATGTCCGTCAGGATCAGATGGGTGCCGCCGCCCCTGACCGCGTCCTCGGCCTCCCGGCAGATTCGATCGAGAGCCGAACGCAAGGGTTGTGAATTGCTTCTCGGATCAAAGGTGCAGTCGATCTCGCAAGCCTCGTCCCCCATACGGTCGCGCATGGCCTCGAACCCGGCATTGAGAAGCATCGGCGATTCAAGGAGCAGCAAGTTGCATTGGCTGGCGTCCTCTTCGAGGATGTTGCCAAGATTCCCCAACCGCGTCTGCAAGGTCATGGCCCGACGTTCGCGTAAACTGTCGATGGGTGGGTTTGTTACCTGGCTGAAGGTCTGGCGGAAGAAATGGTGGAGACCACGATAGTTATCGGAGAGCACCGCCAGCGGCGTATCATCGCCCATGGAGCCGGTCGTTTCGATGCCCGTTTCAACCATCGGATGGAGGATCAGTTCCAGGTCCTCCATGGTCAGTCCGAAAGCGGTCTGGCGGCGGCGTAATTGTTCCGCCGTCAACGGTGGCGATGGTTTGACCTTGCTTTTGATCAAGCTGTCAAGCCGAGTAATGTTCTTGGCCCATTCGCCATAGGGCTGGCGGTCGGCTATCAGATCCTTGATTTCCTTGTCGTGGTAAAAGCGGCCCTTCAACAGGTCGATGGCGATCATGCCGCCGGGGCCGACACGGCCCTTTTCCACCACCTCCGCCTCCGGCACCTCGAACATGCCGGTCTCGGAACCAACGATTAGCAGGTCATTTTTGGTGATGGTGTAGCGAAGGGGCCGCAAGCCGTTGCGGTCGAGGCCGGCGACCACCCAGCTGCCGTCGGTGGCGCAGACGGCAGCCGGCCCGTCCCACGGCTCCATGACACTCGTGCAGTACCTGAACAGGGCCTTGTGGGCCTCGGGCATGGTGCTGTTCTGATGGATGGATTCAGGGATCAACAGGGCCTTGACCGCCGGCGCCGGGCGGCCACAACGAATCATCACCTCGAACATAGCGTCCAAGGCCTCCGAATCCGAACTGCCGGGCTGAATAATCGGGCGAATGTCATCGATGTATTCACCCAACACCTCGGACGCCATGCGCGGCTCGTGACTGGCCGTCCAATTGATATTGCCTGCAAGGGTGTTGATTTCGCCGTTGTGGGCGAGCGTGCGGAAGGGCTGCGCCAAGCGCCAGGTCGGGAAGGTATTGGTGGAATAGCGCTGGTGGTAGAGGGCAAAATTGGAAACGAAACGCTCGTCCAGAAGATCCGGGTAGAACGCCGAAAGCTGCTCGGCCAGGAACATGCCCTTGTAAATGATCGCCCGGCTGGAAAGCGAGCAGATATAGAATTCCGAGATGTTCTTGGCCAACACCTGTTTTTCAATGCGCCGGCGAATGATGTACAGATGGACTTGGAACTGGTCGTTGCTGACGCCCAGGTTGTTGGCGATCATGATCTGTTCAATCTCGGGCCGGGTGACGTTGGCTTTTTCGCCGATGGTCTCGACGTTCACGGGCACCTGCCGCCATCCGTAAATGGTGTAACCGAACCTGAGGATTTCGGTCTCGACGATGCTGCGGCATTTCTCCTGGGCGCCGAGGTCGGTTTTGGGCAGAAACACCATGCCGACGGCTAGGCGACCCCTGTCCGGTTCGTGGCCGGTGTGGCGGATATGGTCCTTGAAGAAATCCTGTGGAACCTGGACGTGAATGCCGGCGCCGTCGCCGGTTTTGCCGTCGGCATCGACGGCGCCACGGTGCCAGAGTTTTTGCAGCGCCTTGATGCCCGCATCGACCACCTCGCGGCGGGGTCGGCCGTCGATGGCGGCGACTAAGCCGACGCCGCAGGAGTGGTGCTCGTGGGCCGGGTCATAAAGACCTTTTTCAGCCAACCGCCTGGCATTGGCCCGCCAGCTGTGGACAAAGGTCTCGCCGGTTTCCGGCCTCTGTTTAGTCATTGCTCATATGCTCGGTTTCAAGATGCCACGGCCAGGGATTGCGCCGCCCTGGCACGAAGGTAACAATCAATTCCGTGGGCCGCTTCGCGGCCATCGCGGATGGCCATGACCACCAGGGAGGCTCCACGGGTAATGTCGCCGGCGGCAAAAACCCCATCCAGATTGGTCATCATGCTGGTCGGCTCGACGGCGACGGTCCCCCAACTCGTTTTCCCCAGGCCGGCCTCGTCGAAAAGCTTGGGCACGTCCTCGGCTTCGAAGCCCAGGGCCTTGATCACCATATCGGTTTCGATGGTGAAACTGGGGCCCTTGATGACCTGCGGAGTCTGCCGGCCGCCGGCATCGGCGACGCCTAAGTGGATCCTCTGGACACGGATGGCGCTCACCGTTTCCTCGCCGAGGAAAGCCTCGGGCGCGGACAACCAAACGAACTCGACGCCTTCCTCTTCGGCGTTGGCGACTTCGGTTTTCGAGCCGGGCATGTTGGCGCGGTTGCGGCGATATAGGCATTTGACCGATTTGGCGCCCTGACGAATAGCCGTTCGCGTGCAGTCCATGGCGGTGTCGCCGCCACCGATGACGACCACGTTTTTGCCGATGGCGTTGAGGGTGCCGTCGTCGAAGGCGGCGACCCGCTCGCCCAGTCCCTTGCGGTTGGAGGCAATAAGATAGGTCATTGCCTGGTTGATGCCGCCCAGGCCAACGCCGGGAATAGCGATGTCTCGGGCTTTATAAACACCGGTGGCGATGAGCACGGCGTCATGCTCACCTCGCAAATCCCCGAGGCTGGCGTCCCGCCCGATTTCAAATTTCAAGTGATAATGCACCCCCCCGTCGGCGAGCAACTTGGTGCGCCGTTCAACCACCGCCTTGTCCAGCTTGAAATTGGGAATTCCGTATATCAAAAGGCCGCCCATGCGGTCATGGCGGTCATAAACGTGGACTTGATAGCCCTGGCGGCGCAATTGGTCGGCAGCGGCCAAGCCGGCGGGTCCGCCACCGATGATGCCGACCGAGGCGTCCTGTTCGTGGGCCGGGCGAGGCGGCTGGACCCAGCCATTGTCCCAGGCGGTATCGGTAATGTAGCGCTCGACGGCGCCGATGGTGACGGTGCCGTGACAAGACTGTTCCAGAACGCAGGAGCCCTCGCACAAACGGTCATGGGGACAAATGCGGCCGCAAATCTCGGGGAAAGTGTTGGTCGCCTGGCTGATCTGATAAGCTTCTTCGAGACGGCCATGGGCGGTCAGCAGCAACCAGTCCGGAATGTTGTTCTGCAACGGGCAATGGACTTGACAGAAAGGAATGCCGCATTGTTCACAACGGGACGACTGTTTGGCGGCTTGCCGATCCTCGAAGCGCCGATAAATTTCGCCGAAGTCCTCGTGCCGCTCGGAAGAGGCGCGTTTGTCGGGCATCCCTCGCTCGACTTCGATGTATCGTTGCATCTTCTGGGCCATGGACAAGCTCTCGGATAGAGGGGTCGGAGCCGCTGACGCCGACTGAAGGCGACTCCCATGGACAATCGGCTCCGGCAGATAAGCATGGAGGAACATATTAATGCAAGTCCAGATAGGTCAATATCACTTACTAGTTTTTCCTAAAGGCGTGATCTTGTTTGCCTCACGGTGCCTTTGACGGGCCAGTCGAAAAGCAGGGTCCATTACCAATAGGTCCGAAACAGGACTATTTGAAGCTTGGGAAAATACCTTAAATACCCTATGAATGTCGCAAAAGTTTCTATGCCTGGGGCTAAATGGATGAACCAATTCTACATATAGTAGTTCTTGCCCTGGTGCAGGGCATCACCGAGTTCCTCCCCATCAGTTCGTATGGGCATTTGCGCCTGGCTCAGATGTATATCGGGGCGCCGGAGCAAGGATTGATCTTGATCGTCGCCTTGCATGTCGGCTCGCTCGGCGCGGTGATGGTCTATTTTTGGCGCGATCTATGGGCGATGGCCCTGGGGCTCGGACAACTGGCGAAAGGCCGTGGCGGCCCCAATGCCCGGCTCGTCATTCACGTTGCTGTCGCCACCATCCCAGTGATCTTCGGCGGGATCGTCGTCAACCAGTTTGATCCGCGAGGGATTCAAAGCTTGGCGGTCATCGCTTGGGCGACTTTCGGCTTTGGCATCCTTCTCTACGTTGCCGACAGAATAGGAATGACGGTGCGCCGGACCGAGCATCTGCACCTCATCGACGCCGTCATCATCGGCTGCGCCCAAACCCTGGCCCTTGTCCCCGGCACCAGCCGCTCCGGCATCACCATGTCGGCGGCACGCTTGCTCGGCATGGAGCGGACCGAGACGGCAAGATTTTCCATGATGCTCTCGATCCCGGCCATTTTAGGGGCCGGGATCTTGAAATCCCGAGACTTGTTAGCAATGGACGACGTTCAACTGACCGCCGCCGCGCTCATGGCCGCCGGCTTGGCTTTCATCGCCGCCCTTGTCACCATCACCGCCATGATGGCCTGGCTGAAGCGCGCCACCTTCACCCCCTTCGTCGTCTACCGATTGCTGCTGGGCGGTTTTCTTTTGGCCCTCATCTACGGCTGGGCAGAGTAACTTCTGCCGCATGAAAACGGTTCTGTAAAGGGTCAAGAATGCCGCCGTCGCCGGCACCAGAAACCATCTTGCCCAACGTTGATGTTCCGGCCTACGCTCGCCAATGGCTTCGGCCGGTCCATCAACTTAAACCGCGCCAAACTCTAACTTAAGCGGTGGACCACTTAATGAGGGCAGGCCACGGTAGTG
>DASCPW010000013.1:0-7100 GCA_036012725.1 Rhodospirillales bacterium
GGGTAAGCGACCTGACGGTGGAAGGTCCTTTCGTGAAGCGGGAACTGGCTTTGGTCAAGGTCCGGGGCAGCGGCAAAAACAGGGTCGAATCCTTGCGCATCGCCGATATCTTCCGGGCCCGCGTGGTCGACAGCACCAATACGTCCTTTGTTTTTGAAATCGTCGGCGACACCGGCAAGCTGGATGCCTTTGTCAACCTTATGGCGCCTTTGGGCCTGGTCGATGTAGCGCGCACGGGCGTTGCGGCTATTGCCCGCGGTGCCACCGCTTTGTAATCCTTTTGTCTACATCTCAGGAGTTCATCCGGACATGCGAGTTTATTATGACCGAGACACCGACGTTAAACTGATCCAGTCGAAAAAAGTGGCCGTTATCGGCTATGGCAGCCAGGGTCACGCGCATGCGCTCAATCTGCGCGATAGCGGCGTCAAGGACATTGCCGTGGCATTGCGCCAGGGCTCGGCCAGCGCCAACAAGGCAAAGGCCGAGAAACTGAAGGTATTGACTCCGGCCAAGGCCGCCAAGTGGGCCGACGTAGTAATGGTTTTGGTTCCCGACGAGCTGCAATCGCAACTCTATGACAACCATCTCCAGGGCAATATGAAAAAAGGCGCGGCCTTGGCTTTCGCCCACGGGCTCAATATCCATTTTCGGCTGATCGAGCCGCGCCCCGACCTTGATGTCTTCATGATCGCGCCGAAGGGGCCTGGCCATACGGTGCGTTCCGAGTACCTGCGCGGCGCCGGCGTGCCGTCCTTGGTGGCGATCGAGCAAGACGCCACCGGTAACGTGCTCGAGATTGCCCTTGCTTATGCCTCGGCGCTTGGCGCCGGCCGGGCCGGTATCATCGAGACTACTTTCCGCGAGGAATGTGAGACCGACCTCTTCGGCGAACAGGCGGTGCTGTGCGGCGGCCTGACATCGTTGATCGAGGCCGGCTACGAAACCCTGATCGAGGCCGGTTACGCGCCAGAAATGGCCTATTTCGAATGCGTTCACGAGGTCAAGCTGATCGTTGATCTAATCTACGAGGGCGGTATCGCCAACATGCGCTATTCGATTTCCAACACCGCCGAATATGGCGATTACCAATCGGGTCCGCGTCTTATTGACGCTTCCGTTAAAAGCCGCATGAAGGAAGTCCTCGACGACATTCAATCGGGCCGTTTTACCAGCCAGTGGATGTCGGAATGCGGCGCCGGCCAGCCCAGCTTCAAGGCCATGCGCCGCCGCGCCGCCGGCCACGAAATCGAACAGGTGGGCGAGAAGCTGCGCGCCATGATGCCGTGGATCGGTAAGAACAAGTTGGTCGATAAGTCGAAGAATTAAAAAGCCGGCCCCGATCCGTGTTCATCGGTGTTTATCCGTGGCTCGTTTCGGGTGGGCTTATGGCCTTGCGTCTACGGGCGCTTGTTCAGGCGCTCCTGTCGGGCCTGGATGGTGGCCGGCCAGCAGCTTTTGATGAAGGCGAGGACGGCCCAGATTTCCCTATCCGAAAGAACCTCCCCAAACCCCGGCATGGCGCTTTTGAAGCCGGGCGCCGCCAGCGCCCCGCCACCCATCTTGGTGTAGTCAAAGAGCATTTGGTCGGGATGGTGCCAGGTATGACCGCTGGTGTCGTGCGGTGGCGCCGGAAGGGTGCCGTCGGGCAGGCGCTGGCGCCAGTCGGGCTGGCCTTCCAGGTTGACACCGTGACAGTTGGCGCATTGTGCGGCATAGACTTGGCTTCCCATGGCGACCATTTCACCATCGCCGGCGTCGGCGCCGGTGGGCCCGCTGGTGATGGTATTGACGTAGGCGCCGATGACAACGGCGGCGGCGGTAACACCGCCCAGGACCAGGACAATTATGCTTGTTTTCGACATTGGCGCCATTTCCTTGCTTAGGGCCATTCGGATATCGGTTTAGCTTTTAAGGGTTCCTTCCTCTGGAAAGTCAATGGCAGAAGGGGGGCACGGAAGCGGTTAACAGCCGCCGCCGCTGGGATTATACTTCCGCTTTAGCCCCATCGTTTAAGCCCGCGAGGACGCCATGCAGATCAAAGACCAGCGACTGTTCCGCCAGCAATGCTATATCGACGGCGCTTGGGTCGACGCCGACGTTGGCGACACCATTGAGGTCACCAATCCTGCCGACGCCTCGGTGCTGGGGCGGGTGCCCAAGATGGGGACGGCGGAAACCCGGCGCGCCGTCGAGGCGGCGGCGGCGGCTTGGGGGCCATGGCGCGCCAAAACGGCCAAGGAACGTGCCCAGGCATTGCGCCAATGGCATGGCTTGATAATTGCCAACAGGGACGACCTGGCGGTCCTGATGACCGCCGAGCAGGGCAAGCCGCTGGCCGAATCGAAAGGTGAAATCATTTATGGCGCTGCTTTTGTCGAATGGTTCGCCGAGGAGAGCAAGCGGATCTATGGCGAGACCATCCCCTCGCACGGACCCGACAAGCGCATCGTCGTTTTGAAGGAGCCGATCGGCGTCGTCGCCGCGATAACGCCGTGGAACTTTCCCTCCGCGATGGTCACCCGAAAATGCGCGGCGGCCCTGGCCGCCGGATGTCCGGTTGTGATCAAACCGGCCAGCGCGACACCGTTTTCGGCCCTGGCCCTGGCCGAATTGGCCGAGCGCGCCGGATTCCCCAGGGGTGTCATCAACGTCGTCACCGGTCCGGGAGGCACCATCGGCAGCGAGCTGACCACCAACCCGACGGTGCGCAAGCTTTCATTCACCGGCTCGACCGAGACCGGCAAGCTGCTGATGAAGCAGTGTTCCTCGACGGTGAAAAAAGTGTCGCTGGAACTGGGTGGCAATGCTCCCTTTATCGTTTTCGATGATGCCGACCTGGAGGCGGCGGTAGCTGGCGCGATGGCGTCAAAATACCGCAACACCGGTCAGACCTGTGTCTGCGCCAACCGTATTCTCGTCGATGACGGGGTCTATGACGAATTCTCCGGCCGGCTGGCCCAGGCGGTGTCCGGGCTGAAGGTGGGTAATGGTCTTAAGGGCGAGACCGAGCAGGGACCGCTGATCAATATGGCGGCGATGGAGAAGGTGGAAAGGCATATTGCCGACGCGCTTGGCAAAGGCGCCCGCCTCATCGCCGGCGGCAAGCGCCACGAGCTCGGAGGCACCTTCTTCGAGCCGACAGTTTTAGCCGACGTCACCCCTGACATGGCTGTCGCCCGCGAAGAGATTTTCGGACCCGTGGCGCCGCTCTTTCGTTTTGCCGGCGAGGCGGCGGCGGTGGCCATGGCCAATGATACCGAATATGGCCTGGCGGCTTACTTTTACAGCCGCGACGCCGGTCGCGTATGGCGCGTCTCCGAGGCCCTGGAATACGGCATTGTTGGCATCAATGAAGGCCTAATCTCGACCGAGGCCGCCCCGTTCGGCGGCATCAAGGAATCCGGCATCGGCCGGGAAGGCTCGAAACACGGCATCGACGAGTTCATCGAGATCAAGTATCTGTGCATCGGCGGGTTATGACAATAATGCGTTGGCATGGGGAAGATTGGTGCCGTCGACGGACAGGGAGGCTCAATCATAAAAAAGCTGATATTCGCCGTGACCATTGTCCTCGCATTGGGACTCGTGTTTGCAGTCACGCCGTCACCGGCCCAGGCCGAAATCGGTATCGTTATCATGCACGGCAAGGGCGGCGAGAATTTGGGCAAGTCCCCGACCAGGATTCTTGCCCTGTTTCTGCAAGAAAAGGGTTTCATCGTTTCGGCGCCCGATATGCCGTGGCAGGCGGACCGTATTTTCGACAAAACGGTCGAGGAAACCATGGCTGAAATCGATGGGATCGTCGCGGAACTGAAATCCGAGGGCGCCGAGCGCATCGTCGTTGCCGGTCACAGCTTCGGCGCCAATGTAGCCATCGCTTATGGCGCGCGCCGTGAAGGCCTGGCCGGCGTCATCGCCATGGCGCTCGGCCATATCCCGGAAATCTGGAGCAACCGTTTCGCCAAAGACGTCGCCAAGGCGCGCACCATGGTCGAAGCCGGAAACGGTGATAATAGGGCGGATTTCAACGACGTCAATCAGGGCAAGAAAACCACTTTCAATATGAAGGCAAAGTTTTACCTGAGCTGGTACGACCCCGATGGCCAAGCTGTCATGCCGAAGAACGCAGCGATTTTGAAACCGGGCACGCCGTTGATGTGGATCATAGGCGAGCTTGACGGCATGGCGGAACGGGGCGAGGGATACGCCTATGCCAAGGTGCCGACCCATTCCAACAGCAAATACGAAGTGATTGGCGGCGGCCACGGGGCAACACCGAAGAAAGGCAAGGGGGAAATCCTGAAATGGTTGAAGGACCTTTGAATTGATAAGGACCCCTAAATACGATTATGACTTGGCTGTCATCGGCGCCGGCTCGGGTGGCGTCCGGGCGGCGCGGATGGCGGCGGCATTCGGGGCCAGGGTGGCCATTTGCGAGCAGGACCGCGTCGGCGGCACCTGCGTGCTGCGCGGCTGCGTACCGAAGAAGCTTCTCGTCATCGGCGCCCATTTCGCCGACGATTTCGAGGACGCGGCGGGATATGGCTGGACGGTCAGGGACGCCGGCTTCGATTGGGCGTCGCTGATTGCCGTCAAGAATCGCGAGATTAAGCGCTTGAACGGTGTTTACATGCGGACGCTGCGCGAAAACGGCGTCGAAATCCTTGAGGGACGGGCCGTCCTCGCCGATCCCCATAAGGTGGAGATCGGCGGCAAGAGCGTGACCTCCAGGCATATTCTCGTTGCCACCGGCGGCCACCCTGTGACGCCGGATATCGCCGGCATGGAGCATGTGATCAGCTCCAACGAAGCTCTTGACCTGATGCGCCTTCCCGAGCGCATGGTCATCGTCGGCGGTGGCTACATCGCCGTCGAGTTCGCCGGTATTTTTTCCCGTCTTGGCGTCAAGGTTACCGAGATCCTTCGCGCCGATACCGTTTTGCGTGGATTCGATCAGGACCTGCGGACAATCCTGGCCAGTGAAATGACCAAACGCGGCGTTGAAATCAGGAATGAAACCGTCGTCGCCGGTATCGACAAAAAAGACAGCGGCTATTCCCTCAACCTCGCCGATGGCGGTGCCGTTGATACCGATCTCGTCATGTACGCCACCGGGCGTCGGCCGAACAGCGCCGGCTTGGGCCTCGAGGAAGTCGGCGTCGAGCTCAACGAAAAGGGCGCCGTGGTGGTCGATGAATTCTCATGCTCTTCCGTCGCTTCCATCCACGCCGTTGGCGACGTCACCGACCGGTTGAACCTGACCCCCGTCGCCGTTGCCGAGGGGGCGGCCATCGCCGCGACCCTGTTCAACGCAAAGCCGATGAAAGCCGATCGCCAAGGCGTTCCGACCGCCGTTTTCAGCCAACCGCCGCTGGCCACGGTCGGCCTGACGGAAGCGCAAGCACGGGCCAAGTACAAGAAAATTGACATCTACTCATCGCGCTTCAAGTCAATGAAACACACGCTCTCCGGGCGCGATGAGACGACCTTTATGAAATTGGTGGTCAATGGCAAAAGCGACCTGGTGCTGGGCTGTCACATGATCGGCATGGACGCACCGGAGATCATCCAGGGCTTGGGCGTAGCCTTGAAATGCGGGGCCAAGAAGGCGCAATTCGACGCCACCGTCGGCATCCACCCGACGGCGGCGGAAGAATTCGTTACCATGCGTGAAAAGCGGCCGATTACCGACTAGGCGGTTGATGGTTTTCCTGGAAAAAGCCCGGATTCCGGTCTATAGGCTTAAACTCGCTGTGAAACGTGCTTGAGGTCCCAAATGGCCAAGAAATGGATGCCCGCATCCTGGCGCTCTAAGTCCATCGAACAGGTGCCCGCCTATCCGGATTCTGCTGCCCTGGTTCGGGTCGAGGAACGGCTCTCGGCCTTTCCGCCCCTGGTCTTCGCCGGCGAAGCCAGGCGCCTGAAGGCGCTGATGGGGCAAGTGGCTGAAGGCAAGGCATTTCTGCTTCAGGGTGGCGATTGCGCCGAGAGCTTTGCCGAGTTCAACACCGACAATATCCGCGACACCTTCCGGGTGCATTTGCAGATGGCGGTGGTGATGACCTATGGCGCCGCCTGCCCGGTGATCAAGCTGGGCCGTCTGGCGGGCCAATTCGCCAAACCCCGCAGCGAGGAAACCGAAACCATCGACGGCGTCACCTTGCCCTGCTATCGCGGTGACATGGTCAACGGCATGGAATTTACGCCGCAATCCCGGACCCCGGATCCGGAACGGCTGATCCAGGCCTATAATCAATCCGCCTCGACGCTGAACCTGTTGCGCGCCTTCTCGCAAGGCGGATATGCCGATTTGCACAAGGTTCACCAGTGGACCTTGGGTTTCGTCGCCGCCAGCCCCTTGGGCGATCGCTACCGGGATCTGACCCACCGGCTGGGCGAGACGCTGGATTTCATGGCGGCCTGCGGTCTGACCTCGGAGACAACACCGCAGATCCATGAGACCGACTATTTCACATCCCACGAGGCCCTGCTGTTGAATTACGAGCAGGCAATGACCCGGATCGATAGCATTCGCGGCGATTATTACGACACCTCGGCGCACCTGTTATGGGCTGGCGAACGCACCCGCGCGCTCGATGGGGCGCATATTGAGTTCCTGCGAGGAATCAACAATCCGGTGGCGGTCAAGATCGGCCCAACCATGGAGGCCGGCGAGTTAATCTCCCTCATCGACCTGCTCAATCCGGCGGGAGAACCGGGGCGGCTGACCCTGATCACGCGCTTTGGGGCGGACAAGATGGAGAGGATATTACCGCCCTTGATCCGCGCCGTTAAAAGCGATGGCCGCAAGGTGGCCTGGATATGCGACCCCATGCATGCCAATACGGTAAAAAGCTCCAACGGTTATAAAACCAGGCACTTCGACCGCATTCTCGATGAGGTACGGGGCTTTTTCGCCGTCCACGCGGCGGAAGGAACACATGCCGGAGGCGTCCATTTCGAGATGACGGGCCAGGACGTCACCGAATGCGTCGGCGGCGCCCATGCCATTACCGAAGCCAACCTTAGCGACCGCTACCATACCAATTGCGACCCCCGTCTAAACGCCAAGCAGGCTTTGGAACTGGCCTTTCTTT
>DASCPW010000014.1:0-5567 GCA_036012725.1 Rhodospirillales bacterium
TCACTGACCAGATGCGGGCGATTGGTGGCGAGAACGTCCATGTCATGGCTGCCGGTTTGGAGAATGATCCCTTGGCGCAACGACACTTCTGGGCCCAGCCCGACGCCATTCTTGCCCTTGAGGAGAACAAAAAGCCGCCCCACCCGTTCGATGACATCCAGATAACGCTCAAACCCAATCGTCTCATAATCAACCTCGAGGGCCGGGCGTTTACCCTCCAGACGAAACGGCGGAACCGGAGACGTCAGAGTGCCATCCGGCGCCCTGGCCGGCGGGCTTGCCGGCTCGACCCGCGTTGGCTCGGGTTTGGCCGGCTCAGGCTCGGGTTCCTCTACATACAAGCTGCCGGCGGGGTACAAGGGTACCAAGCGGGCTGTTTTCCGCGAGGCATGAGTGTTGTTTTGAACCGGGTTGCTTTCGGTCGATGGCGGCGGGGGTTCATCACTGGCCTGCTCATCTGGGATTAGCGTCCGTGAGGACAGGCGCTCCACTCCACCCACCATGAGGATCGCAAGAAGCACCAGCCAGAAGAACCGCCACCTCCGGCTCATTTGATTTCAGCAAGCAGGCGGCTGGCGTTCTCGTAGAACGCTTTGACCTCACCGTAATCCTCACCTGCCGTCTGCCGAGGACTGGAACGGCCCGAGGACGGCATGTCATCTTCGAGCCCTCCGACCTCGACCGGATCGACCGGGGCCGTCGGAAGGTCGGGCAGGTCCGTAGCAGAAGGCCTCGGAAGAGTATCCCTGCCCCAGGACGAAGATGCCTCGGCGGTCCTGACGGTGGCGGACTTAGGCTTAGACGTTTCCGTTGGGGAAGCTTTTTTTGGCTTTTTGGTCTTCTCCACCACCTTGTCTTTTCCATATCCGGATGATCTTGCCTTGACGTCTTCCAGAGCCTTGCTGACTTGTTTTTCCAGGCTGGTAAAGTCCTCGTTGGCGTTTCCGGTTATCGACGGAATATCGGGAATATTGTCCTGTACCTTAGCGCCCAGTTCCTGAGCTGCTTCCAGGGCGGTCTGATCGGGTTTCTTGACGGCGATGGCGACCAGAATGGATAGAATGGCCAAAAGAAATAGCGTTCTCATTTTCCGGTTTCTCCTTCCAGGGCAACGGCGAGCCCCACTTTCAGACCCAGCCGGCGCAAGGGTTGCTCGGCGTCCAGGTAGTTCTGCACCGAGGCCGTCTTGGCGACGAGCAGGATCGGCGTCTTGTTTTGATTTTTTGCAGTCTTCACCACCGCGCCGGCGCTAAGACGGCGGCCGTCGGGCAGTTCGTACATCCATCCATCCCCCTGGGCTCTGACGGGCTTCAGGGGAAGCAGCGTTTCGGGTTCGTCTCCAGCGTTCTCATCGGATGTCGGCACCTCGAAGTCATGGGGAACGACCCGTTGCGAACTGGGATCGCCCATCTGGAACGCGAACAGCATCAGTGCCCCGAACAGAAGATCGATCATCAGGGTCGGCGGGCGCAGGCTGGGCGGTGGCATCTCGGAGTGACGGTTGGCGGGTTTCATGGCGCGGTTTCCTTGTCCCGCGGCAGTACCCTGTGCAGGGTGAACGCCATCAGCGCCAGAACGCCGCCGGCGATGCTGCTGCCAAAAGCAATGGCGAACTGGGTGATGAATGCGGCCTGGGTTTCCGGGTTTGCCGGGCCGGCCTCGCCATAGACGAGCAGCGCCGTCAGGAGACTCAGGAAGGTGGTCAGCAAGCCGACCAGGGGACAGGCTTCCGTCGCCCAGTGCAGGGTGTAGCCGATGCCCTGCCAGCGACGCGGTGCACCCACCTCGAACCACTCGACGATCATGGCCCCGATGACATAGAACAGGAAGGTCGTGACCACAGCGAAGAACGGCCAAGATACGCCGACAAACTTCTCGACGAAGCCGTGGGTGCCCTCGAAGGCGATCCGCGGCACCGCCCACCTGAAGATGATCCAGGTGGTGATTCCCATGGTGATGGCGACGGTGATCGTATTCAGTTCGCGGACAAAGGCCGAGAACCGCCGCGCAAACAGCCTCGGGGCGGGCGTTCCATAAATCATTGCTAATTCTTACTTGCCCGGACACGGATCGTCCGTCCGGTGAGGGGATAATAGATTTCCAGGTTCATGCCGGTACGCTCGCGGAGCAGCTTCGCCGGGACCTCGGACAGGGCAGCGTCGGTCAACGTCAGTTCGCTCTCCATGCCGAGGATGCCGAGCCGGGCGTGGCCCGTGTAGCAGTCGGCGACGGCCATTCTCACTTTTGCGTCCGCCAATCCATGTTTTGAGGCGAACCAGACGGGAAGGACGGCCTTGCAGAAGCTCCTGGTCCGCTCGACAAGCGCCTTTTCGATGGCCTGGTCCTTATCCGTTTCCCCAGCCGAGGCTGGGTTCATTGCCAGGACTGCGAAGGTCAGCGCCAGCGCCGCCAGGAACATCAAGGCGCCGCGGATGAAATTCTCATGCGTCATGATTTGATCTCCTCTTCTCAGAAGTTGGAGAAACTCCGAACCTCCAGGTCCTCCGGATGGCCAGGAGAGGAAGGTTTGCGGGATAACGTCTCGTCGGCTTGATCGACGAGGGAATCGGTGAAGTCGGCGATGACTGTCGCCATGGTGTTGAGCGGCTTGGCGCCTGTCGTCGGCGTCTTTACAGAGCCAAGGCTGGGGATTGCGCGTTCGGCCACCTCCTGGGTCATCTCCAAGCGGCCTAGTTGGATGGCAATGGCGACCTCGTCGCGCAAATCCTTGATGGCCTCTTTTTCGGTCGCGACCTGCGCGTACATGTCACCCAGGCGATTGACGGTCTGATCCAGTGCTTCCAGGCGCTTGTTGCGAATGCCGCCGGTGGTGTCTGTATGGCGTCCGGAGAGGCGTGCCTTGTCGAAGGTAATCTTCCGATCCAGGGCCGAGGTCATCCGCTGCAGGCTGTTGAACCGGCTGGCCAGGTTGTGGTCTTTTCGCGCCCAGTTCCTGAGATCCACCAGGGCGTTGCGCATGGAGCGGCCGGCGGCAATGTTTCGTTGGATGCGGTTTTGGAGCTTGCCGGCGCCGCCCGTCGGGTCACCGGACTTCCTAACCTCGTTGGCAAGCCTGGCAAGATCGGACAGGTTCTCGGAGATTACCTTGGCCGCCGAGTCGACCAGCTTGTAAGACTGGCTCAGGTACTCGGCTGACAGGTTGATCATCTGCCCGGTGAGGAGGCGCCTTCGCTTTTGCTGTTCGCCGGCATCGTCCTCCATAGGCCTTTCGGCAAGTTGCTCGTGCAACTTGCTCATCTCAGCCGACAGTTGATCAAGGCGGGCGCGCATCTCTACAACGCTTTTCTCATGGGCGTTGGTTCTGCCGTCGATCTTCTCGAAAGCCTGGAAGATGCGGCTGTCGAGCGAGGTCTGCTTGGCCTCGGCGGCGAATGACGCGAAGCCCAGAAGCATGAGCGCCAAGGCCATGCTAAAGCGGGTTAAATAGGTATTGCTGATAGAAGTCATATTCCCGTCCTTCCGTTCACAGCCCGGCGCTCATGGTGGCAAAGTGCTTCTCTTTGAGCGTTCGGAATTGATGGTTAGCGTTGACCGGCAAATCCCGGTTCTCCATTGCTCGGTAGAGGCTGATGACGTCCACGTAGGAGAGATCGACGCGGACCGGCTTGCCTAAGGATTCGTCCAGCTGCCGGGCGATGCGCCGGAAAGTGGCGATGTTCCCTTCCCGCAATGCAAGCAGGGCCATGGCGCAGCTGATGGCGTGGTGGCCATCGCTGTCTCTGTCCTGAAGGGCGCGCACCTCGAAAAGCAGGTGGCGGGCCTCGACGAAGCGCTTCTGCCGGGAAAGCTCGACGGCGTCGTGCAACGCTTTTTCCACTCTGCCGCCGTTGGCAAGGGACGCCGGGTCCCGGGGTAGCACGACGGTTTCCGCCGCGCCGGGTTTGGAGGAGTTGAACCAGTTCAATTCGCTGAGACCGAATTCAGGAAAGGAGTTGGCGCCCGTTTGGCAGCCGCCGAGGAGAAAGGATGCCAGAAGCAGCGGCAGCGCTCCAGCGGCAACCGTCCGCGATGCCCGGCGGTGTTGAGAATGCTTAAAATTCATGTTGGTTCCTCCCTGGAAGAATATTTGGCGTCTTTACCTGATTAACCATTGGAGCAGGCCAAGGTGTCAAAATCGGTCACATAATCTTCGCTTGTTTGACGGTCTTGATTCTCAGGAATGT
This sequence comes from Rhodospirillales bacterium, assembly GCA_036012725.1. Classification (GTDB taxonomy): domain Bacteria; phylum Pseudomonadota; class Alphaproteobacteria; order Rhodospirillales; family 2-02-FULL-58-16. The sequence goes on from DASCPW010000014.1 coordinate 4,185, forward strand.
TTTGCTCGTGGAGCAACTTTTCCACGAAGAGCCGGATATAGCTTTCCGTCTGGTTGTCGAGCGGTTCGTTGTCGAAGCCGAGTGCCTTCTCGAAATGCCAGCCCGCGCCTGGATCTAGCCCCAACCTGACGGTAGCCCGCTCTCCCCCGTCCCAGTGGCAGAAATATGCATTCCCATCAATGACCGAAGGGATCAACGCCGCCAGGCAGTTTTGCATTTGCAGCGCCTCGTCCATCATGGATTTGGTGCTGGTAAGGGGAACAAGGGGATCACGGCGGCAGACCGGCGGCGTTGGAAATTCGACCACTTCGGAAAACCGTTTCTCCCACCTGGCGCTCCAGTCCAGGAATTGAACGAAATTACGGACCCGCGTGAGGGAATGCAGGGCCCTTTCCCGCAAATCGCTGGGCGCGCCCGGGAAAATCCCGACCAGAATCCTGATATCCAAACTCAAGGTATTGTCCATCAAGAGGCCAAGGCACCCGGCGGCGAGGAGATTGTTGAGGAAAATCCAGACGACATTTGGCAGCAGGAATTCCCGGGGGAGGGCGTTCAGGGCTTCGACCGTCTCGGGATCGATTGCTTTCGCATGGGAGAAAGCCTTGGCGGTTTTGCCATCGGCCATGCATTCGATCACAGCCTGATAGACGCCCTTGTGACACGGCAAATCTCCGAGTTTGTTGAGAGCCCTCAAGGTGGCCTTGCTGCAGTCAACGCCGGAAATAGCGGATAGCAGTTCGGTCCTTTTATTTCTCATCAGCATTCGGGCAAAGTCGTTTCGCTCTGTCCTCAAAAGACGCTCCCCTTCCGACAGGGCGAAACAGGCGAACACGAACTGCTGGTTGTTGTTGAATATCTCCTCGTCCAGAAACCTGGCGAAGTCGGGCTGCTGCCAGATGAGGTCCAGGGCCAGCCACTGGTAACGCCCGAGGGAGCCAACCACGCTACGCATCCGTTGGGGAATACCGGAAAACATCCCGGCGAATGCGGCGTTCGCCTCATACCGCCATCTTGACGGAAGGACTTTCGACAATCCCCTCACGCCTGTGGCCCGGATCTCACAGTGGTCCCGCCAGACGCCATTTGGATTCAAGGGAGCCCAGGTGGGGATGATTTCGCGGGCTATATTTGTGCGAGTATCAACCTTCCAACACCCGAATAGCTTCTCCCACAAACCGTAGATGTAACGCGTTTGACCCAGTTCCTCGACCATCGCGCTTTTGGTGAAGTGGTATTTCCAGGTCCCGATGTTTGCGCGGTTTCCGTCTCGTGAGGTCAGGTTGAGCTCAAGCTGGCGCATATCCTCAGCATTCAGGCAATTGTTATCAGAGAATCACTAAAGCACCATCGGGTGCCAAAAGTGGTCACAGGAATACAAAATAC
>DASCPW010000015.1:0-5480 GCA_036012725.1 Rhodospirillales bacterium
GGCGAATTGCCGGTGCGGAAAGTGATGAAAATTGCCGCTAAAAAAGGCTTCGATGTCGGCAAGCTGCGCCGAATCATGGCTGATCCCGGCATTGAAAAGATGATAGAAAAAAATTACCAATTGGCCGAATCCCTGGCGATTACCGGTACACCCGCCTTCATCATCGGCAAACACCTGATACGTAGCGCTATTGACATTGAAACGATGAAGCAGTTGGTGGCGGAAGCAAGAAAAGGCTAGGGGCCAGCGTCAGTCCGCCGGGGCGTTGTTTCATATCAATATAGGTATGTTCTGGGCTCTGCATCCGGCTCCCAAGAAGCTTGCCGGCAAAAGATAAAATTATGTCACCACGGCGAAAACCAGACTTGTCGGCGGGGCCGCCGAGAGCGACATCACGGATCAAAACGCCTCGCGCGCGTGAAGGACCCAAGGCCTCGGCTATGGTTGGCTATACCCCTTGCACCTGCATGCCGATAAATCCGGATTCAGCGGCAATGGTTGAGATAAAAGAAAAAAGCACCACAACCACCGGCATCGAAAGAGCGACTGCATGAGCGCCCCGCCGTAACCTTTCGCGTATGCTCCCCATAAGCGGTATTCTCTCTCGGACCCCGTCCAGAATTTTATTAGCAGGGTGGTGACGGAACAGCTTCGATTTTCTGTAAATCCAGGATCACTGAAAAATTATCATAGTCCAACACTATACGGGGCGTCACACCGTTATCTAGTTGCAGGACTTCCATCTCGTATTCAGGCTTGGACTGGGGACTGCCGGCCGGGAAAAAGGCCATGCTCATGGACCAACCTGGGCGATCGGTCAACGACCCCAGCACCGTTATCCCATTTTTGCTGGAGGTGACCTTTGGCCCGATGAAGGTGAATACCTGTTGGGGGCCTTCATCGTCGGCGCCGTCGAACAGAAAGCGGGGTACCTGGCGTTCTCCGGCCATGGCCCGATCGATCAACCAAGCTAAGTGACTGATGGGGAAAAGCGTTCCTTCCGGCAGGGGGATGGTTTTGTTTCCGGGCAATTTAAAAATAGCTTCGCCGTGGCCATCGTCCTGGCTTGTCGTGGCCTGGCCCTTGAACTCATCCCGACCCCGCCCTGAGTGGTTGTGCGAGAAAAAGCGGTATGTTCCTCCGTCAAAAGATTCCCAACTGGTATAGCGCATATCTTGATTGATCGTCGTGCCTTCGATGGTATCCAGGTCCATTTTCAGGGTTTGAGCCATGATCCAACCGTCGCAGGATTTCTCCATAACCGTCATCAAGGCACCGTGGGCCTTGATGAATTTGCCATCGTTTCGGGTTTCTCCCAGTTTTAGAGAGTAGATGGCGCGGTGCGCCGCCAGCTCGGCTGCCGCCAAGGGGCCACCGTAAAAAACGGCAAGGATAGCGGCGGCCAGCACTGCTGGATAACGAGAATCCCTAAAAGAAATCATTGAGCACTTTCCACTTCGGTCAAAAAGTAACCCGACGGGTAACAATAGCTTCTTGACGGGCGAGCCGAAAGCCGTTCTTGCGAAATGACGGTGATCACGATATCCAGTGACCTCTGTTGCAAAACGTTTTCTTTTCAGCATCGGCCGAGGGTAACAGGCGGAAATGCGAATCTTAAGCGTGTTCGGCACCCGGCCCGAAGCTATCAAAATGATGCCGGTGGTCAAAGCTATGAATGCAACGCCAGGCATTGACTCCAGAGTCTGTGTCAGCGCTCAGCATCGGGAAATGTTGGACCAGGTTCTGGGGCTGTTTGGCATCCACCCGGACTATGACCTCAATATCATGAAAGGCGGTCAAGACCTTACCTATGTCACTTCGGCGGTGCTTGCCGGCCTGCAAACGGTCTTCGATGATTTCAAGCCAGACAGGATTCTCGTCCATGGGGACACCACCACTACTTTTGCCGCTTCCCTGGCCGCTTTCTACCGGAAGATTCCCGTCGCCCATGTCGAGGCGGGTTTGAGAACCGGCGATATCCACAGTCCGTTTCCCGAGGAGATGAACCGCAAGCTGACCGATGCCATCGCCGATTTATATTTCGCCCCGACGGAAATCGCGGCCAAAAATCTCCGCGCCGAAGGCGCCCCGCGCTCACGCATTCTCGTCACTGGCAATACGGTCATCGACGCCCTGTTCCATGTCACCGCCATGTTGCGCGGCGATGAAAGGCTTCGCCAGGAGATGAAGGCCCAATTCCCTTATCTCGCGGACGGCCAGCGATTGATCCTGGTCACGGGCCATAGGCGCGAGAATTTTGGTGAAGGTTTTGAAAGCATCTGCGCCGCCTTGGCGCGGTTGAGCGAGCGAGACGGCAGCGCCATCGTCTATCCTGTTCACTTAAACCCAAACGTCCAAGAGCCGGTCGCCCGAATTCTTGGTGGCCGGCCGGGCATTCATTTGATCGAGCCCGTGGAATACCTGTCTTTCGTGTATCTTATGGAGCAGGCCTATCTGGTCATCACCGATTCAGGTGGCATCCAGGAAGAAGCGCCGGCCCTGGGAAAGCCGGTATTGGTTATGCGGGGCGTAACCGAAAGGCCGGAAGCCGTCGATGCCGGCACCGTCAAACTGGTGGGGACGGAAACCAACACCATTGTTGGTGAATGTGAACAGTTGCTCGATGACGACGACTCCTATGCCGCCATGAGCCGCGCCCACAACCCTTATGGCGACGGCAAGGCCAGCGAGCGCATCGTCAGGGAGATCATGCGTGAAGCCTAGCTTTGAAAAAGTTTTGGTACTCGGCCTCGGCTATGTGGGGTTGCCGACGGCGGCGGTCCTGGCCAGCCGTGGCGTCTCGGTGATTGGCGTCGACACCAACGTTCAAACGGTTGATTTGATCAATCAGGGCAAGGTCCACATCGTCGAGCCCGACTTGGACATCATGGTCAGGAGCGCCGTTGCCACTGGCAAGCTCCGCGCGGCGGTGGCGGTGGAACCCGCCGATGCCTTCATCATCGCCGTTCCGACCCCGTTGACCAATGAACACAAGCCCGACTTGGGACATGTCAGGGCCGCCGCCGAGAGCTTGAGCCCGGTTCTCAAGAAAGGTGATCTGATCATCATTGAATCCACTTCGCCGGTGGGGACGACCGAGGCGGTTTCCGAATGGCTTGCCGGGCAAAGGGCGGATTTGGCTTTTCCCCACCAGGCCGGTTACGAGGCCGATGTGCGGATCGCCCATAGCCCCGAACGTGTCCTGCCTGGACGGGTGTTGCTGGAACTGATCCGCAACGACCGCGTTATCGGTGGTCTCAGCGCCCGTTGCGCTGAACGGGCGGCGCAACTTTACGGACTGTTTATCGATGGCGAATGCATGCTCACCAGCGCCCGCACGGCGGAACTGGTCAAGCTGGCGGAAAACGCTTATCGAGACGTCAGTATTGCTTTCGCCAACGAATTGTCCATGGTCTGCGGGCGCTTGAATATTGATGTCTGGGAGGCCGTGGAGCTTGCCAACCACCATCCCCGAGTCGGCATCCTCAGTCCCGGGCCTGGCGTCGGCGGCCATTGCATCGCTGTTGATCCATGGTTCATAGCCGATTCAGCGCCCGCGGAAACTACCCTTATTCAGGCCGCCCGCCAAGTTAATGATGCAAAACCAGATCATATTGTCGAGGCGATCAAAAAAGCGGCGGAAGCGGTTTCCATTTCCCGCATCGCCTGTTTGGGGCTTTCCTACAAGGCGGATATCGACGACCTGCGGGAAAGCCCGGCGGTGAAGATCGTCAAGTCCCTGGCTTTGGGTAAGGTAGGCGAGGTCGTGGTCGTTGAACCCCATATCCGCGTCCTACCGGAAGAACTTCAAGACCTTTCCAGCTTGAAACTGGTGGAAATTGACGCCGCCCTGGATCAATCCGACATTGTTGTCCTGCTCGTTGATCATCAGTTGTTCAAGGCTGTTGACCGCGCCCGCCTGCAAGGCAAAGTAGTTATCGACACTCGCGGAATCTGGCGCTGAAGAATGACCGGGGACCTAATCCTTGGTCTCTTCTTGATCGGCAGCCTCGGCCGGCTCTTCCGCGTCGCCGGCTTGCTCCTGGCCCGCCGGCCCATCGGCTGGTGCCAATTCCACGGCCTGCAAGCCTTGAGGCTCGTTGAGAATCGTAAAGTTTATACGCTGGCCTTCGGTAATCTGTCCCATGCCGGACTGCTCTACCGCTGTCATGTGGACGAAAACATCCTTGTCGCCCTCATCCGGAACGATAAAACCGTAGCGCTTTTTAGAGTTGAACCATTTGACTGTCCCAGTCGCCATGACCGATCCTTTCATAACCTGGGTTTGCCGTACGCGGCCTGTTATCGTTGAGGCATCACAGTGTCAGGGAGTAACCAGGGCCATGTACCTAGGCAGTCAGGCAAGTTACGAAGAGGCAATGTGCCACCCCACACCTTAAAGATTAAGCCACTTGCCGGCGTGAGCAAGCAAAAACTGCATTGAAGGCCTATCCGAATAACTGGAGGCTATTATTCGGATAGGCCCAAAACTGTCAGACACAATTAATCCTCCATGCTTTGACCTTAGCCGGAAACCTGAAGGGAGGTAAAGATTCGGCAAGTCAGTCATGACGGCTCAATGGCGAGGAGCGTTGCTCCAGAAAAAATTCTATACTGGAGAACAGTTTGTAAAATCTATCATTTCATAAAATTAATAGATTTTACAAATGATTATTGGCCGGCAATATTCGTCCCTTCGTGGAAATCACCTGCAGGCCAAACGGAAGCCATGAGTGAATTTTTTCTTTTCGTTGCTTGAGTGAGAGAATGGCTGTTCTTTTAGATAGCTCTCGCGGCTGTTTAAATTTATGTTTCGCGGCCCACCTCTCTATCGGTTTTTATTGGATGGCAACGCTTGCTCCTTATCCATCATTGGAAAAACTCAAATGGTAATGAATATGTCGAAGTTGGTTCCACCCCATGGCGGTGGTGAGTTGAAGGCTTTGTTGCCTCCCGTGATTGAACGCGCGGAAGAACTGAAACGCGCCAGAAGCTTGAAAAAGGTCGTCATGACCAGCCGTGAAACCTCTGACGTGCTGATGTTCGCCATGGGTGCCTATACGCCGCTCGATGGCTTCATGGGGGAAGCCGACTGGCGCCGCGTCTGTGTCGAAATGAAGACGGCAGACGGTCTTTTCTGGCCTATTCCCATCACCCTCTCAGCGACGCGGGAGTTGGCCGACAGCATCGGCATCAAAGAAGAGGTGGCCCTGGTCGATGGGGAAACGGACGAGATCATGGCGATCATGGAAGTCACCGAAAAGTACACCATCGACAAGGACTTAGAGTGCGCCCATGTGTTCACCACCAAGGATAGAGAGCATCCCGGCGTACAAAAGGTCATGGAGCAAGGAGAAGTCAATCTCGGCGGCGCGGTGCTGGTGTTGAGCGAAAGCGATTACCCGGCGAAGTACAAAGGACTGTATCTGCATTGTGCTGAAGCCCGGGCCCTTTTCGCCGAAAAAGGATGGTCTCGAGTG
>DASCPW010000016.1:0-9184 GCA_036012725.1 Rhodospirillales bacterium
TTCTTGCTAGCCGGTTTCTTGCTAGCCGGTTTCTTGTCAGTCAAGGTTCCTTCTCCTAAAAATTAGTTTCTTTGCCGCCTCTCCATATATTCGCGGCGCCGGCGATCATCAATGGAAAAGCTGACATTCAGGTATTCGAGGCCCCTGTCGTGGCCCTTTTTGATGACGCCCGCATGGCTAAAATTTTTTGTCTTAGGTGGCGAAAAATTCCGCTGGCCCGTCGGCGGCTTCCAGGACCTCGTTGAGCCACGCCTTTTTTTTCCACGACCCCGGGCAGACCGGGGCTCAGGGTCAGGGCCTGGTCATAATAGAGAAACGCAGCGGCCGGTTCCCCGGTGATGCGAAGAAGGTCCGCGAAGGCCAGATGGTACCTGGGATCGGATGGACTTATCAGCAGGGCACGCTCCAGAAACATAAGGGCGTTACCGACGTCCCCCAAGCCTAAGGAAACCATGGCCAGGCCGAAAATGGCGTCCAAACGGTGCGGCGCCTCCTTGAACACGTTCAGGTACGGCTTCAAGGCCTCATGCCCACGGTTTTGTATATGGGCCGTCTTCGCCGCTTCGAAACGGCGGTTGATTTCATCCCCAAATGCCTGCGGCACCAGTGAAACGGAGAGATCGAAGCGCTGTAGGCATTGACGGCAGGTCAGCCGGAAGGTCTTGCGCCTGGCCGGTCGAATAGACACTGTCATAGCCCAGGCGCGCGGCGGCGTTTTCTTTTGCCTTCTCGCGCAAAGCGTTGGCCCGGTCGTGCTTGCGCTCCTGGAAGGTTCTAGTGTCGGTTTCGCCGGCCAAGGCCGGATAACTCCAAAGCCACTCCAGGGCGCAAAAAAAACGCCACGAAGATCATCTTGAAACGAAAACGTCCGCCATGTTTCATGGATCGCTTCCGACAATTTGAAGGACAGTATTTTGAACCAAAACCCGGCCATTTGAAACAGAAACTTCGGCTGCCCGCGCGGGGCGGCATGCCGTGGGCGGAGAGTTCATTGCCTGATCCCTTGGTATTCTCCCCGCCATGGCGGCGCTTCGCCGAAGCGAATAGGCAGCGGATAGGCCGCCCGCCTCGGACGCCAACCGGGTTCTTTTGACTTACCGGCGAAAAGATGTGTAAACATCGCCTTGGTCAAGGAGCAAGAAAGACAATGGCTAAAAAACAAGGCATTCACGAGAACCTCCACCGCGCCAGCAAGGTGGCGGCTGGATCGGAGCGAAGCTTCGGCCTTGTCTTCGCCACCGTCTTCGCCCTCATCGGCCTGTGGCCGCTGACGGGCGGCGCCGGGACACGGCCATGGGCCTTGGGCCTGGCCGCTGCTTTGATGTTTTTCGCCTTTGTCCTGCCGGCCGCGCTCAGGTCCATGAACCTGCTCTGGCACCGGTTCGGGATGCTGCTTCATTGCATCGTCAGCCCCCTGGTCATGGGCGTGTTGTTCTTCCTCACGGTGACCCCCTTGGCGCTGATCATGAGGGCCCTGGGCAAGGACCCGCTTCGTCTGCGTTTTGATAAACAAGCGAAGAGCTACTGGATCGAACGTGATCCGCCGGGCCCGGCGCCGGACTCCATGAAGAACCAGTTCTAGCCGGAGACCCGATGAGCGGACGTTACGATAACCCGAGGACCCTTGTCGCCACCGCCACCTACAACGAGCGGGAGAACATCCCCATCCTCCTCGAGCGGATTCACGGACTCGAAGGAGACCTGGAAGCTCTGGTGGTGGACGACAACTCCCCCGATGGCACCGGCCGGTTTCTGGAAGAGTTGTCGGCCGCCGATGGGCGCCTTCACGTGGTTCACCGGCCAGCCAAGATGGGACTGGGCTCGGCCCACCAACTGGCTTTTCTCTATGCCATTCACCACGGCTTCGACCGCCTGGTGACGATGGACGCCGACATGTCCCACAGCCCCGATAACATCCCCCAGCTCCTGAAAGCCCTGGAGGATGCGGATGTGGTTATCGGCTCCAGGTACACCGAGGGCGGCACGACCGACTACAGCGGATACAGGAAACTCCTCAGCGTCTGCGCCAATACCCTGGCGCGCCTTTTGCTGCGCCTGCCTTTTCGCGAGTACACCACGTCGTTCCGAGCCTTCGACGTCAAGGTGCTGAGCAAGAAGAGATGCACTAAGCTACGCTCCAGGGGATATTCATTTTTCATGGAAACGGTCTTTCGGTTGCATAGCGCCGGCGCCCGGATGACCGAGGTTCCCATACAATTCAGGGACCGCCACGCGGGCGTTTCCAAAATACCGCATTTCGAGGTTTTTAGCGGCATCACCAAGCTTTTCCGGCTCGCGGCGTCCTCGATAACGGGGCGCAACAAGTTCAAGCCGGCCGCCGAGATCGACGACGAGTGCTGCTATTGCGGTTCTCGTTTCATGATCGAGATTTATCCCGCCTCCGGTTCGGAGCCCGAAGGCCGCGGGGGCGCCGAGGCCTATCGCTGCACAAACATGGATCACAAAAACACGCCGCAGATCATCCAATGTCTGCAATGCGGCTTGATGCAGGTTCCCGGAAAGAGCCAGCCCGAGGGAATAGAGGTGCTTTATTCCGACGTCGAGGACCCGACCTATATGGACAACCGGGCGGCGCGGGAGCTGAATTTCGAAAAGACCTTCGAGCGGATTGAATCCTTCCTGCCCGAAACAGGCAGTATGCTGGAAATCGGTGCATTTTGCGGCCTGTTCCTGGCCCAGGCGGAAAAAAGGGGATGGCGTTGCCAAGGCGTCGAGCCTTCGCGCTGGGCGGCGCGCATCGCCAGGGAGGAGGCCGGGGTAGAGGTCTTAACCGGCACCTTGGGCGACAACCGCGAGTCCCTGAAGGACGATTACGATCTGGCGGTCGCCTGGGATGTCCTCGAACATGTCCCCGACCCCTACGGACTGTTGACGGAAATTCACCGGCACCTGAGACCCGGCGGGATCCTCTGTCTTTCGACGCTGGACAGGCACAACTGGTTGCCGCGCCTGACGGGGCGCCATTGGCCCTGGATCATGGACATGCATCTCCAGTATTTTTCCAGGGACTTTCTCGAAGGCATGCTGGCCCGGGCCGGCTATGAGGTGGTCCATGTAGCCGACTACACCCATTACGCAACCCTGCCCTATCTGTGGCGGAAGGTGGCGGCCCAACTGCCGGGCCTGTTGGCGCCGGCGCTGGCGCTGTTTGCAAAAGCTTTGCCGGCGGCCATTATCCTGCCGGTCAGCTTCGGCGACGTGAAACTGTTCATTGCCCGCAAGCACCACGACGCCGATGCGGCGCCCGAGCGGACCCCGGACGGGCTTGGCTTTTCCCACCAATCGAAAAAAAATGATTTCATGCCTTCCTGAGAACATACATCAGGCCGACCCTGCCCGGACGCAGGCAATCCAAAAGGTGGCCGGCAACAACGATCGACCAATAAAAGGACGGCGCGTAAAGCCAGATACCGAGCCTTTTGGTAAGGCGCATGGGCACGACAATCTTTTTCACGGCCTTGTCGTAACCCATGTCGAGCAATGGTCCCGCAAGGCGGCCGAATGTATTGCACAATCCCTTCGGCACCGTAACCGTACTGACCAGAACGATGCCGCCGGATTTCAACTTAGCCTGGAAGGCCCTAAAAAATTCGAGATGAAAGCCGTCGTCGTTGGATCGTGTGAAGGGGTAGAATTCCCGCGTATGAATAACGTCGAAGAAATCATCCTCAAAATTGTCCAATTCGTCGGCTGATTGCACGCTGAAAGTACAGGCCGGGTACTTTTCCCTGGCGATAGCGATGCCATCCTCGGAAAGGTCCAGCCCGAAGGTCTTGCCGCCGGCATTTAACGCCGCGAAAGCGTTGGTAATGACGCCTATGCCGCAACCCGCGTCAAGGAAGACACTGCCCTCGGCATCCTGGCCCATGCTTTTGAGCAAAGCCCGGATGTTCCTTGCATAGCCGAGAGCGTATTCATCATCGATGACGCCATGGGGCTCGATCAGGCCCTTGTTGGTGCCTGTCCGGTAAGCATAATAAGCACCGAGGTGACCGCCACCCGTGCCACCGGCATCGATGATATCGCGCGCTTCTTTTTCATGCTGGCGCAATTTTTCCGGGATCAACCAGGGTTCCACCGCCATTGGAGAGATTTTCCCTTGGTCGTAACTGCCACTCGGCCAAATAGTATAAGGGCAAGTCCATGGTGGTCAATAGAGCGCCCCGTCAAGCTTGGCCATATGGGCGATGTCACGGCCCCAGCCTTGCGGCCGCCCTTCCGGCGCGCAAAGGATGACGAGCACGGCATGGGAGTCCGGACTGGCCCCGCAAAACAGCCCCGGCCTTTCGGAAACATAGTCCCGAAGCTCCGCGAAGCGCTCCTTCGACAGGACCAGCGCCCCGACCCCGAACTTTTCGAAGTTGTCTTCGAGCCGGGCGATCATTTGCGGATAATAGAGCGAGTCCCGGAACGGACTGCTGGCTCCGGGCTGTACCGAAATCACCGGCAACGGCGAGACCTTCCCGGAGAACAGATAGTAATATTTAGGCAGGTCGAGAAGCAGAATGTTGACGTGGAGCCCCTTCAGGAAGCCGATGTTTTCCCGGTCCCAGACAAGGTGAGCGCGAAGCCGCCCCATGAGCACTTCGCGGGGCGGCATTTTCCTTTGCAGGGGCTCGCGGAACCGGGCGCCGGCAATTTCCGGATAGACGAGTTCCGGCGCGACGTCCAACCGCTTGCCCAGCCCCTGGGAAATATTTTTCATCTTGCCGTCATGCTTGACGTAGAAGGCCTGAATCCACCATGCGTCAAAGGCGGAGATGAACAGGAACAAGACGAGGAAGCCCCGGGCCAGGGCGGCGGCGAGGCCCCCTTCGCCGCTGCTGGTCCCCCGCTTGACGATTCCCGTGATCCCGATGGCAACCAGCCCCAGGGCGGGGAAGATCATCTGCAGGAGATTGCCCCGCGCCCACCATTCGTGAATGCCGCTGATGAAAGCGTTCCCGAGCCCCAGGAGGGCGCCCATGACGACGATCAGAAAATAGAAGTTTAAATCCGCGAATACGATACCGCCCTTGCCTTTCGGAGCTTCGTCCCGAGACCGGCGCCAAAGCCCGGCGCCGACGATGGTGCCGCCGAAAATGCAGAGCAGCGTCGCCGTCGCCGGAAGGGCGTAAATCTTGAGGAGATCGTTAAGGCCGCCCTTGAGCCGGCCGCCGCCGAACTCCATGGGCATCTGGACGAGGTATTGCCACATGGTCGAGAGGGAATTGGCCGGATCGTCGGCCAGCGCCGCCAGGGCGAGAAACGGCAGAAAAAAGCCGAGCGAGGCGAAAGCGGCCTTAGCGGCCAGCGTCCGGCGGGCGTCAATGAACAGGAAAAGGACGAGAACGGGATAATAAAAGGCGATCGTCGGCTTGCCGAGATAGCCCAGGCCGAGGCACGCCCCGGCAAGGGTCCATGCCGCGAAACGGACCCCGTTCGGCGGCGCCGCCCGTTCCACCCACAGGGCCAGAAGCAATGCCAGGAGGACGTAGAAGGAGCCGTGCTGAATGGCAAAAGCGAGCCCCTCTGGCGGGTAGAAGATAATAGTCGTCAAGGCCGCGAAACAAAAAGCCGCCGCCCGCCCGGCCCCGGCCAACCTCAGGATCAGGTAGACGACCACCCCGGCGGCCCCGTTCACGAAACTGGTATGGACGACAAGCGCCGTCAGATTGGCGCCGAACAAGGTGATAAAGAGCGCCTCGAGGAGAGCGGCGGAAAGCCCCTGGATGGTCCCGAAATCCTCAAAGGGAATCTGGCCCTGGGAAATCCGCCAGGCGGCGTCGGAAATCAGCCCACCGTCTATGGTCTCGAAGGTGCCGAAATCCCAGGCGTAGTGGTCGTTGAGAAGAAAACCGAGGGCGAAAATCAGCAGCGGCGGAAGAAAGCCGGAAATCCTCTTCATCGACGGATGCTTGAAAGGCACATTAGACCCCCGATGTGGCGGCCCGCGCGACGGGCCGTGGCGGCTGCCAAGGTAAATGTGGCCGCTGGGATGCGCAAGGGGCATGGGCCGTCCGAGCCGGGTTTGGCTTCCTTTGTTCCGGCCGCGCCGGTAGTATGACGCCTTTCCCGGTTGGCATAACGAACAAGGACAACCGTTTGCACAAGACCGCTCTGATCATCGGCATCTCCGGCCAGGATGGAGCCTATCTCGCCAAGCTTTTGCTGGATAAGGGCTATTGCGTCCATGGCTCGTCGCGGGACGCCGAGGCCAACAGCTTTACCAGCCTCGGCCTGCTAAAGGTCAGAGAGCGAATCAGGCTGCATTCCCTGGTGCCAACGGAATTCCATTCCGCACTCCAGGTGATCTCCGAAGTCGGTCCGGACGAAATCTATAACCTCTCGGGGCAGAGTTCCGTCAGCTTGTCGTTCTCCCAGCCCATCGAGACCATGGAGAGCATCGCCTTGGGGACCTTGAACCTGCTCGAGGGAATCCGCATGACCGACAGGCGGATCCGATTTTACAACGCCGGCTCGAGCGAATGTTTCGGAGAGACCGGCCGGGAGGGGGCCGACGAGACCTCGCCATTCCATCCCCGCAGCCCCTATGCCACCGCCAAGGCGGCCTCTATCTGGACTGTGAGTAATTACCGGGAAGCTTACGGGCTTCAAGCCTCGACGGGAATCCTCTTCAACCACGAATCGCCCCTACGCCATCCCCGCTTCGTCACCCGCAAGATCGTCCGCGCGGCGGCGGCCATCGCGGCGGGCCGGGAAGAGAAACTCCGGCTCGGCAACCTGGATATCGAACGCGACTGGGGTTGGGCGCCTGAATACGCGGAGGCCATCTGGCGCATCCTTCAGATCGACGAGCCGGAGGACTTCGTCATCGGCACCGGCAAGGGGGCCACCCTTAGTGAATTCGTTGCCGCCGCCTTCGCTCATTTCGAACTCGACTGGAACGATCACGTCAATATTGACGACGCCCTGATCCGGCCCCTGGACATCCGCCGCAGCACGGCATCGCCGCGAAAGGCCGAGCGGGTCCTCGGCTGGAAGGCTGCGACCACCATGCCCGATCTGGTCGGCAAGATGGCCGCCGCCGAAGTCGAGGGGTTCGAGTAGTCAGGCGCTGCGCTTGTTGGTGTGGATGAGCTTCAGGGCGCCGCCGACCTTCGACTTGAACTCGACCCAGGAGCGTGTCTTCAAGGCGTTGCGGAGGATATAGTTGGGGCGGAAGTAGAACCGCCGGTAAGCCCGCTTCTGGAACTTGACCAGGGTCGACAGGTCGAAGTGCTCGCTCCAATGATCGACCACGAAGTTCTTTGTCGGGTTGCGGGCGAACTCCTGCCAGCGGCCCCGCTCGGCCAGCCCTTTTTCGCAGGCTTCCTCGAAAATCTCGGTATTCGGATAGAGCTTGAGGACCGATACCTGGGCGTAATCGGGATCGAGCTTGATCAGGAAATCGATGTTCCGTTTGATGTCGAAGGCCGTTTTCTCGAAGGAATGGCCGATGATGTAATCGGCGACGGTGAGGATTCCCAGCTCGCGGCACCACTTGAAGGCCTGTTTCACTTTCGCCGTGTTGGTAGCTTTCTTGAGGATCTTCAAGCCTTCGTCTGTGCCGGTTTCCACTCCGAACGAGATCATCTGCAAGCCCGTCGCCTTGGCCCGGACCAGCATCTCCCGGGTGATGGTGTTGACGCGGCCGCGGAATTCCCAATCGATCTTGAGGCCGCGCCGATCCAGTTCGTCACAGAGCTGGAGAACCTTCTTCTCGGTGATGTTGAACAGGTCGTCATAGAACCTGAACTCCTTGTATCCCATGGCCAGGCAGGCCTCGATCTCGTCGACCACGCTTTTCGCCGAGCGCTGGCGGTAGCTCTTGATGGGAACGTCGCAGAAGGTGCACTTGTAGGGACAGCCCCGCGAACTGAGGATGGTCGCCAGGTCGTTGGTGACGCCTAGGATGTTCTGGTAGCGGAGGTGGCGGATGTACTTGCGGTCGACCATGGGAAGGGCGTCCAGGTCCTCGATATAGCCGCTCGGCACACCGACCCTGGCCAGAAACCGCTTGTCGCGGGTCGGGTTGGCCAGGAAGGGCTTGATGGACTGGCGGGTGTAGACGCCCCGGATATGGGTGAAGTCGCTGCCCTCATCCAGGCATTCGACGAGTTCCGCAAAGGCCTCCTCGCCCTCGCCGACGACGATGGAATCGAAGGCCTCCAGTTCCGAAGCCTCCTTCGGATAGGCGATCGGGTGATGGCCGCCCAAGCAGATATGGGCATCCGGCGCTACCTCCCTCGCCGTTTTGGCGACCATGCAGATGTCGACCAGGCCGATGGTGAAGCTGGTGATGCCGACCACGTCCGGGGCGATCTCGATGAGTTTGTCGCGAAGCCGCTGATGGGAGATGCCCTCGGCCACGCAATCGAATAAAAAGCAGTCGTGGTCGGTTTTGGCCTCCAGGTGGGACAAGACGTAGAGCGCGCCTAAGGGCGGAAAATCGCCGAAGGAATCTGCCTCCAGGAACTCCCGGCCCTTCTCGTCGGGGACCTCGACGACCGTGTGAAGGGACGGCGGGTTGATCAAAACGACGCGCATGCGTTCACTTTCTTTATATCCATGATGGAAGCAAGCTTCTTTCATTGATAGCGACCATGGATGCCCCAATTCCGCCGAATAAGGACATTAGCTTAGACTTCGTCATTGTGCCCCGCCGCGTCAAGCTCCCGGCTAGCCGTTGCGGTCCTTCACTGGTGGCCTCGGGGCGGGAGGGCTTTGACTGGGGGAGACATAGCCGCTAAACAACAGCCATCCGAGGGAAAAATCGGGGAGAACGAACGTCTCCCAGAAACGGCCATTTCCGTCCCGAAAGATGCCAATGGATTCATTTTGCCTTTGCAACACATGCGACGCTCCGCTGGTTTTATCGGAAAATCGTCTGGTTTGCCGGACCTGTGATAGGGCCTTTGCTTCCATGGAAGACGGGATCATCGTATTCGACGATGCCGTGGACAAGGAAAATTTCTTCGAAAAGCAGGCCATCGCCAGGCTGTCGGAAAAGTACCGTGGCTTCGACCGCGACGCTTTTCTCGAATCGTTGAAAAAGACCGAACTCAGCGAAATGGACGAGGCCAACAAGGCGGTGGGGATCACCAAGAAGTTCTGGTGGGAACCCTATATCGGCAAGATTGAAAACAAACCCATCCTCGAGGTCGGCTGCGGGATCAACTAC
>DASCPW010000017.1:0-18763 GCA_036012725.1 Rhodospirillales bacterium
CCCAGATAACACATTATACCGATATCCTCGGGCCGGTATTGTTTTCTTCTGTTATTAGAGATAAGCCATCGTTTCGTCTGGAACAAGCATGGGCATCTTTTTCCTATTTGTTTTGATCGCGGTTTCAGGACTGGAAATCGCCGCGTTCGTTGAAATCGGCGGTCAAATCGGCCTGTGGCCAACGCTGGGCGCCGTCTTTCTAACCGCCATCGTCGGCCTTGCCTTGTTGCGTCGGCAAGGCTTGACAACCCTGCGCCGCGCCATGAAACATCTGGAGCGGGGACGTTTTCCGGTTAACGAGGTCTTCGACGGTTTTTGTCTTTTGGCAGCTGGCGCCCTTCTCTTGATACCCGGCTTCGTCACCGACAGCGCCGGATTCTTGCTTTTTTTTCCACCGGTCCGCGCCAGCCTGGGCCGGATCGCGCGGCGGCACTTGACACCTCCGGAACAACCGGACGGGCAGGGAGGAAAGATGGATTCTGGCGCTCCCGGCCACGGGTGGAGCAGCGCGCCTGGCTCCGAAACCATTATTGACGGCGATTACCAGGATATCACCTCGGCGGACAGCGAACCTAAAAGCGAAACCGGCAATGATGATACAAAGTCTTCCCTTTCACTGCCGCGCCGAGGCATGAGTTAAACCGAGATGGTTGTTCCGTTTGCCGATCCGTGCTAGCCACTGTTCGCCCACCAATAGGGGAACTAGACCATGACCACAAATCCACAAAAGAAAAAAATAACGACCCAGGCGACAAAAAAACCCCATGCCCTGAAAGAGGCCGGCGGCGCGAAAAAGACGGGTGCCGAAACGGCGGGTACAACCAGCGGAGGGGCGCTGAAAACAGGCAATCCCGACCCCGAGAAGACTCCCGTCATCGTCAATGCCCAGTACATCAAGGATCTTTCCTTCGAGGCACCCGCCGCCCCGGAAATTTTCAATGAAAATCCGGCACAGCAACCCGATATCAATATCAATGTCGAGGTCAAGGCGCGGCTATTGCAGGAAAACACTTTCGAGGTGGTCCTGCATATCAACGTTGAATGCACGATGGACGAGAAAGTGGCCTTCTTATTGGAACTTGCCTACGGCGGATTGTTTACCCTGAAAGTCTCATCCGAGCATCTTCAGGCCGTTCTTTTGATCGAATGCCCGAGGTTGCTGTTTCCATTCGCTCGCAATATTCTCGCCAGCGTTTCCCGCGACGGTGGTTTTCCTCCACTCATGTTGGGACCATTAGATTTTGTCGCGATGTACCAGAACAAAATGCGCCAGCTGGTCAAGGACGGCGATGGCGGGGCAACTGAAAAAGCGGCGTCGAATCCTCAATAAGCGGATTAGTTAGCCGCACCCTCGCCAGATCGAGTCCGCCATGCCGTCGAGAAATTGTTCATGGGCGGCCATCTCCTCGGAGCTCGCCGCGTGTGGGCGAGGCGGACGGAATTCCCGTTGCCCGCCGACGGCGGCACTGGTGGTGCTCGACGCCAACTCCAGACCGGGCTGGCGGCTGCCAATGAGTTCCAAATAAACCTCGGTCAGCAAAATGGAATCCTTCAGCGCGCCGTGCTGGCCGCGGTCCGAGTTGTCGATCTGGAAACGGCGGCACAAAGCATCCAGGTTGGCTGGCGCACCGGGAAACTTGCGACGCGCCAATTCCACCGTGTCAATGGCCCGGTCCAGTGATAAAGGCGGCCGTCCGAGACGCGACAGCTCGGCGTTTATGAAACCCAGATCGAACTTGGCGTTATGGATTACCAGCGGAGATTTGCCTAGAAAGCCCACAAAATCGTCAACGATTTCAGCGAAGACCGGGTGTTGCGCCAGAAATTCCTCGGTTAACCCATGCACGGCCAAGGCTTGGCTGGGAATGTCTCTTTCGGGATTTACATAACGCTGGAATGTTTCACCCCTGGTCATATGGTTGATTAATTCCACGCAACCAATTTCGACGATGCGATCACCATCGTTGGGATCCAGACCCGTGGTTTCCGTATCCAAAATGATTTCCCGCAAGCGGTCTTCTCCTCACGCCATTCGTTCTGGAAGGCCCGGATTGGGCCATTTTGCCCCTTGCCAACGGGCCGTTACGTTGACGACGTTTTCTATGGCGCGCAAGCTATAGTTACGTCCCAGCCCGGTATTGACGATAAAATCAGCGCGCTGTTGTTTCTCGGCGTCGGTCATCTGGCGCGAAAGAATTGCGTTTAAGCGCTTCTCCGTCATTCCCGACCGCGCCAGAACCCTTTGTTTCTGGACAAACCGGGGGGCCGAGACAACGACGACGCCATCGCAATGCTCCTCCCCCTTGGTTTCAAAAAGAAGCGGGACCTCGAGAACCACCAGTGGCCGTCCTTGCCTGGCAGCGACGGAAAGAAACTGTCGCTGCCGCAACCGAACCATGGGATGAAGTATGGATTCCAGTTCCAACAAGGCTTGTGGATCGCCGAAAACGCGAAGGGCAAGCTTTTCATGGATGACCTCGCCCTTTCGCGCCACGCCGCAAAAAGCGGCGGCGACAGCCTTGACCGCACCGCCGCCCTTGCCCATCAACCCGTCAACCGCCGCGTCGGCGTCATGGACGGCAACGCCCAAGTAGCGAAAGGCGGCGGCGGCGGTGGATTTCCCCATGCCAATGGAGCCCGTGAGGCCGAGAATGACCATGATGCAAAGTTATCCAGGCAAACCCTTCAATATCCAAGATCGTAAACCCGGCGTGACTTCCGGTTCGACGCCAAACCAGGCGGCAAAGCCGGGTTGCGCCTGATACAGTAACATGCCAAGACCGTCGACGACCGGATTGCCGCGCTTGGCCGCGGCGCGAAGCAAGGGCGTTTCCAGGGGGGTGTAGACAATATCATTGACCACCGCCTGTCGTGGCAGCCGCGTTAAATTTATCTCAAGCGCCGTCCCGCCGCCCAAGCCGAGACTCGTTGCGTTGACAAGCAATAGCGCACCGTCAAGAGCCTTCTCCCGCTCCTTCCAGGAGTAGATTTTTATAGGACCACCAATGTGACCGGCCAGGGCCTCGGCGCGGGACAAGGTGCGGTTGACCAAGCGCAGTTCGGCGACACCGCCGTCAATCAAGGAGGCGCAAACCGCCCGCGCCGCGCCGCCGGCGCCGAGGACAACCGCCGGACCCTGGTCAAGCAGCAAGTCCGAATGATTTGACTTCAAGTTTTTCATAAAACCGTAAACATCAGTATTGCGGCCCAACAGGGTTTCGTCCGGACGCACAACGACGGTATTGACGGCGCCGGTGCGAACAGCCTCCGCCCTGATGGTATCGACGGCGGTAAGCGCCGCCTCTTTATGGGGCACCGTGACATTGACGCCAGCAAAACCATTGGCGGAGAGGTTATCAAGGGTTCGTGCGAGCGCCTCCGGCTTCACGGCCATAGCTTCATAGGTTCCGTTGATACAATGGGTTTTAAGCCAGTATCCGTGCAGCCGGGGCGATAGGGAATGACTGATGGGCCAGCCCATGATACCGGCTTTGATTACGTTGTCGCCGTTGTTCATCCCGTCACGTCAAGAGTTTGTTCGCACAGGGCCCTTAAAACCGTTGCCGTGGTCTTCTCAACAAAGTTTTTTCAAACGATGATTGTACATATGAAGAATGGTGG
The DNA here is from genome assembly GCA_036012725.1 of Rhodospirillales bacterium. Classification (GTDB taxonomy): domain Bacteria; phylum Pseudomonadota; class Alphaproteobacteria; order Rhodospirillales; family 2-02-FULL-58-16. Next base: position 3,622 of record DASCPW010000017.1, read on the forward strand.
CGGCGATTTCCTCAATGGAAATACGGGTGATATTGATTACCGGCCAATCATGTTTTTTGAAAAATCGACAGACATGGTTGATTTCTTCCGACACCATTTTGATATCCACGTAATCCTTTTTTTGCTTGACCATGCGCAAGCGGTGTTTGCGAATTTGAATGAGTCTTTTGGCTTCTCAGGTCAGCCCGACAATTAACGGAATCGTCGCCCTGCTCAATTCCGGTGATAACGGACAACCGGGAACAATGAGGACATTGGTAGCCTTGATGCCGGCAATGACTTCCTTCATTTGATTATTGTCCTGAATCATTCTCCCAATATGCTCTTGGCTTTGGATATCCTCAAAATGCACCAGACTGGCGTGCGTCGCCGTGCTTACAGTTTCACCCGTGGAATCGGAAACCAGATGAAGATGAAAGACCTTCATGACATGCTGCTATCGCTGATGTGGCATAAATTCGAGCATATCGGGGATAAATACGTCTCTTGAGCGCTTCTTATCAATCAATCCCATTTCATTCAAAGCCAGTGCACCTGGTAATTATCAATGTACAATATTATGCACATCCCTAAAAATCCCTGGATAATCTATTTCAAGAGTTACGTTTTCCTAAATATTACCGTTATTCCAAAATATGAAAAAAGTGATAGAATCTCTCATCTTTAATAACATTGCCCACAAATTTTCCACATATTCAAACATTCAATCTTATAAAGATTACTTTCCGTGGACTTATTATATATACCTTATAATCCTCATATTTCACCATACAACAACAACTACCACCTTTCTTATATATATTAATATAGTATTAGTTTAAGTAGATATACAAATTTTCTGGAAATGTTTTTTTGTTTGCAAACAAGACTTACCATAAACCCCAACCATGAATTGGATCACACTAACCGTTTTTTTCGTAGTTGTTTTTACCGCCTCGTTGGTCGGCACGGGAGTGGTGTTATCGGTTTTTCGAAATCGCGCCATTTTTGACCATCCTAATGAAAGGAGCAGTCATAGCCGGCCAACTCCATATGGTGGCGGCATTGCTGTCATCATCGTCCTGACATTGGCTTGGGCCGTTATCGGCATACAAGAAGCCGCTTTGTTATCACAAGTTATGACCGTCATCAGTTGTGCTTTTTTTCTGGCCGCTGTTTCTTGGTACGATGATCTTCATGGTTTACTGCCGCTTGTTCGATTATTAGCGCAAGCTATCGTCATTGCGGTTGTTTTAATTTCAACGCCTTTTCATGGCTCCTATTTCGCGGATCTGTTGCCATCGGTTATTGATCTGCTGGCGGCCGGTTTTTTATGGTTATGGTTTGTCAATCTGTTCAATTTTATGGACGGTATTGATGGCATTGCCGGTGTTGAGACTGCCTGTATCGGTACCGGTATCGTCATGGCCGCCGGCATCGCTGGCTTGGATGGAACGGTTTCTCTGTTAGCTTTGACTGTTGCCGCCGCCGCCCTTGGATTTCTTTGTTGGAACTGGCATCCGGCGAAGATCTTTTTAGGGGATGTGGGTAGTGTGCCCTTGGGATTTCTCCTTGGCTGGCTGTTGTTGTCTCTTGCCGCTAGTGGCCAATGGGCGGCGGCTTTGATCTTGCCCTTATACTATTTGGCCGATTCGACGATAACGATTAGCCACCGGTTGTTGCGCGGCGAAAAAGTATGGCAGGCCCATCGTCAGCATTACTATCAACGCGCCGTGCAAAGAGGCTTGAGCCACGCGGCGGTGGTTCGGGTAATTTGTCTGACCAATCTTTTGTTGATGGTTCTGGCGGGACTGGCCGCGAGCGGCTTGGTTTGGATGGCGCTTGCCGCGGCGGCCGTGACGACGGCGGCGTTGCTGGCTTTTCTTGGGGGCTGGGGGCAGGCGGCGCCGGCTGGCAAGTAGCGGTCATGAAGATTCTTTTTTTTAGCGAGAACTTTCCTCCTGAGACCAATGCAGCGGCGACTCGGATCTATGAGCGGGCCTGCTATTGGGTCGAGTGGGGACACGATGTAACCGTCATCACTTGCGCTCCCAATTTTCCCCATGGCCGGTTGTTCGAAGGCTATAAAAACCGCTGGTTTCAGAGCGAAAATATATCTGGAATCAAAGTCGTCAGGGTTAAAACCTACATCGCTCCCAATGAAGGAGTATTCAGACGGACACTGGATTTCCAGAGTTTCATGGTCTCCGGCTTTATCGCCGGTCTGTTCGCGAAGAAACCAGATTTGGTGGCCGCCACGTCACCGCAATTTTTTGCCGCCGTTGCCGGCTGGGCAGTGAGCGCGGCCAGGCGCGTGCCTTTTGTGTTCGAGTTGGGCGACCTCTGGCCCGCCTCGATCGCCGCTGTCGGAGCAATGCGCGGGGGTTGGGCCTTGCGTGTTATCGAGAAACTTGAGCTCTACCTCTACCGCAAGGCGGCGGCGATCGTCGTCTTGACGGCGTCTTTCAAGGAAAACCTGATTTCACGCGGCGTCCCCGCCGGCAAGATCAGCGTTGTCATGAACGGTGTCGATACGCGGCGCTACAAACCACGGCCGCGGGATCGGAGCCTGGCCAAGCAGTGGGACCTGGATGAGCGTTTCGTCATCGGCTACGTGGGCACTCATGGCATGGCTCATGCTCTCGGCAATGTCTTGGATGCGGCCGAGCGGCTGCGCGACGTGGACGCCGTTCGCTTTCTGCTCGTCGGTGGCGGCGCCGAAAGGGAAAATCTGATCGCCGAGGCGGCGCGGCGGAATCTCGACAACCTGGTATTTATGCCGTCCCAGCCAAAGGAAAGGATGCCGGCGGTATGGGGCCTCTGTGACGTGGCTTTGGCGCATTTAAAGAACTCATCCCTTTTCGCCGGCGTTATCCCATCAAAGATTTTCGAGGCCATGGGCATGGGTTTGCCGCTCTTGCTTGCCGCACCCGAAGGCGAAGCCAGCCATATTGTTGTTGATGGGAAAATAGGGCTTTGGGTGCCCGCTGAGGACCCCGATGCACTGGCCGCTGCCGTTCGCAAACTGATGACGGAAAATAAAACCCGCGCCGCTTTCGCAGAAAAAAGCCTCAGGACGGCGCCATTGCATAGCCGTGAGAAGCAAGCCCGGCGAATGGTCGAAGCTCTGGAAATGGTCATATGCGGACGAGGCGGGCAAATCGGCTTGCCCGCGGATTACGGGCCGGCTGCCTTATGACCCGGGTTCTGGTCACCGGCGCCAGCGGATTTTTCGGGCGGACCCTGTGCCCAGCGCTGCTTGCCGGCGGTCATGACGTTTTGGCGGCGGTACGCGATCCGGCGGCGGCAGGCTTGGTTGGCCTGGAGACATATCCGATTGCCGATATCGGCCCCGAAACCGATTGGAGCGGGGCGTTAAAAGGCGTCGAGGCGGTCATCCATTTGGCAGCCCGCGTCCATGTCATCAACGAGATCGCTGCTAATCCGCTAGCCGAACACCGCAAAGTCAACAGGGATGGGACACGGCGGCTGGCCGAGGCGGCGGTTGAGGCCGGCGTTCGCCGCCTGCTTTTCTTGAGCACCGTCAAGGTTAACGGTGAAGAAACACAAGCCAGGCCGTTCTTGGAAAATGATCCACCGGCGCCGGTGGATGCTTATGGATTATCGAAATGGGAAGCCGAAAAAAGTCTTGCCGAGATCGCCGCTAAGAGTGGGTTGGAAACAATGATCTTGCGGCCGCCGCTGATCTATGGCGAGGGCGTCAAGGGTCAATTTCTAAGCCTCTTGAAATTATGCGCCAAGGCTCCACCCTTGCCCCTCGGCGGTATCGCCAACCAGCGCAGCATGATTTACGCCGGTAACCTTGCCGACGCCGTTACCCGTTGCCTGGCGCACCCCAATACGGCGGGGCAGACATATCTTGTGAGAGACGGCGACGACGTTTCAACTTCGGAATTAATCCGCCGCGTGAGCAGAGCCTTGCAGCGCCCGGCGCGGCTATTTTCCGTTCCCGCCGCGATGTTGCGACTGGCAGGCGGGGTGGTGGGACAATCAGCGGTGGTGGCTCGTCTTTTAGGCTCGCTTCAGATCGACGATACGAAAATCCGCCGTGAATTGGGATGGACGCCGCCGTTCACCATGCTACAAGGATTGGAGAAAACAGCGGCCTGGTTCTCCTCCCCCGGCCGCCCCTGAAACAAAGTTCTCGGGCAGCTCATAACATGCTGGCAAAGATTTCTGTGCGCGGCTACGTAGCTTACAGCCATGACATCATCATGGCGGCGGCGTCTTTTGCCATTTCCCTCTATCTGCGGCTCGGCGAGGATTTGTTTTACTATTCGACCGCCGAGACCCTGACGCAAGCGGGGGTGATTTTCACCGCCATCGCCGCTTCGGTGTTTCTGTTCATGGGACTTTACCGGGGGGTATGGCGCTATGCCTCCTTGAACGATCTTTTAGGCATCACCCGTTCGGCCACTCTGGTGATGATGATTTTCCTTTTGGTGATGTTCCTGTGGACGCGTCTCGACACCCTTCCCAGGTCACTGCCGGTCATCAATTGGTTCGTCTTGATGGCGCTGCTCGGCGGGCCGCGTTTTTGTTACCGGTTGCTCAAGGACCGGCGTCTCGATATCCGCATGGAAAAAGAAAGCCACACCCTCATTCCCGTCCTTCTCGTCGGCGTCGGCGACGGGGCGGAACTGTTCATCAGGTCGATGGCGCGATCAAGCGAGGCCAACTATCGCGTCGTCGGAATTATCGCTGAGGATTCCTCGCGGGTCGGTCGCCACATCCATGGCGTGAATATTTTGGGCACCATCGATGAAATGGCCACCATCGTCAACAAGCTGGCGAAGCGCAACAATCACCCCAGGCGGCTGATTCTGACCAGGGACGACATGGATAAGCCAAGAGTGCGCCAGCTGCTGGAAGAGACCAGCCGGTTGGGCATGACCTTGGCGCGGCTGCCTAAACTCACCGATTTCAGAAGCAGCATGTCGGAGGAAGTCGAGGTCAAGCCCATAGCCCTCGAGGACCTGTTGGGCCGGCCGCAGACGGCGCTCGACCGGGATGCCATGCGCGCCCTCATAGAACATCGCCGAATCCTCATTACCGGGGCCGGCGGGTGCATCGGCAGCGAACTGGCGCGTCAGGTTTCCAGCTACGAACCCGCCGAGCTGATCCTTGTCGACCATTCCGAGTACAATCTCTACACCATCGACATGGAAATGGCGGAACGCCATCCCCGCCTCAAGCGCCGGGCCTTTCTCGCCGATGTCCGCGAGCGGGACCGAATCATGCGAATCTTCGCCGAAATCCGACCGGAATTGGTTTTCCACGCCGCCGCGCTAAAGCATGTTCCTCTTGTCGAGAACAATATCTTTGAGGGCGCCGCCACCAATATCATCGGCACCATCCATGTCGCCGATGCCTCCATCGCCTCAAAGGTCTTAGCGATGGTACTGATTTCCACCGACAAGGCGGTCCATCCGACCAGTGTCATGGGAGCCACGAAACGGATCGCCGAGCAATATTGCCAAGCCCTGGACATCTCCCCGGATAACGGTGATGGAACCCGCTTCCTCACCGTTCGCTTCGGCAACGTTTTGGGTTCGTCGGGCTCGGTCGTCCCGCTGTTCCAGAAGCAGCTGGCCAACGGCGGCCCCATCACCGTTACCGATCCCAGAATGAAGCGTTACTTCATGACCGAGCGGGAAGCCGTGGAATTGGTTCTGCAGGCCTCGGCACTGGGCCAGAAAAATCTTGAGCAACAAGGCAAAATCTTCGTTCTCGACATGGGAGAGCCGGTGCTGATCATCGAGCTCGCCAAACAGATGATCAGCCTTGCCGGGCTCAAACCCGGCGAGGATGTGGAAATCACCATCATCGGCCCCCGCCCTGGCGAAAAACTGGCCGAGGAAGTGTTCTATGGCGGCGAGCAGTTGGTTCCGACGAAATGCCCGGAGATCCTTCTCGCCGCCCCCCATGCCTCCGACGCCGTCCAACTGGCGAGTGCCATTGACGAACTGACCATTGCCTGCAGCGCCGCCGACCGCGACCAAGTGGTAGCGATCATTCGCCGGCTGGTGCCCGAATACAAAGGGCGGGAAACGGCGAATCCCTCGCCAGCATCCGGGTGACGGCCGTGGACGGGCGAAGCCGGAATCCCCCCTGGCGCGTGCCGGCATGGGTCTGTTATATCCCTTCCGTTGCCGCCGTTGCCTGGATGTGAAAGTCGCCGCCGATGCCGCCGTCATCCATAAATTCCATTCGCCGAGCCCTGATTTCCGTTTCCGACAAGACGGGTCTGGCCGAACTCGGCCGCTATCTTGACGGCAACGGGATTGAAATCCTATCCACCGGCGGGACGGCGAAAGCCTTACGTGATGCCGGGGTACAAGTCACCGAGGTTTCCGATCATACCAGCTTTCCCGAAATCCTCGACGGCCGCGTGAAAACCCTGCAACCTATCATCCATGGCGGCCTCCTGGGCAGGCGCGGCAATGCCGATCACCAACAGGCTATGATTGATCACGGCATCGCGCCGATCGACCTTTTGGCGGTCAATCTGTACCCTTTCGAGGCGACGGTGGCCGCCGACGCCGATTTTGAAACTTGCGTGGAGAATATCGATGTCGGTGGCCCGGCGATGATCCGGGCGGCGGCGAAAAACCATGAATCGGTCACGGTAATCGTCGATCCGGCCGATTACGCCTCCGTCATCAAAGAAATGAAGGCCAACGGCGGCGCCACCACCACCTCTTTCCGCAAGCGTCTCGCGGCCAAGGCTTACGCCCGCACCGGCGCCTATGATGCGGCCATCGGCGGCTGGTTCAACGGCCAGCTGGGGGAAACCTTTCCCGACCGCATGACTCTTGGCGGCAGGCTCGGGCAGATCATGCGCTATGGCGAAAACCCACACCAACAGGCGGCCTTCTACAAAACCGGCGAGTGCCGGCCCGGTGTCGCTAACGCCGAGCAGATCCAAGGCAAGGAGCTGAGCTACAACAATTTCAACGATACCGATGCCGCTTTCGAACTGGTCGCCGAATTCGAACCCATCGCCTGCGCCATCATCAAGCACGCTAATCCTTGCGGCGTCGCCATATCGGGGACCCTCGTCGACGCCTACGCCAGGGCCTTGGCCTGCGATCCGGAAAGCGCCTTTGGCGGCATCGTTGCTTGCAACCGGGCGCTGGACGCAGCGACGGCGGCGGAAATCGTCAAGCTTTTCGCCGAAGTCGTCATCGCGCCGGAAATTGGCCCCGAGGCACGTCAAATCCTAGCGGCAAAGGAAAACCTGCGCGTTCTCGTCACCGGCGCCATGCCCAACGCGGCCGCGCCGGGCATGGGCTTCAAGTCCCTTGCCGGCGGCTTTCTTTTGCAGGGAAGGGACAACGCCCTTCTCGAGACAGTGAAAGTGGTCACCAAACGGTCCCCGATGGAGGCCGAAATGGCCGATCTGGAATTCGCATTCACCGTTTGCAAGCATGTCAAATCGAACGCCATCATTTACGTCAAAAACAAAACCACCGTCGGTATCGGCGCCGGCCAGATGAGCCGCGTCAACTCATCGCGCATCGCCACCTGGAAAGCCGGCGACGCGGCGGCGGCGGCGGGCGAGAAAAGCAACCGCGCCATCGGCTCGGTGGTCGCCTCGGACGCCTTCTTTCCTTTCGCCGACGGTCTTCTGGCGGCCGCCGGGGCCGGCGTCACGGCGATCATTCAGCCGGGCGGCAGCCGGCGCGACGACGAGGTTATCGCGGCGGCCGACGAACAGGACATGGCCATGGTCTTCACCGGCATGCGCCACTTCCGCCATTAGCCCGTCCGCCGCCGGAGTCAAGGCTGATCGGGCGATCAGTCACGGACAGTCACTTGCTAGGCCCCTTCATCATCACCGTCCCGTCCCCCGATAAACGGCGATATGCTTGACTCTCGCTTTCCTTGTGGCGGGAAACCACCCCGTGATCCGATAAAGCGGATGTCGGCGGCTGGGACCAACCGCCACCGGCGTCATCGTCGTCGTCGATGGCAACCCCGGCGGGGGTGGTGCGTCGATGATGACCGTATCCACCTTCGGATCGTGGGTAGTCCAGGTCTCGGTTTCCAATTTTGGGTTATCGATTCCGTAATTGGACCGCGCATAGGGGTCTATGACCTCCCAGGCACCGGCAACACCGGCAGCACTTGCTGCCCCCAACAGAGTGGCAAGAACGAAGCTGGGGAATTGAAAATGACGGGGCAGAAATATTCGCCGGCGCTTCCTCTAAGTTGACTGGCGCAGAAGTCCAGGACGTGGCCGTCATTCACGGTGCAATCATCGTGATTCGTGGGGCATGGGCTGCGCCGTTATTATAAGCGCAATAAGCGACCCCCGCCTATAAAGAAACATGGGATATGCCTTAAGAGAGCAAGCATCTTGCCTCAAACCGCCCGCCAGAAAGTTCGCCAAGGGCGGCAAACGCTACTCCGGGGCGATGTCCCCAAGGGTCCGTAATGCGATCGATTCTGTTGTAAAACTCGGTTTTAAGAGCACGGACCCTGGCATGCCGCACCGAATTGGCCGGAAGCCGGGATTAGAACTTGCGCCCGGCGATGAGGCCCTCGTTCATCCGGTTCTGGCGGATGTAATGGGCAAGGATGTGCATCAGCGACTGATGGGTATCCTCGATGACGCCGTAATTATCGGCCTCCACATGGATATGCACGTTTGCCAGTTCGCCGCTGCGTCCGCCGTTAAATCCGGTGAAGGCGATGACGTCGATCTTGTTTTGCCGCGCCCAGGTCACGGCCTTGACGATATTTTCCGAATCCCCCGAGGCGCTGACGCTTAGCAAGACATCGCCGAGCCGGGCCGAGGAGCGCAATTGGTAGATGAAGATTTCATCATAGGATGTGTCGTTGGCGATGGCGGTCATCATCGGAATATTATCGCTAAGAGAGACCACGCGGGGAACCAGGTCGGTGTCGGTCTGGATCAGTTTGGCGTGATCGCAGACAAAGGTATTGGCGATGGCGGCCGAGCCGCCGTTGCCGCAAACGAAGAGGGTGGCGCCCCGCTGATAGGCGGCCTCCAGCAGTTCCGCCGCCTCGGCCAAGCAGTTTCGATCGACGCTGGCGGCGGCGGTTTTCGTTTGCTGGAAATAGTCGTCGCAGTAAGAGGCGATGTCGGAATATTTGCTGTCGGGAAAAGTCATTTAAGGAGTCTGCTTCATTCTCGGTTTCGGTTCAACGTCCCGCTTCAACGCCGGCAATCGGAAATCGGCCACAACAATGCCATTCCGATGATAAAAAAAATCAAGATCGTCGCCATGCCGGCTCGCTGGCTGCCGGCGTAAGTGGTCACCCAGGCCAGCGCCACCGGGCCCAGGAAAGCCGTCGCCTTGCCGGAAAGCGCATAGAGCCCGAACATTTCGGCACGCAGCCGCGGCGGCGCCAGGCGCGCCATCATCGAGCGGCTGGCGGCTTGCGCCGGGCCGATGAAAATACCCAGCGGCAGGCCGAAAACCCAAAAAAAAGTCTTCGACTGGACAAACAGCAAAGCCCCGCCAAACAAGGTCAAGGCGGTAACGGCGATAAGAATGGTCCGTTTCGGGCCGATCCAGTCGTCGATCCAGGCGAAAAGAGCGGCGCCAAGGCCGGCGGTAACGTTCATTCCGATGCCGAAAATAATCAGTTCGGAAAAATCCATGCCAAAGGTGCCGGCGGCGTAAATGCCGCCGAAGGCGAACAAGGTGTTGAGGCCGTCGGTATAGATCATCCGGGCAAGCAGGAAACGGGCGATTTGGGCATAATCCTTTATATGTTTGAGGGTTTCCCACAGGGCCGCCAGGCCGCGGCGGAATGCTTCCCCGGCGCCGATGCCGGTGGCCGCGGTGTCGGGGGTCAGGGCGAATAGCGGCACCGCGAAGACGGCGAACCAGATGGCGGTCAACGGCGCCACCGCCCGCAGGTTCTGGGCCTGGTCCTTGGCAAGGCCGAACCAGGGCTCGTCGGTCTCGACGAAACCGACCAGAACGAGGCCCAGGCAGGCCAGGCCACCGGCATAGCCCAAACCCCAACCCCAGCCGGAAATCCGTCCGACCTTGGCCTTGGGGCTTAAATCCGGCAGCATTGAGTTGTAGAATACCTGGCCCATTTCAAAAGCAAAATTGGCGACACCGACGCAGATCAAGGCCCAAAGGGCGTCGGCCGGGTCCGGGCGGGTAAACCAAAGCAAGAAGGTGGTGGTGGCGCAAAGAACAGTCAAAACCAGAAGCCAGGGTTTCCGGCGCCCCGAATGATCGGCCATGGCGCCGCAAAAAGGCGCTGAAAGGGCCACGGCAAGGGCCGAGACGGCCATCGCATATCCCCATTGAGCAGTCCCCGTCACCACGTCGGCGGCCACGCCTTGGGTGAAATAGGCGGCGAATACAAAGGTGATGATGACGGTCGGAAAGGCCGAATTGGCCCAGTCGAATAAACACCAGGCAAACAGGGCGCGGAAAGACGCATGGCTTGTTCCGCCCGCCGTCTCCCCGCCCTGGAAAGGGATTTCGGCCACTAACTCTCGGCCAGGGCGTGCAACTGACGGCTGGCGACGGCAATCATCGACAGGTCATTGATTTCCGAGCTTATGAGCTCTGATAAAAGTTGATCAGTGCGTTCGACGGCGGCCCGATTGTTGTCCTCCCAGATACTGATGGCCTTATCGGCGGCTTTCGCCCCGCCGGCGGGGTCAAGAATTTGGTCGGTGAGAGCCAGTTGGTGGTCATAAATCTCCTCGACTAACGCCGCCACCGCCAGTATTTGCCAATGGGTCTGGGGACCCATCCGCTCGGAGGAGGCGCGCAGGTAGCCCATCATGAACCGGGATCCGATGGCAAAGTAAAGCCGGGCGACAATAGTGACGGAAACTTTCCGGCGGGCGGCAAGGCAGACTATACCGCAAGCCGAATACAAATTGACCAGCCCGGCGATCCGCAAGGCCAGATCCTTGGGCACGCCATTTTTTATGTATGGCCGGGCGCGTTCGCTGACGGTGTCACGGTATTTGTGGGGAAGGACGTCGTCCAATCCGGCCACCAACGCCCCGAGGCCCTTGGAGAATTCGTCGACGCAAGCGCCGATGTTCAAGGGCTGCTTGCCGTGACGCAGAAACCACAAGGTTCCCCAGTCGAGCAAACGGTTGATGTCCAAGTGCATGGCGGTCTGGATCGAGGCGGGAACCACGTTGTCCAGGCTTTCGATGGCTCGCCAAAGGCCCCTGATGGCGAAGGCTTCGCGGGTAATGATGTAGGCCCTGGCGATGATGCTGGACAGAAAGCCGGAGCGTTCTGAAAAGTGATGGACGAAGGTGCCGCCGACCCGGTTGATCATGCTGTTAGTGACGCGGGTGGCGATGATCTCGCGGCGCAAGCGGTGGCCGCCGATGGCCTTTTTGTATTTTTGCTGTAACGGCGTCGGGAAATAGCGGACCAGATCGGCGGCCAGGTAGGGATCGTCGGGAAGGTCCGATTGCAAAAGCTCGTCGTAAAGCCAGATCTTGCTGTAACACATAAGCACGGAGATTTCCGGCGCCGTCAGTCCCTGTTTCGCCGCCGCCCGCTCGCCCAGGGTCTCGTCGTCGGGGAGGAATTCCAGCTCGCGGTTGAGGCGGCCTTTTTTTTCCAGCAGGCGCATCAAGCGGACCTGATTGCCGAAAACCCTTAACCGGTTGGCATCAATCAGGTTGACCGCCTGCGACTGCAAATAGTTGTCCTTGAGCACCAATTCGGCGACCTCGCCGGTCATCCTGGCGAGCAAGGCGTTGCGCTGTTTCAGGGTTATGCCGCCGGCGCCGACCAGTTGATCCAAAAGGAGCTTGATATTGACTTCATGGTCGGAACAATCGACACCGGCCGAATTGTCGATGAAATCGGTGTAGACGCGGCCGCCGCCAAGGGCGAATTCGATACGGGCGGGCTGGGTGACGCCGAGATTGGCGCCTTCGCCGATGACCCGGCAGCGCAAGGCCGGCACATCGACGCGGACAGCGTCATTGGCGCGGTCGCCGACTTCGGCGTCGCTCTCGTCCGAGCTTTTGACATAGGTGCCGATGCCGGCGAACCACAGGAGGTCTACCTGGGCGCCGAGCAGCGCCTTAATCAGTTCGTTGGGGGTGACGCGGCTTTTGGTTATTTGCAGGCGTTTCTTGATCTGGGCCGAGAGCGCCAGCGACTTGGCCTGGCGGTCGAAAACCCCGCCGCCCCTGGAAATCAGTTTGCCCTGATAGTCGTTCCAGCTTGAGCGCGGCAGCTCGAACAGGCGCTTGCGTTCATCAAAGCCAGTCGCCGGGTTGGGGTTGGGGTCGACAAAAATGTGGCGGTGGTTGAAGGCGCCGATCAACTTGATATGGGGAGAAAGCAACAAGGCGTTGCCGAAGACGTCTCCCGACATGTCACCGACGCCAAGGACGGTAAAATCTTGTTTCTGGATGTCCATGTCCAGCTCGCGGAAGTGCCTTTTCACCGATTCCCAGGCGCCACGGGCGGTGATGGCCATTTTCTTGTGGTCATAACCGGTGCCGCCGCCCGAGGCGAAGGCATCGCCGAGCCAGAATCCGTAAGCCTTTGAAATCCTGTTGGCGATGTCGGAAAAAGTCGCCGTGCCCTTATCCGCCGCAACCACCAAATAAGGGTCGTCATCGTCCAGGCGGACGACGTTTTTAGGAGCCACGACCTTATTGCCCTTGCGGTTGTCGGTAATGTCGAGCAGGCCGCGCACGAAGGTCCGGTAGCATTCGATGCCTTCATTGAGCAGAGCTTCCCTGTCGCCGCCGTCGGCTGGGCGCTTGACGACGAAACCGCCTTTCGATCCGACCGGCACGATGACGGCGTTTTTCACTTGCTGGGCCTTGGCCAGGCCGAGGATCTCGGTGCGGAAATCTTCGCGCCGGTCCGACCAGCGCAGGCCGCCGCGGGCGACCTTGCCGAAGCGCAGGTGGATGCCTTCGACGCGCGGGCTGTAGACGAAAATCTCGCGGAACGGTCTCGGCAGCGGCAGTTTATCGATTTGGCGGCTGTCCAGTTTGAACGAAAGGTAAGGTTTCGGCCCGCCGGCATCGTCTTGCTGGAAAAAATTGGTCCGCAAGGTGCATTCGATCAGGTTCAGGTAATGGCGCAAGATGCGGTCTTCATCGGCGCTGGCCACCGCTTCCAATCCCTGGCGTAGCCTGTTGGCGGTCTTTTTGGCGCGGTTGCCGGCGCGGTTGCCGGCCGCCGGGTCGAAGGTGGCCTGGAAGAGCTCGACGAACAGGCGGGTCATGCGCGGGTTGTTGACCAGAGTTTGTTCCATATAGGCCTGCGAAAAGGTGCATCCCGCTTGCCGTAAGTACTTGCAATAAGCCCTGAGGACAACGACCTGACGCCAAGTCAACCCGGCGCCGGGGACAAGGGCGTTGAAGCCGTCGCTTTCAACCTCGCCGCGCCAGATGCGGGCGAAGGCGTTCTTGAAATTGTCGCGGATGGAATCCAGGTCGACGCCGCCGCCGCTCCGGGTCTCGAGCTCGAAGTCATGGACCATCACCAAGGGGGCGCCTGGGGATTGGGGGTGGATGGTATAGGGGATCTCGGAAATCACTCTTAATCCCATATGCTCCAACATGGGCAGGACATCGGATAGGGGAATCGGTTGCTCGGGATGGTAGACCCTGAACCAGAATTTATTCGCCGCCGCCGCCGCCGGCCTGCGGAGGCCCATGCCCAGTTCGCCGCTGTCGAGGGTCTGCTCCACCTTGGCGATGTCGGCGACAGCCGTCTCGGCGCCGAACCGCTCGCGATAGTCGGAGCGGAAGGCCCGCCGGTAACGCAGGTAAAGCATTGATCCTTCTTCTTCACCATGGGCGTTGACGAGGATCTGCTGCAAATGATCGCTCCATGTCCGCGCCGCGTCGGCCAGGCGGGCTTCGATTTCGTCGGCGTCGTAAAGGGGAACTTGCCCCGGCTTGGTCCGGACGATGATATGAAAGCGCGCCAACGGCATCTCGCCCAATTGCGAGTAATGGGCCCCCACCTTGCCGGCGAAAGCCTCTTCCAGGATGTCGTAAACACGGCGGCGAAGATCGGTGGAAAATAGAGCTCGCGGAAAGTAGACGAGGCAGGAAATGAAGCGTTCGTACTCGTCGCGGCGGACGAACAAGGCAACGCGCGGACGCTGTTGAAGGTTCATGATCCCCAGGCTGGTCAGGAACAAATGCTCTTCCGAAGACTGGAACAGTTCGTCGCGGGGAAAGGTCTCGAGAACGTTGAACAGGGCCTTGCCGTCGTGGCTGTTCGGCGGCATGCCGGCACGTTCGAAAATTTTCAGCACCTTGCGCCTCAAAACGGGAATTTCGCGGGGGCTGCTGTGATAGGCCGAGGCGGTTAGAAGACCAACGAACAAGTACTGGCCGATCACCTTGCCTTTTGAATCAAGGCGCCTGATTCCTATGGCGTCCATGGGCACCGGACGGTGGATGGTCGAGCGCTGGTTGGTCTTGGTGACCATTAAGAGATCGGACTGTTTGACGAAGGCGCGCAGTTCCCGGAAGACGGTGATATCGGGATCGCGCAAAACGCCCAGTCCCGATTGCCGATTGATGCGAACGACCATCTTGCCGCCGCTTTTCTTGTAAAGGTATTCACGGAAGCCAAGGAAAGTAAAATTGTTGGCATGCGCCCAGTGGAGAAAGTCCCGCACCTCGTTGACATCTTCGACAGTGAAGCTCGTCGCCGGCTGGCTTTCCAGCTCAATGACGACCTCGGCCATTTTCTCGCGCATGTACCGCCAGTCTTCGACAGCGGCGCGGATATCGTCGAGAACGGCTTCCAAATCGGCTTGAATCCCGCTCAGCCTGTCGGCGGATTGGCGGGTGAGCTCGATATGCATGAAGGATTCGGCGCCGCCAACATTGGCGGGCGCGCAGGGCTCCAGGATTTCCCGCAGATTCCCGGATTGGCTCCGGCGGAGCCGGAAAATCGGGTGGATGATCTTGTGTACGAAAAGTTCCTGGCGGTGCAACTCGGCACTAAGGGAATCGACCAGAAACGGCATGTCGTCGGTAACGACTTCAACCACCGTGTGTTGCGATTGCCAGCCCATCTTCGCCGGCGACGGATTGTAAACGCGTACCTTGGCCTTGCCGGGAGAACGGCTGGCGCCAAACCGCCAATGCGCCCTCAGGGCGCCGAAAAGATTGGCG
>DASCPW010000018.1:0-25553 GCA_036012725.1 Rhodospirillales bacterium
TTGTATCAATTTCACAAACGGTTCAGGTTTTGTGAATAGGCTTTACACTATCGACAATACGTGACGGCCGTTTTAGGCGGCTCAACAGGGCATCCCTTACCATGCCACGGCAATTTTATCATGTGGATTTAAAGGACCATGGCGGCCAAATACTTGGAAAAAATCAAGTTCCTTATCGTCGATGACAACCCCTTTATGTTGAGGATCGTCAGGCAGGTACGGAAAACCTTGGGCGCCAAAGACATAAAAAACAGCACCGAATGGCGCCGCCGGGCTCAAGGAATTGCAAACCTACTCGGCCGACATCTGCATCATCGACTGGGAGATGAAACCCGTTAACGGAATCGAGTTCGTCAAAACGGTTCGCATGGGCGATGACAGTTCCAACCCGTTCTTGCCTATCATCATGTTGACCGCCTACGCGGAAAGGAACCGCATCATTGAAGCCAGGGATGCCGGTGTTAACGAATTCGTGGTCAAGCCGGTCTCGGCGGGTACCCTTTTCGAGCGGGTTGAAACGATTATCGAAAGACCCCGCTCGTTTGTCCGCCTGACGGATTTTTTCGGTCCCGACCGGCGGCGCAAGGCGACGAGTTTCTCGGGAGACGATCGCCGCCAGGGATCAAAGAAAATGAGTCAGGACGAAATCAACCTCTTGATCAGCCCCTCCCCCGAAGAGGCCGAGTCGACGGCCATCGAAACGAAACCCGGCGGCGACGGCAACGGCGCCCCCGACACCTCCTGAAGCACCACGTGCCCAATCGAAAGATTAGCAGGCCGATGAAGGCGCTCAGGCCGCCTTTTTCATATACGACCCGATCAACTCCTCGGCGATCTGCACGGTGTTCAACGCTGCTCCCTTGCGCAGGTTGTCGGCCACCACCCAGAGGCTGAGGCCGTTCTCCACCGTTGGGTCCTTGCGGATACGCCCCACATAGACAGCATCCTCGCCGGCGCACTCGGCGGGCGTCACATAGCCTTCGTCAACGCGGCGATCGACGACGGAAACCCCGGGCGCCGCTCTCAACGCGGCACGCGCCTCGTCCTCGGAAACGGCGGTGGCGAACTCCAGGTTGACCGCCTCGGCGTGGCCGATAAAAACCGGAACCCGCACGCAGGTCGCCGTCACCTGGATGTCGGGATCAAGGATCTTCCTGGTTTCGGCGGCCATTTTCCATTCCTCCTTGGTGGCGCCGTCGTCCATGAAGTCATCGATATGGGGAATGACATTGAAAGCGATCTGCTTGGTAAACTTGTCGCGGAATTTATGAAACGGTTGGTTGGCGTAAACGCCGCGGGTCTGTTCGAAGAGCTCGTCCATGGCCTCCTTGCCGGCCCCCGAGGTCGACTGATAGGTGGCCACCACCACCCGCTTAATCGGCGCCAGATCGTGCAACGGCTTCAGGGCCACGACCAGTTGGATGGTCGAGCAGTTGGGGTTGGCGATAATGCCGCGCTTTTTGAAACCGGCAATGGCCTCGGGATTGACTTCGGGAATAACCAAGGGCACATCCGGGTGCATGCGAAATTGCGACGTATTGTCGACGACCACGGCGCCGGCGGCGGCGGCCTTGGGGCTGAACTTGGCCGAAACCACGGCGCCGGGCGAAGACAAGACGATATCGGTGCCAGTGAAGTCGTAGTCGGCCAGATTGCCAACGTTGAGCGTTTCGTCCTCGCCAAAGGAAATTTCGACGCCGACCGAACGCTCGGAGGCCAGGGCCACGGTTTCGCCGGCCGGGAACTCCCGCTCGGCCATGATCTGGAGAATTTCGCGGCCGACGTTGCCGGTGGCGCCGACGACCGCAACTTTATAAGCCATGATCCAAAACTCCGATTGCTAGAGCCTAAAGAGCCAGCGCCGGTTCACTTACGACTGTTGCCGTCCCATTGCAAGGGGATGGTGGAGGCACCGGCCGGGTTTATCACGCCAGCTTGTCGAGTTTGCCGACGACGGCCTCGCCCATCACCGCCGTCGACACCCTGGCCTTGCCGGGCTCCATGATGTCGGCGGTTCTGAGGCCGCCGTTAAGCACGCTCTTGACGGCATTTTCGATAAGATCGGCCTCGCCACCCAAATCGAAGGAATAGCGCAGCATCATGGCCAGGCTCAACAGCACCGCCAACGGGTTGGCGACGCCCTTGCCGGCGATGTCCGGGGCGGCGCCGTGCACCGGCTCGTAAAGGGCCGCACGCCGGCCCCGGGAATCCGCCGCCCCCAGCGACGCCGAGGGCAACATGCCCAGGGAGCCGGTGAGCATGGCGGCCTCGTCGGAAAGAATGTCGCCGAACAGGTTGTCGGTGACGATGACATCAAACTGTTTGGGATTGCGCACCAATTGCATGGCGCAGTTGTCGGCGTACATGTGGGAAAGTTCGATGTCCGGAAATTTCTCGTCGTGGATCTTTTGCACCTCTTGGCGCCAGAGGACGCCGCTTTCCATGACATTGCTTTTTTCCGCCGAGCAAACCCGCCGCTGACGCTTGCCCGCCAGCTCGAAGGCTACCCGGGCGACACGCTGGATTTCCGGGCTGGTGTAGACTTGCGTGTTGACGCCCCGCCGGGTGCCGTCGGGGAGCTCCTCGATACCGCGCGGCTCGCCGAAATAAATGCCGCCGGTGAGTTCGCGGATGATCATGATGTCCAGACCCTTGACCAGGTCCGACTTCAATGTCGAGGCATCGGCCAAGGCGTCGTAGACGATCGCCGGGCGCAAGTTGGCGAACAGGCCCATTTCCTTGCGCAAGCGAAGAAGGCCGCGTTCGGGCTTTTTCTCGAATGGCAAGTCGTCCCATCGCGGTCCGCCGACGGCGCCCAGCAACACCGCGTCGGCGGCCATGGCTTCGCTCAGGGTGGCGTCGGTCAGCGGCACGCCATGGGCATCCAGGGAAGCGCCGCCGACCAGCCCTTCGGCCACGTCGAAGGTCAAGGCGCGGTGCTTGCCCACCCACTCGATGACGCACCGGGCCTCGGTCATCACTTCCGGGCCTATACCATCGCCGGGGAGGATCAGCAGTTTTTTATTTTTCCCTAAAGACATGGTTCGGCGTTCCCTAGAAATTGCCGGTTAGGCGAAGAGCCACGGTTGGCGGGCTTTGCCTTGCGCCTCGAAAGCGTCGATCTTGTCCGCTTTTTGCAAAGTCAGGCCAATGTCATCCAGGCCTTTAAGCAGACATTCCTTGCGGAACGGATCAATGTCGAAAGGGATCACGTCGCCGCCGGCGGTGGTGATGGTCTGCGTCTCCAGCTCGATAGCGAGGGTGGGATCGGCGCTTTTCCCGGCCCCTTCCATCAGTTTATCGATTTTCTCTTGCCCCAGTTTAATTGGCAAAATTCCGTTCTTGAAACAGTTGTTAAAGAAGATGTCGGCGAAACCCGGCGCGATGAGGCAGCGGATGCCGAAATCGAGGATCGCCCAGGGGGCATGTTCCCGCGACGAGCCGCAGCCGAAATTGTCACCGGCAATCAATATGGCGGCGCCGCGGTAGGGCGGCTTGTTGAGCACGAATTCGGCTTTCTCGGAGCCGTCCTCGTTGTAGCGCAACTCGTAAAACAGGCTCTTGCCCAGACCCGTGCGCTTAATCGTTTTGAGGAATTGCTTGGGGATGATCATATCGGTATCGACGTTGATCATCGGCAAGGGCGCGGCGACGCCACTAAGGGTGCTGAACTTTTGCATACCCGTCCCTATCTAGTCCAGATCCCTGGCGTCGGTCAGCCGGCCGGTCACCGCCGCCGCCGCCGCCATCGCCGGGCTCATCAGGTGGGTGCGCCCGCGGCGGCCCTGGCGGCCCTCGAAATTGCGGTTCGAGGTCGAGGCGCAGCGTTCACCGGCCTGTAGCCTGTCGGCGTTCATGGCCAGACACATGGAGCATCCCGGATCGCGCCATTCGAAACCGGCTTCACTGAAAACCTTATCCAGGCCCTCAGCTTCGGCCTGTTTCTTGATCAGGCCGGAACCGGGGACGACCATGGCGCCGACCCCATTGGCCACCTTGCGTCCCTTGGCGACGGCGGCGGCCTGGCGCAAATCCTCGATGCGCCCATTGGTGCACGAACCGATGAAAACACGGTTGATGGCGATCCCGCGGAGCGGCGTTCCAGGCTCGAGAGCCATGTACTCAAGCGCCCGAGTCATGGCCCGGCGCTTGCCGGGCTCGGCGGTGGCGGACGGATCGGGCACCGCCGCCGAGATGGGTAGGGCGTCCTCCGGGCTGGTCCCCCAGGTGACGGTGGGCTGCAAGGCGCCGGCATCGATGTCCACTTGCCTGTCGAAGTGAGCGCCTTCATCGCTCGCCAGGGTCCGCCAGAACCTCACGGCCGCCTCCCAGGCGGCGCCATCGGGCGCCATGGGACGCCCCTTGAGGTATTGAAAAGTGGTCTCGTCGGGAGCCACCAAGCCGGCCCGGGCGCCGGCCTCGATGGTCATGTTGCAGACCGTCATCCGGCCCTCCATTGTCAGCTTGCTGATGGCCCGGCCCGAATACTCGATAACATGGCCGGTGCCGCCGGCGACGCCGATTCTGCCGATAATGGCGAGGATCAAGTCTTTGGCCGTGACGCCGAGGGGCGGGTCCCCATGGAGGGTGACGCGCATATTTTTCGCCGGTTTTTGCAGCAAGGTCTGGGTGGTAAGCACGTGCTCCACTTCCGATGTGCCGATGCCAAAGGCAAGGGCCCCGAAAGCGCCGTGGGTGGAGGTATGGGAGTCGCCGCAGACGATGGTCGCGCCGGGCAGCGTGAAGCCTTGCTCCGGGCCGATAATATGGACGATGCCCTGGCGGATATCGTCCATGGCGAGATAGGGCAGGTTAAACTCGCCGATGTTGGTTTCCAGGGCCTCCACCTGGATGCGGGATTGCCGGTCGGCGATGCCGGCGGCGCGGTTGATTGTCGGCACGTTGTGATCGGCGACAGCCAAGGTGGTTTCGGGCCGGCGGACTCGGCGCTTGGCGGCCCTCAGGCCCTCGAAGGCCTGGGGGCTGGTGACCTCGTGGATAAGATGGCGATCGACGTAAATAAGACAGGTACCGTCGTCGGCCACCTCGACCAGGTGGCTATCCCAGAGTTTGTCGAAAAGTGTTCGCGGCTTGGCCATGAGATTTTTTCATCGTCGCTTGTTCAATGCTGGGGCCGGATAGGGCAAGGACCGCCGGGCAAGCCCTCGCCACCGGTTCGGCCAAACAATTATTTTTTGTTGGCGGCTTTGGCGGGCTGTTCCGGTTCGGTGGCTTTGGCGGCCTTGGCGGGTTGTTTCGGTTTGGCGACCTTGGTGGACTGTTTCGGTTTGGTGGCCTTTGCTTCGAGGGCGGCCGCGGGCAAAGCCTTGCCGTTGCGTTTGGCTTCCGCTTTGACGGCCGCCGCAGCGGCTTTTTCCCGGGATGTCACCTTGCCCGCGTAGCCGTCGGTTTTTTCGGCGATACGGGCCCGTTTGCCGGTGCGCCCGCGCAGGTAATAGAGCTTGGCCCGGCGGACGTCGCCGCGGCGCACGACCTCGATGCCGGATATGGCTGGCGAATAAAGCGGAAAGACCCGCTCCACCCCCTCTCCGGAGGCAATCTTGCGGACGGTAAAGGCGGAATTCAGGCCGCTGTTTTTGCGGGCGATGCAGACCCCCTCATAGGCCTGGACCCGCTGACGCGCACCCTCGACGACCTTGACATTAACTCGGATGGTGTCGCCCGGTTTGAATTCGGGAATCGGGCGTTCCTGGACCAGCTTATCAATTTGTTCTTTTTCCAGCTCTTCAATGACGTTCATGACCTAATTCCCTCATCCTTCGCCGGCCCGGCCGGAATGGTCCGGGGCCTTGATCCATTTTCCAGTTCTTTATACCGGGCCCACAGGTCCGGCCGCTTCGCCCTTGTCACCGCCTCGGCCTCGGCAAGCCGCCAAGCGCGGACTTTTTCATGATGCCCGGAGGCCAGAACCTCGGGCACCGTCCGTCCCCGCCAAATCTGGGGCCTGGTATAGTGAGGATATTCCAACAATCCGTTTTCAAAACTCTCCTCGGCTAGCGACCCGGGCCTGCCGACAATGCCGGGCAATAAACGCAGGCAAGCATCGATAAGCGCGATGGCCGCCGGTTCGCCGCCTGATAACACGAAATCACCGATGCTGATCTCTTCAGCCCGGTATTCGTCGAGAACCCGTTGGTCGACGCCCTCGAAACGGCCGCAAAGCAGGATTACTCCCGGCCCCTCCGCCAAGGCCCGCACCCGCGATTGCGTCAACGGCCGACCGCGCGGCGTTAGGTAAATCAACGGCAAGGTCCCGCCATTTTCCCCCGCCGCATCGATCGCCCGGGCGATGACCTCGGCGCGCATGACCATGCCGGGACCGCCACCGAACGGAGCATCGTCCACGGCGCGGTGTTTATCGCCCGCGAAAGTGCGAATGTCCACCTTTTCCAACTCCCAGGCGCCGTCCGCCAACCCCCGGCCAGCCAGAGACAGGCCGAGCGGCCCCGGAAACATTTCTGTAAACAAGGTGAGGACCTTCACCGTCCACGGACTGTCTGGGTCCATAACCGTCACTCCTCGTTGCCATTTCCATCCTCCGCCGCGCCGCCACCTTGGACTTTGGGCGTTGGCAAAAGCCCGGGCAGCGGCGCGATTACCAGCCGCCCCCCGGCCAGATCAACCTCGGGCACGGCGGCGCGCGTGAAAGGTGCCATCACCGTGCCCAGCGGGCCGCCGCCGATCTCCAGACTGGCACCACCGCCGAAATCATGGACCGCCCGCACCCGGCCCAACGTCCCGCCGCCGACCAGGTCGGCCCTTAAACCGACCAGGTCGGCATGATAATACTCGCCGCTTTCCGGCTCCGGCAGGGCGCCGCGTGGCACATGCAGCTTGAGGCCCTTCAAGGCCAAGGCGGCATCGCGGTCGTCGATCCCTTTGAGGCGGGCGATAACCTGGTCCTTGGCCCGACCGGTGACGCGAAGATTGAACAACCGCTCCCCTGTCTCGTCACAAACCGGCCCATAGGCGCCGATATCTCCGGGATTGGCGGTGAAGCTCTTGATCCGGACATCGCCCTTGAGACCGCGCGCCCCGCTGACCACGCCGAGACAGACCATGGGCGGCACCGGGGATTTGCCGGGTTTGTCAGCCGTCATGATCCTTCCAGGCCGAAGCCCCACTTAACTGGCCGCTTTGTCATCTTTGGCCGAGTCTTTGGCCGATACCTCCTCCACAGCTGTCTCTTCCTTCGGTGCCTCCGCTTCCGCCGCTTCTTCCTTCGGTGCCTCCGCTTCCGCCGCTTCTTCCTTCGGTGCCTCCGCTTCCGCCGCCACTTCTTCCTTCGGCGCTTCCGCTTCCGCCGTCTCTTCTTTCGGTGCTTCCGCTTCCGCCGCCGCTTCTTCCTTCGGCGCCGCCGCCGCGTCCTCGGCTTGTTGCTGGCGTTCTACGGTCTTGGTCCTGGGCAAGTGTTGCTTGGTCTGCTCCGGAATCGCCGGCGCTTCCATCAGTCCAGACTGGGCCAGCATCCTGGCGACCCGGTCGGTGGGCTTGCCGCCGACACCGAGCCAATACTTGATCCGCTCTTCCTTCAACACCAGCCGCTGGCTGTGATCCTTGGGAACCATCGGGTCGTAAGTTCCGACACGCTCTATGAAGCGGCCGTCGCGGGGGCTGCGGGAATCGGCGACGACGATGCGGTAAAAGGGGTGTTTTTTGGCGCCACCCCGGGATAGGCGGATTTTCAGCGACATGTTTTTGCAGTGTCCTTGTTGCGGTTAATTGAACTCTATCTTGAGCCTTGGCGTTAGCGCATAGGCGGCAATGGTGGCATCATCCCCGGCGGTGGAATGCCACCGCCCGTCAGACCCTTGGCGTTCGTGCGGCCCATTTTTTTCATCATCATGGTCATTTGTTTGTAGCTCTTGAGCAGGCGGTTGACTTCTTGCACCGAGGTGCCCGAACCGCTGGCGATGCGGCGCCGCCGCGACCCGTTGAGAACTTTCGGGTTGCTCCGCTCCTTGGCCGTCATGGAGAGGATGATCGCCTCCTGGCGGGCGATGGCACCATCATCGACGTTGGCGGCGGCGAGTTGTTTTTTGATCTTGCCGACGCCCGGCAACATGCCGAGCAAGCCCTTGACGTCGCCCATCTTGCGAAGCTGTTTCAACTGCTTGCCCATATCGTCCATGGTGAACTTGCCCTTGACCATTTTGGCGGTCATTTCCTCGGCTTCTTCACTGTCGATGATCTCGGCTGCTTTCTCGACCAGGCCGACCACGTCGCCCTGGCCGAGAATGCGCCCGGCGACGCGCCCAGCGTCGAAGTCCTCCAGGGCATCAAGTTTCTCGCCCGTTCCCATCAGTTTGATCGGCTGTCCGCTAACCGCCCGCATGCTGAGCGCCGCGCCGCCACGGGCGTCGCCATCAACGCGGGTGAGAACGATGCCGGTGATGCCGATTTTGTCGTTGAACTCGGTGGCCAGTTTGGCCGCGTCCTGACCGGTCAGCGCATCGGCGACAAGCAAGGTCTCGGTCGGTTGAACCGCCTCGACGATGGTGGCAGCCTCGGCCATGAGCTCGGAATCGATATGCAAGCGCCCGGCGGTGTCGAGGATCAAAACATCGCTGCCTTCCTGACGCGCCGTCCGCATCGCCCGCTTGGCAATCGCCAGCGGCTGTTCGCCGAGGATAACCGAGAGGGTCGGGACGTCCGCCTGTTCGCCGAGTAAGACCAGTTGCCGTTGCGCCGCCGGCCGGCGAACGTCAAGAGAGGCCATCAAGACCTTCTTTTTATCGCGTCTTTTCAGCTTCAGGGCCAGTTTGGCGGAGGTCGTCGTCTTGCCCGAGCCCTGCAAGCCAACCATCAAAATGGCGACCGGCGGAACGCCGACCAGATCGATGGCGCCGCTGGCCGCCGCCGGCGCCTGGGGCGCCGCCGGATCGCCGCCGAGCACCCGGACGAGGTGGTCGTGAACAATCTTGACGACCATTTGGCCAGGGGTGACGCTGCGCAGGACTTTGTGGCCGACGGCCTCTTCACGGATGGCGGCAACCAGGTCCTTGACCACCGGCACGGCGACGTCGGCCTCGAGCAAGGCGACGCGCACTTGACGCAGGGCGGTATCCACATCGTCCTCGGAAAGCGCGCCCCGCTTCTTGAGGCCGCTGAAAATCTCGCCCAAACGGTTGGTCAGGTTGTCGAACATTTGAAAGTTCACCCTTGGCGAAAAAATAAAAAACGGCAAAAAAACAAAAAACGCCAGTGCGCGAAACTCGCGGACTGGCGGCGCCCCCCCTTCATTTCCCCGGGCGACGTCGGTTTCAAGCGGCGCACTCTATGGGCGGAGCAAGCCACTGTCAAGAACAGCCAGGCAACATGACGCCGGGATTATTGCGGCCCCGCCGGGCCGAAAGCCCGGCAAACGGTCCCCCTTGCAAGCCATCGAATCGGCCATTGCCGCCACCGGCTTGATCCGCCGGGGCGCTTTCCATCCCGGCGCCAGTGACGGCGCACCGGGCGGCGGTGGCACGGTGGTGCTGATCGGCAACGCCGGCCCGGCCCTGTGGGGGTCTTTTAGCCGCCAAGGCAGGGACGAACATCATCCGCTTGATTCCTGGACGCGGCGGCGTGGTGGACCAGGTGGCGCAAGACCTGGCGGCGGATTTCCCGGGTGTCAGCTCGCTGTTTCCTTTCGAAGGCCCGCCCTACCTTCCTTTCCAGCGATGGGCGCAGCGGGCCGAACTCGTTCATCACTCGCCTTTGCGGCAATTGATTCACCCGGAATTCGGCCTCTGGCACGGCTACCGCGGCGCCCTTGTATTCAGGGAAAAACTTGATCTGCCACGGCCCTAACAGCGCCCCAGTCCTTGCCAGGATTGCGCCGCCAAACCCTGTCTTGCCGCTTGTCCGACGGGTGTCTACAAAAAAGGCGTCTTCGACTTGCAGGCCTGTATCGGTTACCTCAAGAAGCAGGCCGGGAACGACCAAAAGGATTGTCTCGATCGCGGCTGCCTGACCCGCCACGCCTGCCCCGTCGGCTTGAAGTACGCCTACCACCCCGCCCAGGCCGGCTTTCACATGCAGACCTTTTTGGCGGCGCATGGCGGGTAATTCCTAGTCTCTTCCCGATTCCTGTGGACTTCTTTAGTTCCGGGACCATATTAAGCGCGTTATGGCGACACTGCTTTTCACCAAGATGCACGGGCTCGGCAACGATTTCGTGGTTCTCGACGGACGCCGGGTTGCCTTGCCGGTCGGCGCCGGCCAGGCGCGCGCCATTGCCGATAGGCACACCGGCGTCGGCTGCGATCAGGTGATCATCATCGAGCCGACGACGAGCGGCGAGGCGGATGTCTTCATGCGCGTCCGCAACGCCGACGGCGGCGAGGCCGAGGCCTGCGGCAACGCCGCGCGCTGCGTCGCTGCCATGATCATGACCGAGAACGCCGCCACCCAGGTGGTCATCGAAACCGCCGCCGGGCTCCTCGACGCCGAGGCGGTGGGCGGCGGGGACATCGCCGTCGACATGGGTCAAGCCCGTCTCGACTGGCGGGACATACCACTGGCCGGCCCCGCCGACACCCTGCATCTTGGCCTCGAAGCCGGGCCATTCAAGGACCCGGTGGCGGTCGGCATGGGCAACCCCCACGCCGTCTTTTTTTTCGACGACGCCGAGGCAGCGGCGCTGGAGACCTTCGGCCCCGCCATCGAGCGCCATGAAATGTTTCCCCACTTCGTCAACGTCGGCGCCGCGCAGGTGCTGTCCGGGCATGAAATCCGCCTGCGTGTTTGGGAACGCGGCGCCGGCATCACCCGCGCTTGCGGCAGCGGCGCCTGCGCCGCCCTGGTCGCCGCCCACCGGCGCGGCTACACCGGGCGCAGCGCGCAAGTCATCCTTGACGGCGGCAGCTTGGGCATTGAATGGCTGGCTGACGATCATGTCTTGATGACCGGACCGGTGGCGGTCAGTTTCCGGGGTACCTTGGACGAATCGCTACTGTCATGAATGAAACCAAAGTGGTTACTTTGGGCTGCCGCTTGAATACCTTCGAATCGGAGGTCATGGCCGCCGCCGCCCATGAGGCCGGCCTCGCCGACACGGTAATCGTCAACACCTGCGCCGTCACCGCCGAGGCCGAACGGCAATCGCGCCAGACCATCCGCCGCGTCCGCCGTCAACAACCCAGCTCGAAGATCGTCGTCACCGGCTGCGCCGCGCAAGTGAATCCCGGCGGCTTCGCCAGCATGCCCGAAGTCGACCGGGTCGTCGGCAACGCCGACAAATTGCGGCCATCGGCGCTGGCCGGGATCAGCGGCAGGGCCATGATTTGGTCCCATATGATGACCGCCAAAGCGGGGCCAAGCCGGATGATCGGCGGCTTGCACGGACGCACCCGCGCCTATCTCCAGATCCAGCAAGGATGCGATCACCGTTGCACTTTTTGCATCGTTCCCCTGGCCCGCGGACCCAGCCGCAGCCTGCCGGCGCGGAGCATCATCGAACAGGCACGGCATTTGACCGCCAACGGCTACCGCGAAGTGGTGCTGACCGGCGTCGATATTTCCTCTTACGGAGCCGATCTGCCTGGCCGCCCGACACTGGGCGGACTGGCGGCCAGTTTGTTGGCCCAGGCCGGGGAGATCAAACGCCTCCGATTTTCTTCCCTCGACCCAGCGGTGATGGATACGGCGCTGATTGAACTGTTGGCCGAGAACGACCGGTTGATGCCGCATCTGCATTTGAGTTTGCAGGCTTTTGATGATGTCATCTTGAAACGGATGAAGCGGCGTCATCGCCGCGCCGATATTGAGAGACTTTGCCAAACGCTCCGCCGCGCCCGCCCCGATGTCGTCTTCGGCGCCGACCTGATCGCCGGCTTCCCGACGGAGACCGGGGCAATGTTCAAAAATACCTTATCGGCGATCGCTGGCTTGGGACTGACCTATCTGCACGTCTTTCCCTTCTCGCCACGTCCCGGAACCCCCGCCCAGCGGATGCCGCCGGCGCCGGGAGGCGTTGGCAAGCAACGCGCCACCAGGCTGCGCGCCGCCGGCGAGGCGGCGTTGACCCGTTTCCTTGCCGCCCGGATCGGCGAAACCGCCCAGGTGCTGGTCGAAAAAGAGCGTTTCGGCCATAGCCGCCGTTTCGCCCCGGTTCGCCTCGCTTTCGACGCGGCGCCAGGGTCGATCGTCGAGACCCGCGTCGAATCCGCCGCTGATGGCCATTTGTTGGGAGCAAAACCGGGGATGCAAAAGCCATGAACGACGCTGACCAAAAGGTATGGCTGGGCAGGCTCAGGCATGGGCTGGGTAAATCCTCGGCAAAACTCAAGGAAGGCATCGGCGGCATTTTCACCAAGCAGCGGCTGGACGGCGCCTTGATCGAGGAGCTGGAGGACTTTCTGATCTCGGCCGATATGGGCGTGACGACGGCGGCGCGGCTAGCCCAATCCCTGGCCGAAACGCGCTTTCACTGGGAAATCACCCCGCAAGAAGTCCGCCAGACCCTGGCCGACGGGATCGCCCAGATCCTGGCGCCGGTGGCCCGCCCCTTCATCGTCGATAAAACCCATGGGCCGCACGTCGTCTTGTTCTGCGGCGTCAACGGTGGCGGCAAGACGACCACCATCGGCAAGTTAGCCAAACAGTTTCGCGGCGCCGGTCACAACGTCATGCTGGCGGCGGCGGATACCTTCCGCGCCGCCGCCATCGAACAGCTTCAGGTTTGGGGCGAGCGCACCGGTTGCCCGGTGATCTTCGGCAAGCCAGGGGCGGACGCCGCCGGCCTCGCCTATAACGCGCTCTCGGCCGCGCAAACCGAAAACATCGACCTGCTTTTTATCGACACCGCCGGACGGCTCCACAACAAGACCGATCTGATGGCCGAGTTGGGGAAAATCGTCCAGGTAGTGAAAAAATTGGATGACAGCGCGCCCCACGACCGTCTTTTGGTGATGGACGCCACCGTCGGCCAGAATGCTCTTGCCCAAGTCGAGGTTTTTCAGGATGTGGTCGATATCACCGGCCTCGTCATGACCAAGCTGGACGGAACGGCGAAAGGCGGCGTGGTGGTGGCGCTGGCCGAAAAATTCGCGCTGCCTGTTGTCGCCGTCGGCGTCGGCGAGGGAATCGACGACATGCGCGCCTTCGAGGCACAAGCCTTCGCGCGATCCCTGATGAGCCTGGAGAATTAAGCCAGATATGTTTTGTTCTTGGCTTCAGGCTGCTTACTTTTTATAAATATTATATTTATACAACCTTCAGGATGCTATCCTCGTCCGCCGGTTGAAATTCCGCAGCCGAGGATCAATATCTCCTCTACGGCAATCAGGCAACCGGCGAATTTGCGTTCGTAATTAGGGATCTACCTATGGCCAACGTGATCAACAAAGCAACCGAATCCGACTCCTCCTGCGGCGCTGATTGTCGACATCGCCCTGCCCGGGGGTAAGTCGGTGGACATTGAGGCGCTCAACGATATCCGCCGGACATGCTCATCTCCGGCCATCGTACTCAGCCAGCACGACGACCTGGCCCGCCGACTGCAAGCGGTGCGCGCCGGGATGCAAGGTTTTTTCACCAAATCCCTGGACATCACCCGCCTCGTCGAGGCCCTCGACTAACTGACGGCGGCCAAGGAAAGCGATCCCTACCGCATTCTCATCGTTGATGACGACCGGGCCCTGGCCGAGTTCTACAAGCTGCTGCTGGAAAAGGCGGCGATGGTCGCTGAAATCGTCACCCATCCCTTGCGGGTCATGGAGCTGCTTTTCGAATTCCGCCCCGATCTAATCCTCATGGACATCAACATGCCCGATTGCAACGGCATCGAATTGGCCGGCGTTATTCGCCAGAAAGATGACTTTTTCCGCATTCCCATCATCTTTCTGACCAGCCAATCCACATATGACCGGCGGCTATTGGCCTTGCAAGGCGGCGGCGATGATTTTCTCGCCAAGCCTGTGCGCGCCGATCTGTTGGTTTCGTCGCTGAAATCGCGCGCCGAACGGGCCCGCCAATTCGATTTGCTGATTTCGCGGGACGGCATGACCGGGATTGTCAACCACAGCAAAATCAAGGAGTTTCTGGAAACCGAGGTCCTTCGGGGACAGCGCGAAAACCGGCCCCTGGCCTTCGCCATGCTCGATATCGACCATTTCAAATCCGTCAACGACAGCCATGGCCATTGGACCGGCGACACGGTGATCAAGGCGCTGGCCCGGGTGCTGAGCCAGCGCCTACGCAAAACCGATTTCATTGGGCGTTACGGCGGCGAGGAGTTCGCCGTCATCCTGCCCAATACCGAAGGCGCCGATGCGGCGCGGAGGTGACGGCCCGAGCCTGAGGGCCCGTATAGCAAATCCCGAGCGGATGAACCCATCCGCGACGACGCATTTGCCTTTAAAACAAATAGAGAGTGTGTTTCAGGTGAACGCAAGTGAAGCGGAAATGCTCTACCGGCGGCGCGGCAGTTTCGCCGCCTTCTCCCGGTCCTCCCACCAGGTGTCCAACTGGTAGCCGTAAAGGGGCGTCATGGCCGGCCGGGCGAAGCGGTTCCAATAGGCCAGCCGGTCGCCCCGCAGATGGAACAAAGGCACCACGTAATGGCCCCATTGCAAAATCCGGTCGAGCGCCCGGGTCGCGGTAATGAGTTGAGTACGGCTGCCGGCGGCGGTGATCTTGGCGATCATGGCGTCGGCGGCGGGCTCGATGATGCCCGGATAATTGCGGGTCGCCTCCCTGCCGGCCGCCAATGATCCCCAATAGAACGCCTGCTCGTTGCCGGGCGACAGAGATTCATCCCACAGATAAATGATCATGTCGAAATCGTAAGCGTTGAGCCGGTACTGATATTGCGCCGAATCGACGGTCCGCACCTTGGCCGTTATGCCGAGACGCGCCAGCTTACGGCGGTATTCCAGCGCCAGCTTCTCGTTGCGCGGGTCGACGAGAAGGATTTCGAATCCGGCCGGCTCGCCGTCGGCCCTGAACATGCGCCCACCGCGATAGCTCCAGCCCGCCGCCCGCAACAACCGCATCGCCCGCTTGAGGCCGCCGCGGCCCTGGCCACCGGCGGCCGACCGGGGTGGCCGGTAAACGGAGGAGAACACCTCCGCCGGCAAGCGGTCCCGATAAGGCTCCAACAAAGCCAGTTCGCCCGGCGGCGGCGGGGCGGCGGCGGCCAGTTCCGAATTTTCAAAATAGCTGGCGGTGCGCTCATAAGCACCGTGAAAAAGCGTCTTGTTGATCCATTCGAAGTCAAAGGCATGGGCCAGCGCCGCCCTGACGCCACGGTCCCGGAAAACCGGCCGGCGGGTATTGAACACGAACCCATACATGCCGGCGGGACGGCCGTGCGCAAATTCCTCCAGCAGAATGTCGCCGCGCTCCAGGGCCGGCGATGCATAGCCGTTCGCCCAGCGGCCAGGATCGGATTCGGGACGCAAGTCAACGAGCCCGGCCTTGAAGGCCTCCAGCGCCACGACGCCGTCGCGGTAGTAGTCGTAACGAACCATGTCGAAATTGTATTGGCCACGGTTGACCGCCAGGTCCCGACCCCAGTAACCGGGGTCGCGGCGGTAGCTGACGGAGCGTCCCGGATCGACGACTTCGATCCGGTAAGGACCGCTGCCCAAGGGCGGAACCAGGGTGGTCCTTTCGAACTCGGCCTTTTGGTAATAGGACTTCGACAGGATCGGCATCAGCCCCATGATCAACGGCATCTCGCGGTTGGAGCCGTCCTTGAAGATGAGCCTGATCTTGCGCCTGCCCAGCTTCTCCATGCGCTCGACCAGCCGGTAATAGAGGCGGTGGTTGGGGCGGCCCTTACTAGCGAGAGTGTTGACGGAAAAGATGACATCATCGGCGGTGATCGGGCCGCCGTCGTGAAACCGCGCTTGCCGGCGCAACGTGAAGGTCACCGACGAGCGGTCATCCGGCGTCTCGACGCTTTCGGCGATATGCCCGTAAAGGGTGAACGGTTCGTCCCGGCTGCGCTTGAGGAGCCTCTCGAAGACCAGGTCCAGTCCGGCCGCCGGCGTACCCTTGATGATGAACGGATTGAGGCTGTCGAAAGCGCCAGTCCTGGAGAGGGTCAGGCCGCCGCCCTTGAGCGCGGTGGGATCGGTGTAATCGAAATGCTCAAAATCCGGGCCGTACTTGGGCGGGCCGTGCATGGCGATGGCGTGGCCGGGCTCGGCCAGGGCGGGAGAAAAAACGGCGGCAAAGGCAAGCGCCAATAAAGACAACACTCCCTTGCCACCCATCGGATCTTTCCTAATCTCCCATGAGGTGCAAAACCAGGCGGCGGCTGTGCGGCCGGAGCCGGTGTTCGAACAGGTATATTCCCTGCCAGGTGCCGAGCACCGGGCTGCCGCCGGCGACCGGAATGGAAAGCTGCGCGTCGGTCAGCGCGCCCTTGATATGGGCCGGCATATCGTCGATGCCTTCCGAGCTGTGGCGATAATGGGCCGGGTTGTCCGGAACCAGCCGGCGGAAAAATGTTTCCAGGTCGTGCTGCACATCGGGGTCGGCGTTTTCCTGAATGGTCAGCGAGGCCGAGGTGTGGCGGCAGAAAACGGTGAGCAGGCCGGTGCCGATTTTTTGTTTCCTGACCCAGCCAAGAACCTGCCCGCTAACTTCGTAAAGCCCCTGGCCGCGGGTGCCGACGGTGATTGTGGTCTGCGCCTGTTTCATGGCTGGTGGTCCAAAACCTGCATATGGTGCCCATACGATCGCGTCATCCGTTTCCTCGGGGCGCCCACCGGCGCCGTAGCGCAACGCTTGTGATGTGAGGCATCTCGGCGCGCCGCACGCCTAGCCGGATGAACTCGGAAAGCCGTCGTATGGGTACCATATGCAGGTTTTGGACCACCAGATCATTTACACCCATTGCCACCTTTATCCAAATGGCCCTCATGGGCAATCAACCATAGCGGCGCAACCGGGCGCCATGACGGTGCAGCCAGGCGCGGGCTTTGGCGCTATCATCCGTCAGTTCGCCGACGGTCCGCCAGAAACCGGCACCGTGGTTCATGGCCTCGAGGTGGGCGACCTCGTGAGCAACCACGTAATCGAGCACATGCGCCGGCGTCATGATCAGACGCCAGCAAAAGGAAAAGTTGCCGGCCGCCGAACAAGACCCCCAGCGGCTGCGGGTGTCGCCAAGACGGACCCTCCCGAAGGCACGCCCCAGGCGGCTAGCTTTGGCGGCGACTCGGCAACCGATTTCGCGCCGCGCCTGGCTTTCAAGCCAGTCCCTGAGCCGCCTGGGCAGGTGTTCCGGGCCGCCGGAAACGTTGATTTCCCCATTTTCCCGCCATACCGGACAGCCTCCCAAGGGACGATGGCAAACGACATGATCGGTGCCCAGGAAGGGCACGATGGCACCGTCGGCGAAGGCGATCCTCGGCGGCAAGGCGTCGAGGCGGTCAACAATCCACTTGCTTTTGCGCCGCGCCAGCTCCAGCCCTTCGGCGACCGGCGCTCGCGGCGGCAAGGTGATAACGAGGTCGTCTCTTTCCGGATCGACGCGGAGGATCAGCCGGCGGGCGCGGAGGTGGTGCCTGATCCGCGCCGGCACCGTCCGGCCATCAAGTTCGATAGTGACCTGTTGCTCCCGGATCCCGCGCCCGGTCCGGCACCACGGCAAGCGGATCATCGCGCCCCCGACAAGCTGAAACCGGTTGCTTCGACGGCCTTTAAAAGAGCCTGGGCCTGGGCTTCGCCAAGAGCGGCCAGCGGCGGGCGGATGTTTCGCCATTCCCTCTGCCCGCCATGACGCGCCATGACCTCTTTCAGCGCCGCGATCAAGGGATAAGCGGTAAAAATTCCGCGCAAGGCCACCAGTTGCGCGTTGGTCTCATTGATGGTGGCGTTTCGCCAGCCCGAATAGACTTTCGCCGCTAACCTCGAAGCCACGTTGCAGACCGCCGTAATACACCCGGCGCCGCCGGCCTCGAGCAAGGGCAACAGCAAATCATCGGCGCCGCTGAAGACGGCGAAACCGGGAAAGGCGCGGAGGCAAGCGGTCATGTTGCCGATGTCGCCGGAACTATCCTTGATGCCGGCTACGGTTGCCGGGTAACGGGCCAGCAGCCTTTCGATCAAAGCTAGGCTGATGGGAACGCCGGACATCCGGGGAAAATGATAAAGGTATACCTTGAGCGCGTCGTCACCGACCTCTTCGATGACTTCCGAGTAAGCGGCGAACAGGCCGTCGTCGGTGACGTTCTTGTAGTAAAAGGGCGGCAGCATGACCACACCCTGGGCACCCAAGCGCACCGCCCGGCGGCTTAACTCGATGGTCTCGGCAAGGGCGCAGCAGCCGGTGCCCGGCAATAGCGCCCGGCCCGGTATGCCGGCTTCGATCAGTCCTTCCAGCATACGGAGGCGCTCCGCCAGGCTGAACGAATTGGCCTCGCCGGTTGTTCCCAGAACCGCCAATCCATCGCAGCCATTCGCCAAAAGCCAGCGGCAATGGCGGGCGAAGGCGCGGTGGTCGGGGGAGAGGCCGTCTTGCAGCGGCGTCAGCACGGCGGCAAAAACACCGCCGGCAATGGGCGCGGCAGCGGTCAAGGTTGATCCCCTTGATCGGGCCAATTGACGATATGGTCTTCAAGATCGCCGGCGGTGTTTCCAGGCACGGCGCGGCCGCGCACCGACATCCCCATCCGATGCACGGCTTCCGGGTCTCCGCAAACCAAGGGGTGCCACCAAGGTAAGTCCTGGCCATTGGCAAGCAGGGAATAGGCGCAAGTTTCAGGCAACCACTTCAGCGTTGATATGTTCTTCGCCGTCAACCGTTCGCAATCGTCAACTAAATGCTTGCGGCGAACGTAATCAGTGCAACGACAACTGTCGATATTAAGCAAATGGCAGGCCACGTTGGTGTAAACGATCTTGCCGGTATCGATGTTCTCAAGCTTTTCCAGACAACATTTGGCGCAGCCGTCGCAAAGGGATTCCCATTCTTCCGCTGACATTTGGGAAAGCGGTTTCAGCCGCCAGAAAGGTTGTCCGGCCATTACTCTAAAGCACCTCCCGCAAGCGGGAGGCCATTTCCTCGACCGTCGTGGTGGGGCCGAAATGGAAGCGGTATTTGCCCTCGGGGCCGACAAGATAGGTAATGGCGGTGTGGTCCATGAGATAATCGTCGGGGTCCGCTCCCTCGGCGACAAACTTGGCGTAATAGACGCGGTAGACCCTGGCCGCTTGCTTCACTTGCTTCAATGTGCCGGTCAGTCCCAACATGCGCGGGTGGAAATGACTGATATACATTTTCAGTTGCTCGGGAGTGTCCCGCTCGGGATCGATGGTGATGAAAACCGGCACCACCTTCTCGCCTTTGTCGGCGAGCTTGTCGAGAGCGTTGGTAACGGTGCTCAGTATGGTTGGGCAGATATCCGGACAATAGGTATAGCCGAAGTTGATCAGCAGGAAACGGCCGCGGAAACTGTCATCGGTGACCATCTTGCCGTTACGATCGACCAAGGTAAAGGGCCCGCCGAGCACCGGCGCCACCTCCACCAAGGTTTGGTCCTCCACCGGCCCGCCCAGCTGGCCAAGAAATTGGCGTCCGGCAAGGACGGCGGTGACGAGAACGGCGGCCAAGCCGAAATAGACAAGGGGGCGGTTAAAAAAACTCGTTTTCGTCGGCGCCGAGGGGTCTTCATTTTTATCTGGACGAGGATGATCTTTCATCGTCTTTAAGATAACGTCTCTACGCGCACCATCAAGAGAGCAAACGCATGAGGGGTGAAAATCACGACCATGGTTAAGCGCCTGCTTATCCTCGGAGGGACGGCGGAAGCCAGGAAGCTGGCCGGGATGGTGGTCGATTCATTGGCCGGCGAGGTGGAGACCGTTACATCTCTTGTCGAGCACCTCGGGCCGATGGCGGAACTTCCGGGCCGGGTTCGCACGGGCGGCTTTGAAGACATCCAGGCACTGGTTGACTATCTTCGCCAAGAATCTTTTCACATGGTCATCGACGCGACCCATCCCTTCGCCGAGGCCATTTCCGCCAATGCCTACGCCGCCTGCCTTCGCGCCGAGATACCGAGGCTGATGTTGATCCGCCCGCCCTGGCGGCTGGTGCCGGGAAACCCGTGGGTAGAGGTGGCCGACATGGCGGGCGCCGCCGAAGTTCTGCCACGTCTGGCGCGCCGGGCCTTCCTGACCATCGGGCTCGAGGATATCAAGGTCTTCTCCGGCCTTACCGAGATTTGGTTCCTGGTTCGTCTGGTCAGGCCACCCGAGGTACCCTTGCCGCTTGCCGATTACGACCTTATTACGGGCCACCCGCCGTTGAACCTGGCGGCCGAACGCCAACTGCTCGCGGAGCATCGGATCGATACCCTGGTATGCAGGCAAAGCGGCGGCAAGGCGACCGAGGCAAAAATCACTGCCGCCGGCGTGGAAGGTATTCGGATTGTCCTCATCCAACGCCCAAACCTGGAGCCGGGCGAGATCACCGAGACCGCCGAGGAAGCCTTGCATTGGCTGCGAAGCCGAGTCTAGGACATGCACTCATAAATGGCGCCGTAACTGGATGTTGGTTTACCACCCCGATGTAAGCTCTAGCACCTGATGCTGTTGTAAAAACCGTTTTGCGGCTTGAAAGCCAAGCAAAATATGGTCCCCCGCTTTCTGGTTTTCGGGCATGGGAGACAGTTACACGGCCGCGCCTCTCTTGACGTATCAATCTATAGTTCAGTATAAGCCGGGCAATGCACTGGAAATTGAGAGAAGCTATAGATTAATTTAAATCAAAATGGTGTTGCTGCTACATTATATGCTTATAGGCTCGCAAGCCTTCATAGAATCAACATGACAAATACCAGCACAAACGACACGGCCATGGCGTCGCGTCCACGAGCCAGCAGTCTGGCCCAGCCCTTTTTTCGCGGCAGTTCCCTGCCGCGCGTGGCCGCACGCATCGAGGCGTTCTTCGTTCGCTACAGGCATGTCACTTGGCTCGTGCAGGTCGGTATGCTCGTTGTTTTCATAGCCCTGCTGTTCGGACCCGCGCTGCTGAAGGAAGCCTTCGGTAACGCAAACGCACCCGGCGATTTTGCCGTCTTTGCCAATACCGTCATCTGGAGCTTGTGGTTTCCCCTCATCTTTCTGTCCGTAATTTTCTTCGGACGCAGTTGGTGCGGCTTCCTATGCCCCATGGGCGCGGCCACGGAATGGGCCAACAAGGTGGGGCCGCAACAGGCCATCCCCACATGGGTGCGGTGGCCAGGCACGCCCATCTTCAGTTTCCTCGTTGTTACCGTGTGGGCGCAGACAGCGGGCGCGCGGGACCACGCGGAAGCCATCGCCATCGTTTTTGGAAGCATATTTGTCGCCGCCATCGCGTTGGGCTTTTTCTTCGGGCGCAACAAACGGGCTTGGTGCCGGCATATGTGCCCGATCGGGCTTCTGCTTGGGGTCTTCTCGCGCATCGGGGTGGTGGATTTTTGCGCCAAGCGGCCAAAGGCCGGTGGCGACGCCTGGACCGAGAAAACCGTCTGCCCGACCATGATTGATCTCAACCGCAAAACCGAGTCCCGCCATTGCATCGAGTGCTTCCGCTGCGTCAACCCCCAGTCGAAGGCCGGGCTGTACTTGCGCCTGCGTCCGCCGGGCGAGGAAACCGCCGCCATCCGTGACCACAACGGCAACCTCTCGGAAGTGCTGTTCTTGTTCACGAGCACCGGCACGGCCTTAGGCGGTTTCCTGTGGCTGGTCCTGGACTCCTATCAGGCCCTGCGGACGGTCCTCGGCAACTGGGTCATTGACCAGCAATGGTATTGGCTCGGCGAACCCGGGCCCATGTGGCTGATGGCGGTCTATCCGCATGAGCGCGAGGTTCTGCGCTGGTTCGACTTTTTCCTCGTCAGCGGTTACATGATGTCCTGGATGGCGATCATCACGGCGGCTCTCGCCGCCGCCACCGCCGCCGCCACCTGGCTTGCGCGCCGCGCCGGCGGCGATGCGCCGTTCGGCCGCGGTTTCGTCGAGCTCGGCTATCAGTTCCTCCCCGTCGCCATGGCTTCCCTATTGCTTGGCCTTGGCGGCGATTTGTTC
The DNA here is from genome assembly GCA_036012725.1 of Rhodospirillales bacterium. Classification (GTDB taxonomy): domain Bacteria; phylum Pseudomonadota; class Alphaproteobacteria; order Rhodospirillales; family 2-02-FULL-58-16. Next base: position 22,039 of record DASCPW010000018.1, read on the forward strand.
CAAGCCCTCGGGTCTCTCGGCCTCGGTACCGTTGGGATCAGCTTTTTCAAGGGAACGCTCGTTCTCGGCGCTGTCTCGTGGAGTCTGGGGCTCGGATGGCGCCTGCTGGCGCGTCAAGGGGTGTCGGCATCGGCGCTCTGGCTTCCCTTGCTGCCCGGAGCGCTCGGCAGCCTCACTATCGCCGCCGCATGGTACCCGGCTATTTTCTCAGCCTAGGAAGAAAGACAAGCCATGACAACCAAATGGACGCGATGGCTTGGCCCCATCATTGCCGCGGCTTGGATCATAAGCCTGGATATGGCGGCGGCTCACGCCGGGAACTTGCCGGCGGGCGAGGCCATGGAACATGAGGGCCTTAAGGTCTGGGCAATGTATCTACAGGCCGTTGAGACGGAAGCTCCAATGGCAAGCATGGAGCACGGCGGCGCCCACCAACACAAAACCGGTCATGCCAACATGACAAGCCACGAGCCCGGGGACATTCACCTGGAGGCCCGCATCCACGCCCTTGCCGGCAACCCCTATGGTTTCCGAAAAGGGGACTGGGTCCCCTACCTCGACATCGGATACAGGCTAACAAAGAAGGGTAGCCGTTGGACGGTGTCGGACCTGTTGCACCCGATGATGGCTTCCGACGGGCCGCATTACGGCGGCAACGTCGACCTCGACGGGCCGGGCGCCTATGCGTTAATCCTGACCATCGCGCCGCCCCCGCCCCAGGTTTTCATGCGCCATACCGACATCGAGACCGGCGCTACCGCCTGGTGGCGGCCGTTCGAGTACCGAGGCGGCTTCAAGTTCATCGGCACGGGCAAGAAGGGTGACTATTGATGCCGGCCTGGGCGCTCGGACCGAAACCCCGTGCCGCGCCCCCATTGGACCATAAACGTTCGCTTCGGGTTATCCGCTGCCCCTTTTGATTTCCGCCAGCAGTCTTTCCAGGGTCTCTTCATCCAGGTCATGAACGCACCGCGCCAACAGGTTGGCCAGCTCCGTCTTTTTCTGCGTGATTCCACACCGGGCCCGCAATCCCTTATTTTCACGCCGAAAGAGGTCATCGGTTGCCTCCCGTCGAGACAGAGAGAGGGCTATCCTTACTTCTTTTTTTTCAACAGCAGATAGAGCGCGCCCTCGCCGCCGTCCTTGGGCCGGGCCCGGGAAAAAGCGAGAAGCCGCCCCCGGTTCGGGGCCTCGTTGAGCCAGCCGGGAACAGCGGCGCGCAGGACCCCGGTGCCGCCGCCGGGCCGCGACCCCTTGCCGGTAATAACCAACACGGTGCGCCGGCCGGCCGTTTGCGCCTCTTTTAGAAACGCGGCCAGCTCCCGGCGCGCCTCGTCCCGGACCATGCCGTGCAGGTCGATTCTGGCCTCTATCGCCAACTGCCCACGCTTGAGCCGGGCCGCCGTGCGCTTGTTGATACCGGAAACAACGCCGGGGGCTAGTTCTGGGGCCGGCCTCGGCGGGCGACGGGCGGTGGCGGAATTTTCCGGTTTCTCCGGTTTCGGGGCCGGCCTCGGCGGGCGACGGGCGGTGGCAGAATTTTCCGGTTTCTCCGGTTTCGGAGCTGCTCTCTTTTCCGGCGGCGGGGTATCGGTGGCTTTCTCGTTTTTCTTCCTTAGCAAGGGAGTGACGTTGCTGGTAACGAAGCGCCACAAATCGTCCTCTTCCTCGTCGGGGGAGCGGGCGGCGGTGGTCGGCCTTGACGGTTTGTTTTTCTTCGCCATGGATCAAAACTATGCACGGGCGGCGGCGGCGGCCGTCAGGATTTTGTGTTCACTTGCGCCGGCGCCGTGTTTTTCGGCAGCAAAAGATAATAGCGGCCCGACTGCTTCATTGATCCGGCCCGGGCGGCGGCCAGGGCGCCAAAACCCCAAAACAAGTCACCGCGCACCGGGCCCTTGATGGCGGCGCCGCCATCTTGGGCGACGACCAGACGGCGCAACGGTTTTCCTGGATCGAGAGGGTCGGTGGTGTCGAGCCAGATCGGTAATGAAAAAGGCACGAACCTGGGATCGACGGCGAAACTGCGGCCCGGTGTCAGCACCACTCCTTGGGCGCCGACGGGACCGACGCCGCCATCGAGAATACGAAAGAAAATAAATGACGGGTTACGTTTCATGACAAGCCCGCCCTCGGCCGGATGGGCCATGATCCAGGCTCGAATGGTCTGCATGGAAACATCGTTCTTGGCGATCGCGCCTCGGGCAATCAGCTCCCGCCCGATGGATTTATAAACATGCCCATTGCGGCCGGCGAAGCCCAGACGCACCACCCGGCCATCCTCCATGACCACGCGCCCGGAGCCTTGAATATGCAGGAAGAAAGCATCAAGCCAGTCATTCACCCACAGCAATTCCAGGCCCCGTCCGTTGAGCGCGCCGCTTTCGATCTCGGCACGGGTCGCATAGGGCACGAAATGGCCGGCGGCGAGCCGGCCGGAAAGACGGTAGCCCCTCCATTGCGACCGAAAGCGGCTCAAATTGGCCTCGATCAAGTCGGCGGGCCGGGCATAAATAGGGGTTTGATAGGAGCCCTTGCGAGTCCAGGACCCCTTGAGTTCTGGCTCGAAGTATCCGGTAAACAGACCTTCGGTTTGATGGTTGTCGGCGGCTAAATAAGGGATGAACCATGCCTCGAAGAAGTGTCGCGCCGCCCCGTCATCGCTACCGTCGGTGGCGGCGGCGGCGGCGGCGGCACAGATGGGGCGCCAGTCGGCAACGGTTCCGCCGATTCCACTTTCCCCCAAGGAACGCGAGGCGGACTGGGGCCGCAAATGCCGGCAGGAACGCAAGAGGGCGTGGAGAGCGGCGCTATGTTTATCGCCACGCCAATCCGGGAGATCAATGAACGAGGTCTGGCGCAGGGTCAGCTTAGGGGGTGTCGGCAAGGGCTCGACCGCCACCTCCGCCGGAGCGCAAGCGGCGATAGCGGCCAATGCCGCCGCCATTAGCGGTTTGACGAGAGTTTTAGTCCAAACTGCGCGTCGCGGCCAATGCCCAGTTGGGATCGCGAGAAGAGAGTTTGTGGGAAAAGGTCCAGAAATCGGTTACCTCGTTGATGGCATTTGGGTCGCCTTCGATCACGTTCTTTTTTTCGTCGAGAAGCGTATTGATCTGTTCGCTAATGAACTTGACGGTGATCAAGACGGTGCGGTTTTCAATAAGAGCTTCGACGATATCCGCTGACTTGATGCGTATCAAGGTATCATCCAGAGTTTGATTGTTCTGTTCGCGGTCCTTGATGGCCTGGGCGAAATTGTCGAACACATCGGCCTTGAGAAGGGGCTTGAGCTCGTCGACCTCCCCCGAGGTATAAGAATTAAGAATAATTTCGAAAGCGGCGTTGGCGCCGGAAAGGAATTCCTTGATATTGAAGTTGGGGTCGGCGTCCTTGATCTGTCTTAGGCCCGCCGCAAGAAACTCGTCCGCCTCGTCGAGGGTCTGATCGAAGTCGGCGCCGCTAAGATCGGAAAGCGGCACGACATTGTTATCAGCCTGTTCGCCGGCGGTGTTATT
>DASCPW010000019.1:0-11842 GCA_036012725.1 Rhodospirillales bacterium
GATCTTGATGCTCAAATCCTCGCTGATGACTTGGCCGGAGGTCAGAATGGCAGTATCTTCGAGCATGGCTTTGCGGCGGTCGCCGCAACCTGGCGCTTTCACCGCCGCCACCTTGAGGCCGCCACGCAATTTGTTGACCACCAGGGTGGCCAGGGCATCGCCTTCGATATCTTCGGCGATGATCAACAGCGGACGTCCCGACTGCACCACCGTCTCGAGTACGGGAAGCAACGGCTGCAGGCCGGTCAGCTTTTTCTCGTGGACGAGGATGAAGGGTTCGTCCAATTCGCAAGTCATTTTGTCGGCGTTGGTGATGAAATAGGGCGAAGTATAGCCGCGGTCGAACTGCATACCCTCGACCACGTCAAGTTCGGTATCCAGGCTTTTTGCCTCTTCGACCGTGATTACGCCTTCATTGCCGACCTTCTCCATGGCTTGGGCGATGTGATTACCGATTTCGGTTTCGCCGTTGGCCGAGATGGTGCCGACCTGGGAGATCTCGGCGCTGGTCGAGACCTTTTTTGAGCGTTTGCGCAATTCCTCGATGACGGCCGCGACAGCCAAATCGATGCCCCGTTTCAGATCCATGGGGTTCATGCCGGCGGCCACCGCCTTGGCGCCCTCGCGAACGATGGACTGGGCTAGAATGGTCGCCGTGGTGGTGCCGTCTCCGGCTTCATCCGAGGTCTTGGTCGCCACTTCGCGCAGCAACTGCGCGCCCATGTTCTCGAACTTGTCCGTGAGCTCGATTTCCTTGGCCACGGTCACCCCGTCCTTGGAAATGCGCGGAGCGCCGAAAGCCTTGTCGAGAACTACATTACGCCCTTTGGGGCCTAATGTTACCTTCACCGTATCGGCCAGAATGTCGACGCCGACGAGCAATCTCGTGCGCGCGTCGGCGCCGAATTTAACCTCTTTTGCTGCCATTTTCCTTAATCCTTATCTCTTGGGCCAAGTGAGGCCAAGTGGGGCTAAGCCTATTTCCTTTTTTTCTTCCCGCTATCTTCGATGATGCCGAGAAGATCCGATTCCTTCATGATCAACAATTCCTCGCCGTCGACCGTGACTTCCGTGCCGGACCATTTTCCGAATAAAATCCGATCGCCGGACTTGACATCAAGCGGCACGATGGAGCCGTCATCGCGGCGGCTGCCGCTTCCGGCGGCGACGATCTGACCTTCCATGGGCTTTTCCTGCGCGGTGTCGGGAATGATGACTCCGCCCGCCGATTTTTGCTCCTGTTCGATGCGCTTGACCAGCACACGATCATGCAGCGGCCTAAATTTCATCTTGCATCCTCCATCAATAGGCTGAGAAATATAGAAAGATAGGAGTTTGTTAGCACTCCCACGACGTTAGTGCCAAGGATGTAGTGTTCCGACCGTCTGCTGTCAAGGGGCCATTGAAAATGGCTGATCTAGGGCCGGAAAAAGGCGTGGATGTGCTTTGTGGTGGGCCTGTGATATGGTGCGTCCAATGATCCCAAAAAAGTAAGGGAGGGGGCATGGAATGCCCGGAATCTCGTGAGCAGGCGGGTGGCCGTGGAGGCCATGGAGCAGGGAGATCAACTCTGTCTGCTCATGCTCGATATCGATTACTTCAAAAAATTCAACGATAAGCACGGCCAAGTGCACCTGGCGCGACCGGGCCGTCTCCCAAGACAAGGTCGAGGGCAAGAAATTGGCATTCGGTTCTTGAAAAGAACATCCAAGATTAAATGATTGCATTCATTCTTAGGTGCGCTCTGGGACCGCCGACGCCATGACCGGTTTGCGCAATAGACTAAGCCGCCTTTTGCCCTTGTCGCGGAAGATCGCCGGCAACGAGCAATTGATCCTGTCGATCCTGGCCCTTGCCGTCGGCGCCGCCGGCGGCGGCGCGGTCATTCTGTTTCGCCAAGGGATCGCCCAGGCACAAAACCTTTTTTACGGTTCCACTGGCGAGCGCCTTTTCTTTTACGCCCAGACCCTGCCTTGGTGGCAGATTTTGCTGGCTCCGACGCTAGGTGGGTTGTTGATCGGGATGCTGGTTCATTACTTTCTGCCTGACCGGCGGCCGCACGGCGTCGCCGATATTATCGAGGCCAGCGCCCTTGGCGGCGGGCGCATGTCGGCGACGACGGCTATCAAGGCGGCGGTGATAAACGCTGTTTCCATCGGTGCCGGGGCTTCCGTCGGCCGCGAGGGACCTGCGGTGCATATAGGCGCCACTCTCGGCGGCTGGCTGGCTAAAAGGCTGCGTTTGACGCGCGCTCTTTCACGTACCCTGCTTGGCTGCGGCGTTGCTTGCGCCGTGGCGGCGTCGTTCAATGCCCCCATCGCCGGCGCTCTTTTCGCCAGCGAGGTGGTGGTCGGTCACTACGCGTTGAGCGCTTTCGCCCCCATCGTCATCTCCAGCGTCACCGGAACGGCGATTTCCAACGCCTATTTCGGTGATTTCCCAGCCTTCATTGTTGCCGAGCATTCCATTGCCTCGTTCTGGGAGTTTCCCGTCTTCGCCGGATTGGGCCTTCTCGCCGGCCTCGTTGCCATGGCTCTCATGCAGGGCATCGTGCTGGCCGCGGATGTTGCTGGCAGGACACCGTTGCCGCCGTGGATCAGGCCGGCGGCGGGAGGGGCAATGGTGGGAATTCTGGCGCTGATGGTGCCGCAAGTGTTGGGGGTTGGATACGGCGTCACCGAGGCGGCGCTTCAGGTTTCCTTTTCACTGGCCCTGTTGATCGCCATCGGTGCCGCCAAGATCGTCGCCACAGCCATCAGCTTGGGCTTCGGTTTCGGCGGCGGCGTGTTCAGTCCGTCGCTGGTCATCGGCGCCATGCTCGGCGGCGCTTATGGTATCGTCGTCGCCAGCCTGTCTCCGGAACTGACGTCGGGGCCGGGCGCCTATACCATCGTCGGCATGGGGGCGGTGGCTGCGGCGGTGCTCGGCGCACCGATCTCGACGACGTTGATCGTTTTTGAAATGACTGGCGGTTACGCCATCACCATGGCGGTGATGGTGGCCGTTGTTTTCGCCTCGCTCATCACCAGCCGTTTCCACGGCGGCTCTTTCTTCGCCTGGCAATTGGAGCGACGTGGTTTGGATCTCAAGGGCGGCTTCGAATCGGCATTGTTGAGGGCGCTCAGCGTGCGCCAGGTGATGTCGCAGGTCAGCGAACTGGTGACCCGCGATATCGGTCTTAGGGATTTGCGCGAAATGCTGCAGCAATCCGAGCGCGGCGAGCTTTTCGTCGTCCGCGGCAACGGCGAGCTGTTCGGCACCATCACTCTCGCCGATCTGAGCGAGGTCGCTTTCGACCCGGCCGTCGACGACCTGATCAAGGCCGGCGACGTGGCGCGTACGCGCCCACCCGTACTTTCCGCCGGCGACGATCTCGAGGCAGCGATGAAACTCATGCACGAAACTGGCGAGAGTTTCATCGCCGTGGTTGAGGACAAGGAGTCGATGCTGTTTCTCGGCAGCGTCCACGAACGCGACGTCATGAGTGCCTACAACCGGGCACTCGTGGAACGCCGGCGGGAAGAACTTGGCGGCTGAGAGGGACCTTTCCTTCATGTCCGATCCACTCGAGCTCGGCAACGCACCGGAACCCATTTCTGGCGCCGGCCACCTTGAAAACCTGAACGAGTCCCAGCTTGCCGCCATCGAGGCCATGGAAGGTCCGCTGCTGATGCTGGCCGGCGCCGGCACCGGCAAGACCCGGACCTTGACGGCGCGGCTTGCCCACATCTTGCTCAGCGGCAAGGCCCACCCCTGGCAAGTGTTGGCGGTGACCTTCACCAACAAGGCGGCGCGGGAGATGTGCCATAAAGTGGCGGCGCTTCTACGCCAGCCGGTGGAGGGCTGGTGGATTTCCACCTTCCATGCCTTGGGCGCTCGTATCTTGAGAACCCATGCCGAGGCCGTCGGCCTGAAGGCTAATTTCACCATCCTCGACGAAGACGATCAGGTGAGGTTGATCAAGCAACTCCTCGCGGCCCGCGGCATCGACGCAAAACGCTGGCCGGCGCGCCTCGTTCTCGCCGTCATACAGCGCTGGAAAGACAAGGGTCTGACGGTGGACAAGGCGCCCGAGGAGGAAGCCGCCGATGTCGCCGAAGGGCGGGTTCGCGAACTCTACGCGGAATACCAGGAGCGCTTGCTGGCCCTTAACGCCGCCGATTTCGGCGATCTCCTGTTGCACTGCCTGAGCCTCTTTCAGGCACGACCGGACATTTTACAAACCTACCAGCGGCAATTCCGTTACATCCTGGTCGACGAATATCAGGATACCAACGTCGCCCAGTACCTCTGGCTCAGGCTTTTGGCGCAAGAACACAAAAACATCTGCTGCGTCGGCGACGATGACCAGAGCATCTATTCCTGGCGTGGCGCCGAGGTCGGCAACATCCTGCGCTTCGAGACCGACTTTCCCGGCGCCGCCGTCATCCGCCTGGAACGCAACTACCGCTCGACGCCGCACATCTTGGCGGCAGCATCCGGCCTGATTGCCCACAACAAGGACAGGCTCGGCAAGACGCTTTGGACCGACTTGGGCGAGGGCGAGAAAGTGCGCGTTGTCGGCGTCTGGGACGGCCAGGAAGAAGCCCGGATGGTGATCGAGGAGATCGAGTCCCTGCAAGGCAAGGGCTGCGCGTTGAACGAAATCGCCGTCCTCGTCCGCGCCGGCTTCCAGACCCGCGAGTTCGAGGAACGCCTGATCACCCTGGCTATTCCCTACCGGGTTTTCGGCGGCCCCCGTTTCTATGAACGCCAGGAAATCCGCGACGCCGTCGCCTATCTGCGGGTCATCGCCCAATCTGAGGACGACCTGGCTTTCGAGCGCATCGTCAACCAGCCGAAGCGGGGGCTCGGGCCGGCGACCCTGGGCAGGGTGCATGAGTTGGCCCGCCGGCAAGGGATTTCAATGACCATCGCAGGCCGGCGGTTGCTGGCAACCGATGAGCTGAAACCACGAGCCAAAAATACGCTGGCCGGTTTGCTGGGGGATTTCGACCGCTGGAGAGGTCTCCTGGATAGCTTGGCACCGCCGACGTTGGTCGAAACGGTGCTCGGCGAATCCGGCTATCTCGACATGTGGCGGCGGCGCCAAACCCCGGATGCTCCGGGGCGATTGGAGAACCTCAAGGAACTGGCGGCGGCGATGGCCGAGTTCGGCGGCCTCGGCGATTTCCTCGAGCACGTCAGCCTGGTCATGGAAAACGACGAGTCTCCCGACCAGGAGAAAATGACCTTGATGACCCTGCATGGCGCCAAGGGCCTGGAATTCGACACCGTTTTCCTGCCTGGCTGGGAGGAAGGCCTGTTCCCCCACCAGCGGGCTCTCGAAGAGGGCGGCGCCAAGGCCCTCGAGGAAGAACGCCGCTTGGCCTATGTGGGGCTGACGCGGGCCCGTTTGAGGGCGATCATCTGCTTTGCCGCCAGCCGCCGCGTCCACGGCCAATGGCAGAGCGCCCTGCCGTCACGGTTCATCGACGAATTGCCGGCCGAACAAATCGATTTCGCGGCCCGTCCGGGGCTCTACCGCGGCGGCGGAAAATTTACCGCTTCGGCTCGCCGCCGCCGCGTCCAAGAACGCCATCAGGAGGCATCGCGGCCACCCGGCAACGCCGATGATCCGCAGACGGGCCTGGCATCGGGCCAGCGGATCTTCCACCAGAAGTTCGGCTACGGCCGCATCACCGCCGCCGCCGGCGACAAACTGGAAATCGCCTTTGAGAAGGCTGGAACCAAGAAGGTGATGGCAAGCTACGTCAAGGCTGTGTAAGGAGGGGGGGGGGACGCTACAACCCGTTGACGAGAATCCAGACGATGGCGGCGGGAGCGACGTAGCGGCAGACCAGGCCCCACGGGCGGGCCCAGGCGAAGGGTAGCGAGCCGTTGTTGGTTGCCTCCGCCAGGGCTTTGGGAAAAATCACCCAGCCGACGAACAGGGCGGTGAAAATGGCTCCCAACGGCATCAGCAGGTTGGAGGCGGCGTAGTCCATTGCCTCGAGGAAACCCTTGCCGGCAACGGTGAAGCCTCTCAACACCCCGAAAGACAGCGACGATGGAATGCCGAGCAGGAAGATAACTGTCCCGAAGACCATCACCGCCCGCGCCCGAGTAAAACCGCGCTCGTCGATGAAATAGGCGACGACGACCTCGAGCAGCGAGACCGCCGAGGTCAGCGCGGCTATCACCAAGAGAACAAAGAACAAGGTCCCGAAAAGGCCGCCCATGGGCATCTGGGAGAACACCGCCGGCAGGGTGATGAAGGTCAGACCGGGACCTGCCGCCGGGTCCAGGCCGAAGGCGAAAACAGCCGGCAGGATGAGGCAGCCGGCCAATACCGCGACCATGGTGTCTAGGAAAGTCACCCATAGGGTGTCACCGGGAAGGTTTGCACGGGGCGACAGATAAGAGCCGAAAGTGGTCATCGCGCCGATGCCCAGGGAGAGGGAAAAAAAGGCCTGCGACAAGGCGGCGTTGAACATGCCGGCATCGACCTTGGAAAAGTCCGGGTTGAGAAAAAAGGCCAACCCCTCCGCCGCCCCGGGAAGGCTCAGCGAGCGGCCAACCAAGACCAGCAGAAGAATGAAAAACGCCGGCAGAAGGATATTTGAGGCGCGCTCGATGCCGCCGCTGACGCCGCGCCCCACCACCGCCATGGTCAGGGCCATGAACAGGCCGTGATAGATTAGCGGCTCCCAGAGGTCGGTAGTGAACGCGCCGAAAACGCCGCCTAGGGCTTGCGGATCGGCGGTGGCGAGTTGGCCTGCCGCGGTCTTGACCAAATAAGCGATGGTCCAGCCGCCGATGACGGAATAGAACGAAAGAATGATGAACCCGGCGGCAATTCCCAGATAGCCGGCAAGCGGCCACCAGCCGCCTTTCAGTTTGGCAAAGGCGCCGACAGGATTTCTCTCCGCCGCACGGCCCATGACGAACTCCGCCAGCATGATGCTGATCCCCAGCGTGAAGACGATGCCCAGATAGAGGGCGAGGAAGGCGCCGCCGCCGTTCTGGCCGGCCATGTAGGGAAACTTCCAAATGTTTCCAAGGCCGATGGCCGAACCGGAAGCGGCGAAAATGAGACCCAGCCTGGAGCGAAACCGTCCGCGAACCAACACCATCCCAGCCGACTCTTGCAATCCGCCTTGTCCTCAGTTCAGAGGACGGGGCCATGAGGTTAGCCCGGACGCGCCGCCAGGTCCAGAGGACGGATGTTGATCAGTACATTGGTGAATAGCCGAGTTAAGCCAAAAGGAAATATTTCATCCCTTGAAAAACCCTATCTGGCTTGAGGGGTTATTGGGATAATGTTGGGTTTTTCTGTTGGAAACGTTCAAACTATAGCTTTATCGGGGGAGTCTCCCATGCGCATACGGCGGTTCGGCCTTATCGCCGCTTTTTCAACATTCGTTCCAGCGCTCGTCGCCGGTTCGGCGACAGCCTGCGGCGGCGTCGACGTTCACATGCACCTGCTTCACCTGGACCTAGGCGTGGAGTGACCCCCAAATAGTGGGCCAAAGTTTATTAAGGGGTTTGGCGCATTCTGAACCTTGAAGGAGAACAAAAATCAAAAAACTGACAATCCAGAACCGCCGCTTAAACCATCAACATAAAGCGGCTTAACATCAAACCAAGATGAGCCGGATCCTCCCCTATGAAACAGGCTCAGGCGTCCCAAATGTTTTGATGACGGACAAGGAGCACTGGCACTGCATTGGTCTCCATTGGTGAAGAAACACCAGAAATAATCACACTAACACCCGATAGACACAGCGCAATGGCCTGCCCCCACAAACACTACCACTTTTTAAGTTAGACTCGATGTTGAGGGAAGACCTGATCTGGTCGTAGCCCCTGTGCAGCGGAAGTCCGCTTTGGATCCGGTTAAAGGGGGCAGACCAACGCGAGTGCCGCGCCCTGCGGTGGGACCGGTTGGCTACTGGCGCTCGACACACATGGCTATGCCCATGCCACCGCCGATACAGAGCGTCGCGAGGCCCTTCTTCGCATCTCGCTTATTCATCTCGTAGAGCAGCGTCGTCAGGACCCGGGCGCCCGAGGCGCCGATCGGGTGGCCGAGCGCGATGGCACCGCCGTTGACGTTGAGCTTATCCACTTCCCAGCCGAGATCTTTGCCGACGGCACAGGCTTGGGCGGAGAACGCCTCGTTGGCCTCGATCAGATCGAGGTCGTCGACCGTCCAGCGGGCTTGCTCCAGCGCCTTCCGGCTCGCTGGTATCGGTCCGCTTCCCATAATTGCCGGATCGACACCGGCCTGGGCCCACGAGACGATGCGCGCAAGCGGCTCTATGGCTCGGCGATCGGCCTCCTCGGCAGTCATCAGCACCAGCGCCGCGGCGCCGTCGTTGATGCCCGACGCATTGCCCGCCGTCACGGTGCCGTTTTTATCGAACGCGGGGCGCAGCTTGGCAAGCGCGTCGACGGTAGTGCCGTGCTTCGGATGCTCGTCGACGGCGACAGTCACGTCCCCTTTCCGCGTCGCGATGGTGACGGGAACGATCTCGTCGTCGAACCGGCCGGCGTTCTGGGCCGCTTCTGCCTTCTGCTGGGAAGCGGCAGCGAAACGGTCTTGATCCTCGCGGGTGATCTGCCAGCGCTCGGCGACGTTCTCGGCCGTGTTGCCCATGTGATATCCGTTAAAGGCGTCCCACAGCCCGTCGCGAATCAAGGTGTCGACCAGCTTGGCGTCGCCCATCTTTTTACCACCGCGTAGGTGGATGCAGTGGGGCACCCGACTCATGCTCTCCTGGCCGCCAGCAACGACGATGCCAGAATCCCCGACCATGATCGCCTGTAGTCCCATGGCGACCGACTTCAGTCCCGATCCACATAGCTGATTGACACCGTAGGCAGACACCTCGACTGGCACGCCAGCAGCAATCGATGCCTGGCGTGCCGGGTTCTGGCCGGTGCCGGCGGTGAGGACCTGACCCATGATGACTTCGGAGACGTCGCCAGGCGCAACGCCCGCGCGCTGCAGCGCCTCGGCGATGGCGATCTTTCCAAGCTCAGACGCATTGAGTTTGGCGAGCCCACCGTTGAATGCACCGACTGGTGTCCGCGCCGCCGCAGCGATGATGACTTCTGTCATGAATTGCTACCTCACTAAGTTAGGCTGTATGGTCGGGAGCCTAGACTGTTGGAAGGTTTTGCTCCAACCCCACGTGTCCTCAATTCTTCAACCGAGGTCGCACTTGAGCGACGTGAGGCTCCACGCATCCCATGCCCAAAGCCATCAGAGACACCATGACCATTCTGCAGAACTTGACACACGTGACTGCATAAACACGCTTTACAGCTCCGGAGCCTAAGGCAGATCAAGTTGACCCGGAGATCTAGTGCTCATTCTTTCGGCTTGTCTGGCGAGGCTTGAGCGAATCCCTGCGTGAAGGATTCTTGGAACTTTTCCCAGGCCTGCGTCCCCATCGGCAACCAGGTCTTCATGAGCGCTTCTGGATCCATGGCGGTTATTTGCCCACTCATTTGTTCCTGAATCTGCGCCATCATGCTCTTCTGGAACTCTGTGACGTCGGGAAACCCGAGAAAAGTACGAGCCTCTTCGGGTGCGCACTCAATATCTATCGAGAACTTCATGTTGTATCCTCCCGCGATCCTAATACGTCGACCGCCTCTACGGGTTGGTGACTGACTTTACCGACCACATACGAGCCGGGAGCCGGTTCGATGGCCTTCAGGCCACCGTCTCCAGGAACTCTAGCCGGAATTTTCTTGCCAGATTTGCGTGACAACCAACAATCCCAATCAGGCCACCACGAACCTGGATGCTCAATTGCTGCGTCAAACCAGGAGTCGAGATCAGTGTAGCACTTACTTCCTTCGATTAACCAGTGCTGATACTTGTTCTTTTTCGGCGGATTAATCACGCCGGCGATATGGCCAGATCCCGCGAGCACGAACCGCTTCGGTCCGCCCAACAGGCTCATCATCTTATAGACCGAGACCGGGGGTGAGATGTGGTCCATCTTGCTAGCCTGTATATAGACTGGGATTTTTATGTCGCCGAGGTCGAGCGGTTGACCAAGTAGCTCGAAACCTCCTGGGCGGGCAAGATTGTTTTGCTGATACATGTTGCGCAGATAGTCGATCAACAGCCTTCCCGGGAAGCGTGTCGAATCGGCATTCCAGTACAAAAGGTCGAACGCTGGCGGTTCCTTGCCCAGCAAGTAGTTGTTGACGACGAAATGCCAGATCAGGTCGTTGGCGCGAAGCGCATTGAACGTCGAAGCCATGCGGGCGCCGTCGAGATATCCGACGGCCTCGACTTGTTGCTCCAGATTGCCAATCTGCACTTCGTCGGTGAAGACGCGGAGCTCCCCCGCATCGGTGAAGTCGACCTGGGAGGCGAAGAACGTCGCCGCCGAGATCCGGTCGTCACCGTTGGCCGCCATGTAGGCGAGGGTCGCCGCCAGTAATGTTCCCCCAATGCAAAATCCGATCGCCGTAACCTGTTTTTCGCCTGTTGCTCGCTCGATTGCGTCCAGGGCAGCGAGAATGCTACCCGTCACATAGTCGTCGAAGCCCAATTTGGCGTGGCGCGCGTCAGGATTGACCCACGAAATGACGAAGACCGTATAGCCGCGGTCCGTCGCCCAACGAATGAACGAGTTATCGGGTCTGAGGTCTAAAATATAGAACTTGTTGATCCAGGGCGGCACGATCAGAATTGGCTTCGCGTAGACCCGCTCGGTGGTGGGTGCGTATTGGATCAGCTGCATAATCGGCGTTTGAAAAACCACTGCACCTTCGCTCATCGCGATGTTGACGCCGACCTCGAAAGCCTCCAGGTCGGTCTGTTTAGGGCGCAGGATCTCGGGGCTGTCCCTGAGGTCCTCGGCGAGATTGCGCATGCCGCGCATCAAGCTTTCGCCCTTAGTGTCGCGCGCCTCACGCAGAACTGCAGGATTGGTATGCGCGAAATTCGTCGGGGCCAGGGCATCGACGATTTGACGACCCATGAATTCGAGGCCCTGCACGCCGCGTTCGTCCAATCCCTCAACGTCCGCCAAAGTACGGCAAAGCCACCGAGAATGGAGCAGATACGACTGCTTGAAGAAGTCGAACAATGGATTGTCATTCCACTCCGCGTCCCTGAATCGATGATCGCCCGATTCGGGAACAATCACCGCCGGAGCCTCCTGGCCCATGAGACGCGCCGTAGTGTTGAGCCACAAAGATTGAAAATCACGCCACAACTCCGCCTGAGCGTCGAGTACCTTCTCGGGATCAAAACGGACCGCGGGCGTGCCCGCCTCATCCGCGTTTCCGGCCGTTTGGTCGCGACCAATTCTTGCGCCCGTGCCTAGCCAATCAGACCAAGACTGCTGCCACTGGTGCGCCGATTCGCCCATCATTTCGGCAAGCTGAGCGAATTCGTAGTCGGATTTCGCGGTCTTTTCATCTTTGTCGGATTTCGCGGTCTTTTCATCTTTGTCGGCTTTCGCGGTCTTTTCATCTTTGGCCATAGCCAACCTTCCTGGACAGACCCACAGTGCGGCGTGATTGCTGGCCTTAGTAGTCGCCAACACCGACCCTAAGACCTCGCCGCTTGAATTGAAAGTGGGCGTGGCGAACCCCTCGTCACACCCACCAAAGGAGTTCTCTCGTTCTTCAGTCAGCCCGTCTAGGCCAAGAAGCTCTCCATCGCATTATCCATGCGCGTCTTTATGGGATCGCAGGCCTTGATCATCGATTCGGTTGCGATCTGATTTATCTTGGTGGTCTGGTTGACCGCGCTGGTGACTGATTTGTCGGCCGCCTCGAGCCGGATGTCGAGGAATTCCTGCGGCGACTTGGCGACGAACAACCG
>DASCPW010000020.1:0-9559 GCA_036012725.1 Rhodospirillales bacterium
CCTTGACACCCTTATGGTGCTGGATAAGATGATGCCAATTCAACCGTGAGGAACCCTGACCGGGGGTGTAGCTCAGTTGGTTAGAGCGCCGGCCTGTCACGCCGGAGGCCGCGGGTTCGAGTCCCGTCACTCCCGCCACTTGTGCGTCCGCGGTTCCGGTTGCTGGATGCTGCCAAAAGGGCGACGCCATGGACGCAATGCTTCTTGATTATCTCCCCATCCTGATCTTTTTGGGTCTCGCCATCGCCATCTCGGCAATTGCCGTGGGCGCTTCGTTCATCATTGCCAGGCAGCACCCAGACCAGGCAAAAAATTCAGCCTACGAATGCGGCTTCGACGCTTTTGGGGACGCCAGGGGGAAGTTCGACGTCCGTTTTTATCTTGTCGCCATCCTTTTCATCATTTTCGACTTGGAAGTGGCCTTCCTCTTTCCATGGGCAATAACCCTTGGAAAAATAGGGATTTTTGGATTCTGGTCGATGATGATTTTCCTGGCGGTCCTGACCATCGGCTTCATATATGAATGGAAAGTGGGAGCGTTGGAATGGGAATGACCCCCAGCTTTTCCGCTGACACCGCGACCGCCGTGCCACAGGGCCCCGAGCAGGATGCCTTGCTGCAAAGAGTTGCCGGTGAATTGACGGAAAAAGGCTTCATCCTGACGCAAGTGGACAAACTGGTGAATTGGACCCGGACGGGCTCCCTATGGCCAGTGACGTTCGGCTTGGCCTGTTGCGCCGTCGAAATGATCCACTGCGCCTGTAGCCGCTATGACCTGGACCGTTTTGGGGTGGTTTTCCGGCCCAGCCCGCGGCAAGCGGACGTGATCTTGGTGGCCGGCACGCTGACCAACAAAATGGCCCCCGCATTCCGTAAGGTTTATGACCAGATGGCCGAGCCACGCTACGTCATTTCCATGGGATCATGCGCGAATGGCGGCGGTTATTACCATTATTCCTATTCCGTGGTGCGTGGCTGTGACCGCATTGTGCCGGTGGATGTCTACGTTCCCGGCTGTCCACCCACCGCCGAGGCTCTGTTATACGGCATTCTCCAGTTACAAAAGAAAATCAGACGGACCGGAACGCTTTGGCGCTGATCCACTGACATGAAACAAAACAAGCTATAGAACGACCACCGAGGGACTATGGATCTGGCGCTGCATGACTTTGGCGAGTTCATCGCCAATTCCCTGGCGCGGGAAGTACTCGAAACCGAGATTAAACGCGACGAGCTGATTATCGTCGTTCACCGTGAGGTAATCGTCAAGGTACTGACGTTCCTGCGCGACGACGTCAACTGCCAGTTCAAGCAGTTGTTGGATATTTGCGGGGTCGATTATCCGTGCCGGGACGACAGGTTCGATGTAGTTTACAACCTTTTAAGCCTAACCCACAATCGCCGCGTCCGGCTCAAGGTTCGAACCGCCGAGGAAACGCCGGTTCCCTCGGCCTGCGGCGTTTTTGTTTCCGCCAACTGGTGGGAACGCGAGGTCTGGGATCTTTTCGGCATCTATTTTTCCGGCCATCCGGATTTGCGCCGCATCCTGACCGACTTTGGTTTCGATGGGCATCCCTTGCGCAAGGATTTCCCGCTCACCGGCCATGTGGAACTGCGTTACGACGACGAAAAGAAAAGGGTAGTCTATGAGCCCGTCAACTTGGTCCAGGATTTCCGCAATTTTGATTTTCTGAGCCCCTGGGAAGGCCCCTCTACCGCTCTTCCTGGTGACGAGGAGGCCGAGCCCGCCGACGACGGAGAATCTTGATGGCCGAAAGCCAGATCAGAAACTTCACCCTTAATTTTGGTCCCCAGCACCCGGCCGCCCATGGCGTCTTGCGTGTGGTCATGGAAATGGACGGCGAGGTCATCGACCGCGCCGACCCGCATATCGGACTGTTGCACCGGGGCACCGAAAAACTGATTGAAAACAAGAGCTACCTGCAGGCAGTTCCCTATTTCGACCGCCTTGATTACGTCTCCCCGCAAAACCAAGAACATGCCTTTTCCCTCGCCGTCGAAAAGCTCCTCGCCATCGAGGCGCCGCCGCGCGGCCAATATATCCGCGTTCTTTACGCCGAAATCGGCCGGATGCTGAATCACATCTTCAATGTTTGCGCTTTTGCCATGGACGTTGGCGCCATGACGCCCATGCTGTGGGGCATCGAGGAGCGCGAGATTCTCATGGAATTTTGCGAGCGGGCCAGCGGCGCTCGCATGCACATGGCCTATTTCCATCCGGGCGGTGTCACCGCCGACCTACCGGACGGCCTCGCCGACGACATTGCCGCCTGGACCGAGCGCGGCCACTGTTTTATTGATGACTGCGAGACCCTGCTGACCGAAAACCGCATTTTCAAGCAGCGGACCGTGGACATTGGCGTGATTACCGACGAACAGGCCATGGCCTGGTCGTTCACCGGCCCCAATCTACGCGCCGCCGGCGTTCCTTGGGATTTGCGCAAGGCGCAACCCTACGACGTTTACGACCGGCTCGATTTCGGCATTCCGGTAGGCAAGCATGGCGATTGCTACGACCGCTACCTGATTCGCATTGCCGAAATGCGCGAAAGCATCAAGATCATCAAGCAATGCCTCGACAACATGCCGGCCGGTCCGGTAAAGGTGCAAAATCGCAAGATTTCGCCGCCGCCCAGGGCCGAGATGAAAGAGTCCATGGAGGCCTTGATCCACCACTTCAAGCTTTTCACCGAAGGCTATCACGTTGCCGCCGGCGAGACCTATACGGCGGTCGAGGCGCCAAAAGGGGAGTTCGGCGTTTACCTGGTCTCGGACGGCACCAACAAACCGTACCGCTGCAAGATCAGGGCGCCTGGGTTCGCTCACCTGCAAGCCCTGGAATTTTTATCGAAGGGGCACATGTTGGCCGACATGGTTGCTAATGTCGGTTCCCTGGATATCGTTTTTGGCGAGGTCGACCGATGAGCGGCAAAACCGGAATGCCACCCTCCGATTTCGCCTTTTCGTCCGAGAACAAGAAGTTGGCCAAGGTGGAGATCGCAAAATATCCCAAGGGAAGGCAAGCAAGCGCGGTGATGCCACTGTTGTTTCTGGCGCAAGGCCAAGCCGGCGGCTGGCTGTCGACGGCGGCAATGGATCACGTCGCCGAAGTTCTTGATATGCCGCCGATCCGGGTTTACGAGGTAGCCACTTTCTACTCCATGTATAATCTCAAGCCGATGGGCAAACACCACGTCCAGGTCTGCACCAACTTGCCTTGCTGGCTCAAGGGTTCGGACGAGGTAGTCGCCTCTTGCCGCGAGACCTTGGGCGTTGACTGGGGCGAAACCACCCAAGACGGCCTCTTCTCCCTTTCCGAGGTGGAATGCCTGGGCGCTTGCGTCAATGCGCCAATGATGCAAATCGGTGACGACTATTTCGAAGATTTGGACGCCACGGCGACCGAGGGGATATTGAACCTGCTCAAGGGCGGGGGAACGCCCAAGCCCGGCCCCCAAGGCAGCCGCGCGGGCTGTGAGCCGGCCAGCGGTCTGACTACATTGACCGAGAAACCGGGAGACACCTGATGCTCAAGGACCGGGATCGCATCTTTACCAACATTTACGGCCAAGACGATATCGGCCTTGATGGTGCGCGCCAACGCGGCGATTGGGACAAAACCAAGGGGTTGCTCAAAAAGGGCCGTGATTGGGTTGTCGAGGAGACCAAGAATTCCGGCCTCCGCGGGCGCGGCGGTGCCGGCTTCGGCACCGGCATGAAATGGTCGTTCATGCCCAAAAAATCCGATGGCCGGCCACATTATCTCGTCATCAACGCCGACGAGGGCGAGCCCGGCACCTGCAAGGACCGGGAAATCCTTCGTAACGAGCCCCATAAGATTGTCGAGGGCGCCTTGCTGGCCGCCTTCGCTATCGGCGCCAATACCGCCTATATTTACGTGCGCGGCGAATTCTTTCGGGAGACGGAGGCTTTGCAGCGGGCCATTGACGAGGCCCGTGGCGCCGGTCTGATCGGTAAGGATGCCTGCGGCTCGGGTTGGCGTTTCGATTTCCATATCCACCGCGGCGCCGGCGCTTATGTCTGCGGCGAGGAAAGTGGCCTGCTGGAGAGTTTGGAAGGCCGCAAGGGCCAGCCAAGAATGAAACCTCCGTTTCCGGCCAATGTCGGCCTTTACGGCTGCCCGACAACGGTCAATAACGTCGAATCCATCGCCGTGGTGCCAACGATTTTGCGTCGTGGCGCCGATTGGTTTACCGGTCTCGGCCGGCCCAACAATACCGGCACCAAGCTGTTTTGCATTTCCGGTCACGTTAACAATCCGTGCACCGTCGAAGACGAAATGAGCATTTCCTTGAAAGAGCTCATCGACAAGCATTGCGGCGGCGTGCGTGGCGGTTGGGAAAACTTGAAAGCGGTGATTCCCGGTGGTTCATCTGTGCCGATGATGCCAAAATCCGTCTGCGATAAAGTACTCATGGATTACGATTCCCTAAAGGAAGTAGGCACCGGACTGGGCACGGCGGCGGTGATCGTCATGGACCAGTCCACCGACCTCATTACCGGTATCGCCAGGCTTTCCAGGTTCTACCAACATGAAAGCTGCGGTCAGTGCACGCCGTGCCGGGAAGGAACGGGATGGATGGCGCGGATAATGGCGCACCTGGCCGAAGGCCGGGCCAGCGTCGAGGAAATCGACCTTTTGGAAGAAATTTCGCGGCAGGTGGAAGGCCACACGATCTGCGCCCTTGGCGACGCCGCCGCCTGGCCGGTCCAGGGGCTAATCCGCGGCTTCCGCCCCGAAATCGAACAACGCATCGCCGATTACCAGGCGACCCATGGCGAGCGGGCGGCATAACAAACCATGCCGAAACTGACCATTGATGACAGTGAAGTGGAAGTGGAGCCGGGGTTGACGGTTATCCAGGCATGTGAGCAGGCCGGCATCGAGATTCCCCGGTTTTGCTATCACGAACGCCTGTCCATCGCTGGCAATTGCCGCATGTGCCTGGTCGAGATGGAACGAGCCCCGAAACCGATGGCAGCCTGTGCCATGCCGGTGGCTGATGGCATGGTGATCCGCACCAACACCCCGGCTGTGCAAAAAATGCGCAGGGCTGTGATGGAATTTCTGCTCATCAACCACCCTCTCGACTGCCCCATCTGCGACCAGGGCGGCGAATGCGACCTACAGGATCAGGCCATGGCCTACGGTCTTGACCACAGCCGTTACCGGGAGGCCAAACGGGCGGTCAAGGATAAAAACTTCGGGCCGCTGATCAAAGCCGTCATGACCCGCTGCATCCATTGCACCAGATGCATCCGTTTTTCCACCGAAATCGCCGGTGTCCAGGAATTGGGGGCGACCGGGCGTGGGGAACATATGGAAGTCGGCACCTATGTGGAGAAAACGCTCGCCTCCGAGCTATCCGGCAACATGATCGACCTTTGCCCCGTCGGCGCCTTGACATCCGCTCCCTACGCCTTTCACGCCCGTTCCTGGGAGCTGCGAAAAACCGAATCCATCGATGTCATGGACGCCGTCGGCAGCAACATCCGCGTCGATGTGCGCGGCACCCAGGTCATGCGTATCTTGCCACGCTTGAATGAGGACGTGAACGAGGATTGGATTTCCGATAAAAGCCGTTTTGCTTGCGATGGGCTACGCTACCAGCGCCTTGACCGGCCCTACCTGCGCGACGGCGGCAAACTCAGGCCGGCCACATGGGACGAGGCTTTCGCCGCTATCGCGGAGAAGGTCAAGGCGACCAAAGGCAAGCGTATCGCCGCCATTGCCGGCGACACGGCCGATTGCGAAGCCATGACCGCTTTGAAGGACCTGATGGCGGCCTTGGGCTCGCCGCATTTGGATTGCCGCCAGGACGGCGCCCATCTGGATGCATCACGGCGCGCCGGCTACCTGTTCAACACATCTATCGCCGGTATTGAACAGGCCGATGCCTGCCTTTTGATCGGCACCAATCCCCGTATCGAAGCCCCGATCATCAATGCCCGCTTGCGAAAGCGTTTCCTTACCGGCGGCTTCCCTGTTGCCTTTATTGGTGTCGAGACTAATTTAACATATGATCACAATAACTTAGGAGATAACCCTAAGGTGTTAAATGAGATTATCTCGGGCATCCATTCCTTCGCCAAGCTGTTGAAAAAGGCGGGGCGGCCGATGCTGATCCTGGGCATGGGAGCGCTCATTCGCCATGACGGCGCGGCGATCCTGGCGGCGGCCCGCAATATTGCCGAGAAATCCGGCATGGCCGAAGACGGCTGGAACGGTTTCAACGTCCTGCATACGGCGGCGGCGCGGGTCGGCGGCCTCGACCTTGGTTTCCTGCCGGACAAGAAGAAGGGCGGGCGGGACATCGCCGGCATTCTTGATGGCGCCAGCACGGACGAGGTGGAAATCGTTTATCTGCTTGCAGCCGACGAGATCGATATGGATCGTCTAGGCGGCGCTTTTGTTATCTACCAAGGTCATCACGGTGATGCCGGCGCCAACCGGGCCGATGTCATCCTGCCTGGCGCCGCCTATACGGAGAAAAACGCCACTTACGTCAATACCGAAGGCCGGGCACAGCTCGCCAGACTGGCCACGTTCCCTCCGGGTGAAGCCCGCGAAGACTGGAAGATCATTCGTGCCTTGTCGGCGGCCTTGGACAAAACACTGCCCTTTGATAGCTTGCAACAGGTTCGCGCCCGCATGGCCAGAATCAACGCCAACTTCGCCGGCCCCGGCATAGCGGCGGCGCCATGGGGAAGCTTTGGCAAGGAGGGGCGACTGGACCCGGCCCCTTTCACTTCCCGGCTCACCAACTTCTATATGACGGACCCGATCAGCCGGGCCTCCCCGACCATGGCCAAATGCGTGGAAACCTTTGTCAATCCCGCGCGGAGAAGGACGGGAACCGATGGCTGAGTTCTGGCAAGATTACCTTTGGCCTCTGCTGTGGATCATCATCAAGATCGTCGCCATCATTGTGCCGGTCTTGCTGTCGGTGGCCTATCTGACATACGCCGAACGCAAGATCATCGGCGCCATGCAATTGCGAAAAGGACCCAACGTTGTCGGGCCGTTCGGGCTTTTACAACCGATCGCCGACGGCGTTAAGCTGTTTCTCAAGGAAACCATCATCCCGACCGGCGCCAACCGTGGGGTTTTTTTTCTTGCCCCCTGCCTAACCTTCCTTCTGTCGCTGGTTGCCTGGGCCGTCATTCCTTTCGACGAGGGGCTCGTGCTGGCCGATATCAACGTCGGCGTCCTTTATCTTCTCGCCATTTCCTCGCTGGGCGTCTACGGCATCCTGATGGCCGGCTGGGCCAGCAACTCGCGCTACGCTTTTTTGGGCTCCTTGCGCTCGGCGGCGCAAATGGTGTCTTACGAAATCTCCATGGGTTTTATCATCATTACCGTCTTGCTCGTAGCCGGCTCGCTCAACCTGACCGATATCGTCATGGCCCAGAAGAAGGTCTGGTTCGTCTTTCCACTGTTGCCGATGGCGGTGATCTTTTTTATCTCGACGCTCGCCGAAACCAACCGCCACCCCTTCGACTTGCCGGAGGCCGAGGCGGAGTTGGTGGCCGGTTATAACGTCGAATACTCAGCGATGACCTTTGCCCTCTTTTTCCTTGGCGAATATTCCTTCATGATCCTGATGTCGGCGATGACCACCATATTGTTCCTCGGCGGCTGGCTGCCGCCCTGGGAAGTGGTGCCGTTTATCTGGGTTCCCGGGCCAGTGTGGTTCGCCCTGAAAGTCGTTTTTGTCCTATTCTTTTTCCTCTGGGTGCGGACCACTTTCCCGCGTTACCGCTACGACCAACTGATGCGGCTGGGCTGGAAAGTGTTCCTGCCCATCTCACTGGCCGCTGTTGTCGTGGTTTCCGGCTTCTTGGTCGCTTTTGACATGATACCGGTTTCATGATGAGAGGTCGGCCATGAATAATCTGAGGCAGAGCGTGCGGACGGCGCTTTTGGGCGAGCTGCTTTCGGGCATGGTGCTTACATTCCGCTATTTTTTCCGCACCAAGGTGACCATCAATTATCCTTTCGAGAAGGGACCATTGAGCCCCCGTTTCCGGGGCGAGCACGCGCTACGGCGCTATGCCAATGGCGAGGAGCGGTGCATTGCATGCAAGCTTTGCGAGGCTGTCTGTCCGGCCCAGGCGATCAGCATCGTGGCAGAGCCCCGCGACGACGGCAGCCGCCGCACCACCCGCTATGACATCGACATGATCAAATGTATTTTCTGCGGCTTGTGCGAGAAAGCCTGCCCCGTGGACGCGATTGTCGAAGGCCCGAATTTCGAATACGCCACGGAAACCCGCGAGGAACTCTACTATGACAAGGAAAAGCTGCTTGCCAACGGCGGGCAGTGGGAAACGGAAATCGCCGAGCGCCTTGCTCGCGATGCGCCGTACCGGTAAGGACGAGGATCGTCAAGTGAAGGTAACAGACCACATCACGGCACCGGCGTCCATGAACCGCCAGGGGGAACGCCGATGATCATCCAGGCGTTGGCCTTTTACATGTTCGCCTTTTTTGCCGTCGCGGCGGGCGTAATGGTCATTTCGGCGCGCAATCCCGTCCATTCGGTATTGTTTCTGATCTTCGCCTTCTTCAATTCCGCCGGGCTGTTCGTGCTCTTGGGGGTGGAATTCCTGGCGATGGTCCTGATCATCGTTTACGTCGGCGCAGTGGCGGTGCTGTTCATGTTCGTGGTCATGATGCTGGATATCAATTTCGTCGAGTTGCGCCAGGGATTTTTGAATTACCTGCCGATCGGCGGAACGATCGGGTTGATTCTCCTGGCCGAGATTCTGGTCGTCGTCGGCGGTTGGGTGCTGGCGCCGGATGCGGCAAAAACCGCGATGGCGCCGACACCGGACGCGTTAACCAACACCCATGCCCTGGGTGAGCTTATTTATACCCATTATATTTTTCTGTTCCAGGCGGCGGGGATTGTTTTGCTGATCGCCATGATCGGCGCCATTGTGCTCGCCCATCGCCGCCGCGAGGGTGTGCGCAAGCAGAACATCCGCGATCAAGTTAGGAGACGGCGCGAGGACACGATGGAAGTCCGAGACGTGGAAACGGGGAAGGGAATCTGATGTTCGAGATCGGCCTTACCCATTACCTGAGTGTTGCGGCGGTGCTGTTCACCCTTGGCATATTCGGCATTTTTCTCAACCGCAAGAACGTCATCGTCATCCTGATGTCGGTGGAGTTGATGTTACTGGCGGTAAACATCAACCTAGCCGCCTTTTCAGCCTATTTGAACGATCTCGTGGGACAGATTTTCGCTTTGTTCGTGCTCACCGTGGCGGCCGCCGAGGCGGCCATCGGGCTGGCCATCTTGATGGTTTATTTCCGCAACCGCTACTCGATCGCAGTCGAAGACATCAACGCGATGAAAGGCTGAGGATAAAGCATGGTCATCGCCACCGTTTTCCTGCCGCTGATCGGCGCCGTTATGGCCGGCGTCCTGGCTTTCTTCGCCGCCGCCGACAAAGCCACCCAGGGACGCCTCGACCGGTGGAGCCAGTGGCTGACTTGCGGACCCATGAT
>DASCPW010000021.1:0-18444 GCA_036012725.1 Rhodospirillales bacterium
CAGCTACCGATCGTCGCCTTGGTAGGCCGTTACCCTACCAACAAGCTAATCAGACGCGGGACCATCCAAGAGTGGCCGAAGCCTTTCCCCCAGAGGGCGTATGCGGTATTAGCCACCGTTTCCAGTGGTTATTCCCCGCTCCTGGGCAGGTTCCCACGCGATACTCACCCGTCCGCCACTAAGGTGACCGGTGCAAGCACCGGGCCTTCGTTCGACTTGCATGTGTTAAGCATGCCGCCAGCGTTCGTTCTGAGCCAGGATCAAACTCTCAAGTTAAAATTCCCGAGCCCCCATAAATCCATAGAATGAGGATGGGAACAACCGGAGCCGTTCCTTTGCACATGTTTGTCGAGTTTCCTCGACATAGAATGCACATAAGACGGTCCGTCGAGCATAACTCAAACGGGCCGCCGCCTGCGCATCCCTTCTAACTTATCCACAATGTCAAAGAACGAAAAGGCGCAAACGCACACGCCAAGCGGTCCGCGCTTCTAAGCCCCGAACCGCCTGTTGTCAAACCAAAACGTGGAAAACAACTGAAATGATTATAGTCGCTTGTGGCGGCGAAAACAACATCTTGAAAAAAAGTGCTTCCGGTTGGCCTGCCGACACTGGAATGATATAGGGTAATAGTCACAATTCGCCCATGATCGCAAAGTGCAGTGACATTTTTTCAAAGGCTTGGATACATAATCATGTGCAAAAAAAAATACTTGTTGCTGGTTTTCATTACGGCTGTTGGTTTGAGTATCTCCGCTTGTGCCCCAAAGACAAGCATTCTCAAGGATACCGGTGGCAATGAGGGCGACAGGGGCAGTCCGACGGCGGCGCCTTCATTTGCTCAGTTTCCCGACATCCCTTTGCCGAGCCAAGCCAACATCAATGTCGACAAGACGCTGGTTTTCGGCAGCGGCGAATCCTGGTTCGGACAACTGGTTCTTTCCACGTCCCATGGTACCTTCGACATGTTCGATTTTTTCAAGCAGAAACTGCCAGAATTCGGGTGGCGGGAAATTACATCGGTCCGCGCCGCCACCAGCGTACTCACCTTTTCCCGCCGCAACAGGATCGCCACCATCCAGATTGTCGGCCGTACGCTTCGCGGCGCCGAATCCACAATTACGGTTTCACCCCAGGAAGCAACACAGTCGCCACCAGGGAGCGCCCCCGCCTTGCTGCCGCCGGTAAAACGCGCCCGCTAATCAACACTCTTGCGGCCACCGGAGCGGCCAAGCCCCCGGCGACGCCAGGGTGGGCGCACGAACAGCCTCTTGAATTCACAAACCTCCGCCGTCAGCGGCACCAGGCCAGCGGCGTCGGCGATTCGGTCGCCATCCCGGATCAGCAGTAATTCTCCGCGTAACGCGCTCTTATCCTGCCGTTGGCCCAGTATGGAGCAAGGAAACAACGAGCTGAACCGGTGGTAGAGCCCTCGGTACATGCCATGCGGTGGACGAAAAAGCGGGAACGAAATCATGGTTTTCTCCTGGAATGGTGACGATTACCGCATAGCGGTCGATGTTCGTCAATCCCGCCGTATCTGGAATCAGCCCCCGCACCGGCGCCTCGGAGAAGCAGACGCTCAGATAGCCGTGCTTGACCGCCATCTCAATCCCACGCCACCAACGTTTCAGATTCTCCAGGAGCGGCGCAAACTGGCGGATAATATTGAATATTTGAAGGTCTTATTATTTGAACGGCTTCACCGTGTGGCCGTGGTTCAAGGGGCCATGGCCGCCGCCAAAGCCCGGGGCATTGCGAATCGCCTTGGCGACATAGGCCCGGGCGCGGGCGACGGCGCAGCCCAAGTCCAGACCTTGGGCCAGGCCGACGGCAATTCCGGAAGCCAATGTGCAACCGGTGCCATGGGTATGGCGGGAGCGGATGCGCGGACTTTCGAAACGCCTCGAACCGTCGGCGGTGATCAAAAGATCGGTAACGGTCCGGCCTTCGAGATGACCGCCTTTAAGCAATACAGCCCTGGCGCCGGCCGCCAGCAATGCGTCCGCCGCCGCCGCCATGTCGCCAACGGCGCCGACGGTCTTGCCGGTGAGTGCCTCGGCCTCCGGCAGGTTGGGAGTGAGCAGGGCGGCCATGGGGAGAAGACGGGATTTCAAGACCTCGACGGCGGCAGCGTCAAGCAACGAAGCGCCGCCCTTGGCCACCATCACCGGATCGACGACGAGGGGAATGCCCATGGCGTCCTTTTCCAGGACTTGGGCGACGGCCTCGATGACATCGCCGTTGCCGAGCATGCCGGTTTTGATGCTGTCGGCGCCCAAGTCCGAGAGTACGGCCCGCATCTGCCTGGCAACGAAGTCCGCCGGCACGTCGAGAACAGCATCGACGCCTTGCGTGTTCTGGGCGGTCAGCGCGGTGATCGCGGTGGCTGCGTAACCGCCCAAGACGGTCACCGTCTTGATATCGGCCTGGACGCCGGCGCCGCCGCCCGAGTCCGAACCGGCGATAATAAGAACGCGGCCTTTCATAGCCCCATGTCCCGACCGGAACGAATTGAACCGTCTCGAAAGAAGATCAACTGATCGCTATCTCCCGGCGTGCTCAATGACTTGGGCGATATCTTCAACGACGGCGCCGACCAGGGCTTCGTCCTCGCCCTCGGCCATGATCCGGATCAACGGTTCGGTTCCCGACGTGCGGATCAGTAGGCGGCCGTCCTTGCCCAGCCGCCGCTCGCCGTTGGCGATGGCCTTTTTGACGGTTTTCTTCTCGAGTGGCGGACCACCGTTGAAGGTGACGTTCTTGAGCAATTGCGGCAACGGCTCAAAAAGGCGGCAAACCTCGGCCGCCGGACGCCCCCCCTCGACGACCGCAGCCAGCACCTGCAGGGCGGCAATCAGGCCGTCGCCGGTGGTCCCGTAATCGCTGAGAATAATATGGCCTGATTGTTCGCCGCCCAAATTGAAGCCGCCCTCGCGCATATGCTCAACCACGTAACGGTCGCCGACCTGGGTCCGCACCAAGTCCAGGTCCAGGCCGCCAAGATAGCGGTCGAGTCCCAAATTGGACATCACCGTGGCGACGATGCCGCCGCCCGTCAGCCGACCGGCCCCAGCCCAGTGGGTGGCGATCAGGGCCATCACCTGATCGCCGTCGACAAGCGCCCCGGTTTCGTCGGCGATCAACACCCTGTCGGCGTCGCCGTCGAGGCTGATGCCGATATCGGCGCCATGCGCCACGACTTGGCTGCACATGGTTCCGGGGTTGGTCGATCCGCAACCCTTGTTTATGTTGAAGCCATCGGGATCGACCCCGATCGGAATGACCTCGGCGCCCAGTTCCCAGAGAATCTCCGGCGCCACCTTGTAGGAGGCGCCGTTGGCGCAATCGACGACCACTTTCAGGCCATCGAGCGTCAATCCCTTGGGATAAGTCTGCTTGACATGTTCGGTGTATCGGCCTTGCGCGTCGTCGAGACGCAGGGCACGACCAAGTTGCGCCGGCGTGGCGAAAGCATCGCTCATGTCGGTGGCCATGCGGCGCTCGATTTCGACCTCGACCCCATCCGACAGTTTGTAGGCGTCGGGACCGAACAGTTTGATGCCGTTATCCTCGAAAGGATTATGCGAGGCCGAGATCATAACGCCTAGGTCGGCGCGAAGGGAACGGGTCAGCATGGCGACGGCGGGCGTCGGCAGCGGCCCGACCAGTATCACGTTCATGCCTACGGAAACGAAACCCGATGTCAACGCCGGCTCAATCATGTAGCCCGAAAGCCGCGTGTCCTTGCCGATAACCACCCGATGGCGGTGCTCGCCGCGGGTAAAGTGCCGGCCCGCCGCCATGCCGACCCGAAGCGCGATCTCGGCGGTCATCGGTTCACTATTGGCGGTGCCGCGGATTCCATCGGTGCCAAAAAGTTTGCGGGTCATGATGTCCCTCCTTGCCCGGCCGGACAGCTTTCCTTGTATTACAGTTTTGCCCTAGGGAAGATAAATTTTTGTTTCACTTTTTAACAAAGTAACATTTAGATTTTCTTATGTTCCCCCAATCGCCTCCCACACATCCAGGGCCTGGCGAGTTTCGGCGACGTCGTGGACGCGCAGGATATGGGCACCCATCGCCACCCCAGCCAACGCCGCGGCGAGCGAGCCGGCGAGGCGTTGGCGAGGCGGTTCTTCCTTGCTCAAGCGGCCGATGAAGGCTTTGCGGGAGACCCCGATAAGAAGCGCGCATCCCAGCTCCCGGTAGAGGTCCAGGCGGCCAAGGATGCCGATGTTGTGGTCAACGGTCTTGCCGAAGCCTATGCCGGGATCGACGGCGATGCGCGAGGGCTCGATACCGGCCGCCCCGCAGGCTGCCACCCGCCCAGAGAGATAGTCGAACACCTCCTTTGCGGCATCGTCGTATCGGGGATCGTCCTGCATGGTTCCCGGATTGCCCCGCATATGCATGAGCACGACGGCGGCGTTGCTTCCGGCCACCACCTCGAGCGAGCACCGGTCCCCGGTCAGGGCGGTAACGTCGTTGATGATGGTGGCGCCAGCCGCCAGCGCCGCCTCCATCACTGGCGCCTTACGGGTGTCTATGGAAACAACGGCACCTTCCCCTTGAAGGCCGCGGACCACTGGCAAAACCCGTTCCAGCTCCACCTCGATGGGGACGGACTCGGCTCCCGGGCGGGTCGATTCGCCACCGACGTCGAGGATATCAGCGCCGTCATCCAGCAACATCCGGCCACGGGTAATGGCTTCAGCCGGGTCAACAGTCAAGCCGCCGTCGGAAAAGCTATCAGGCGTCACGTTGATGATGCCCATGATCAGAGCGCGGGCCAGGGAAAGACCGGCAAAAGAAGCCGTCACGGGGAACGACCCACTCCGCTTCGGAGCGAGGATTTGGTCATTTTGGAGATTGCCGGAGCGGCCCATCAGAGCCGGGTTTGATGACCGTCAAGAACTGGTTTGCGGTTCGGGGCTAAGGCCGCCACCGGGAGGCTCCTTGCCCTTGGAACCGCTCACCGGAATCGAGGACTTGTGGCCACTGTCCTTCTCGGACATTTCGGTTTCGTCGGGACGGATGATGGTCTCGCCTCTGAGCAGAGCGTCGATTTCTTTGCCGTTTAGCGTCTCATACTCGAGCAACGCCTGCGCCAGAATCTCGAGATCATCCCGGTTTTCCTTTAGAATCTTGCGGGCCAGGGCCTCCCCTTCCTCGACTAGGCGGCGGATTTCCCCATCGATCACCTTGGCGGTAGCGTCGGAGACATTTTTGTGCTGGGTCACCGAACGGCCGAGAAATATCTCCTCATCGTTTTCACTATATTTGAGCGGCCCCAGTTTGGGAGAGAACCCGTATTCGGTGACCATGCTCCTGGCCATTTCGGTTGCCTGTTTGATATCGTTGCTGGCGCCGGTGGTGACGTTGTTAAGGCCGAAAATGATCTCTTCGGCGAGGCGGCCACCGAACATCATCGCCAGTTTTGATTCAAGCTCCACCTTCGAATAGGTATAGCGGTCCGTTTCCGGCAGCGACATGGTGACACCCAATGCCCGGCCACGCGGTATGATCGTCACCTTGTGCAATGGGTCATGTTTGGGCACATGCAAGCCGACAAGAGCGTGGCCCGCTTCGTGATAGGCGGTCAGCTTCTTGTCCTCGTCGGTCATCACCATGGAACGGCGCTCGGCGCCCATCATGACCTTATCCTTAGACATTTCAAAATCAACCATGGTGACGATCCGCTTACCGACCCGCGCCGCCAACAATGCCGCCTCATTAACGAGATTGGCGAGATCGGCGCCGGAAAAGCCGGGCGTGCCGCGGGCGATGACGCGAGCGTCAACGTCGGGGGCCAGGGGAACCTTGCGCATATGGATTTTGAGGATCTTCTCGCGGCCCAGAATATCAGGGTTGGGGACCGTCACCTGGCGGTCAAAACGCCCGGGTCTGAGAAGTGCCGGGTCGAGGACGTCGGGGCGGTTGGTGGCCGAGATCAGGATCACGCCATCGTTGGATTCGAAACCGTCCATCTCAACCAAAAGCTGGTTCAGGGTCTGCTCGCGCTCGTCGTTACCGCCGCCAAGGCCGGCGCCGCGATGGCGGCCGACGGCGTCAAGCTCGTCAATGAAAATGATGCAAGGGGCGTTCTTTTTTCCTTGTTCGAACATGTCGCGCACCCTGGACGCGCCAACACCGACGAACATCTCGACGAAATCAGAGCCGGAGATGGTAAAAAACGGCACATTGGCTTCGCCGGCAATGGCGCGGGCCAACAGCGTCTTGCCGGTGCCGGGTGGGCCAACCAGCAGACAGCCTTTGGGGATCTTTCCACCTAGGCGTTGGAACTTGGCCGGGTTCTTAAGGAACTCGACTATTTCTTCCAGCTCCTGCTTGGCTTCATCGATGCCCGCGACATCGTGGAAAGTGACGCGGCCTTTTTTCTCCGTAAGCAGCTTGGCCTTAGATTTTCCAAATCCCATGGCCCCTCCCTTGCCGCCACCGGATTGCATTTGCCGCATGAAAAAGATCCACACCCCGATCAACAGCAGCATGGGGAACCAAGAAATCAGAATATCCCAAAAACCCGGAACGTTTTCATCCGCCGGCAACGCGCTGATGCGAACGCCCTTTATGACGAGTTGGCTTACCAAGCTCGGATCATTTGGGGCATAGGTGCTGAATGCGCGGCCGTCCCGGAAATGGCTGGTGATAATATTGCCCTTGATGGTGACGTCGCGAACCTCGCCGCTTTCAACTGATGCCAGGAAATCGGAAAAAGCCAGATTTTCCAGTTCCTTCTTCGGCGACATCCCTTGGAACAGATTGTAAAGCACGAAAACCAACAGCGCGATGGTGAGCCATAGCGCCAGATTCTTGCTGATCTTCAAAGTCGCATCCTTTCTTGCAAAAACGCCGACCCTAAAGGTTAGGCCCGTCACCCATGCGTCGTGGGAACGCTTTTGGTACCCATGTTATTTTATAGATAGTAACTGAAAATCACTAAGCAATGCAAAAACCCGCTCCGGAGATGGTATTCGGCGGCATAAACTTTAGCCGCGCAAACGCCACCCCGGGGCCGTCATCGCCGTCACGTTTATACAACAAATGGGGGACGGCGAAAATACCCTGGCCATCCCTGAGGGCCGGAAGCGATGGCCGAACCGCCATCGGCAGCGGACAGGACTTGATATCCGGACGGTCGGCGGCAACGGCGGCCCAACCGTCATCTCCCAGGCTCGTCAGCCGGGCGGCTCCGGATGTTGCCTTACCGTTGGTGGCGGTGAATTCGATGGCGAAACGGCGATCCCATAGAAACCGCGTTCCGGCAACGGCGGCAAGGGGAAGAGGCGATCCCCGCCGCTCGCGGCAGACCAGGAACTGTCGCTGCTCCACAGGCTTTCGTTTCACCGCCAAGACATGACAGCCGGCGAGGCAATGGGAGATGTCTTTGCCGCCATTGATGATACTGTGGTGGAGACGCTCCAGCTTTGCCGAACGCGGTCCGTAAGTCCGGCCGCCAATACAGACCAGGATCCGCGCCAGCGCCCGCAAGGACGCTGCCTTCGGCGCCGCCGCCAGAGCGCCGCCGTCGACGCGAGCGTATCCCGCTGGATGGATCATGCAACATCGAGCCAGCAAAGCCGAGGCGGCGCTTTCCAGAGCCAGGCGCGCGCGCGCCAGGTGGCCGGCTGTCTCGGCCAAGCGCTCGGGCGAAATCCCGGCTACGGCCAAGTCCGATAAAGCTGACCTGATCCGTGTCCGGGCAAAGTTTCGGTCCCGGTTGGAAGGGTCCTCGATCCATTCCTGGCCCAACGCCCTCAACGTTGCCTTGAGCCGTTCGGGCGGCATCTTCAGGAGCGGACGGACAAGACGGACCGAAGCCGTCTCGACGACGGCGGCCATGGCCGCGAGACCGTCAATGCCGCTGCCCCGTCCGAGACGCATGAGAAAGGTCTCGGCTTGGTCCTCCAGGTGATGGGCAAGGAAAAGATGCAGTACGCCTGTCTCTCGACACCATGACGTCAACAGGTCGTAGCGAGCTTTTCGCGCCGCCGCCTGCAAACCCGATGTTGGTTTGACGCCTCGCCAAGCTAGGACGCGGTGCTCGATGCCGCGCCCATTCAGCCACCCGCCGACTTGCGCCGCCTCGGCGGCGGCGGCGGGGCGCAAACCATGATCGACGGTCAACGCCGTCACCCGCCCACCGTGACGCTGTGCCCAGGCCCCGGCCAACAAGCAGAGGCTCAAGCTGTCGCCGCCTCCGGAAACAGCTACCGCAACGTGGGGCGCCGTTTCGAAAGGGCTGACGACAGCCATCAGTGAGGAAAATTCTTCCGCTGAAATGGGTTGGGAGGCAGTCATGAACGGCGCCTCATTGGCAGCCGCTACGCTGCCGTTCCCTAGCCACTGTTTTGGCGATGTTGGCGGGAACTTCGGGAAAATCCTTCATCATCTTGTCATAGGCGGCACAAGCTTCTCGTTTTTTTTCAAGCCCGGCCAAGGACATGCCTAGCTTGAGCATGGTGTCGAGTCCTTTCGGACCGCGCGGCTCCTTTTGAAAATTCTCGAAAAAAATCTTTGCAGCTTCAGCAAATTCCTTGCGGACATAAAAAGTCTCGCCCAGCCAGTACCGAGCATTGCCGGCCAGGGTATCGTCGCCGTGGATCTGAAGAAACTCCTTAAAGGCTTTTTCCGCCTGATCATAGTTGGCTTGGCGCAACAGCCCGAAAGCAAAGGTATAGCGCTCCTTCGGAGTCCCTTCCGGCAGTATACTCAATTGGGCGGCCTGGCCTTGTTGGGCCGGCACCGCCGGTTGCGGCTCGGCGCCGGTGCCTGGTTGAGTGGCCCGCAGTTCGCCCTCGGTAACGGTGCCGAGGTTTGCCTGACTGGCGGCGAAAGAAGGAGCGGCGGTGCCCGGCGTTACCGTCCGCACCTCTGGCTGTGATGGCGCCGCGCTCGCCCGTGGCGCTTCCGGCAAAGTTTTTGCGGGTGCCACGCGCAGTTCTTTTTCGATGGTGCTGAGACGGAAATCGACATCGCCAACCAACTTGTCGAGCCGCTGCCGGATCTGATCAAGAAGATAGGCCATTTCCTCCATTTTGCCGGTCGACAAGCGCAATTCCTCCTCCAGAGCTGACAGCCGCACTTGAAAACGAGCAATGGCGTATTCGCCGACACCGGCGGCAGAACGAACATCCCTCGTTCCAGCCGCCGCCGGCGAAGCTGGAGAACCGCCTTTAGAAAGACGGGTGTTGAGGGTTCTGATGTCGCGTTCGAGACGCTCCAGGCGGTCATGCAGGGGACCGATATAATCGTTCTGAGCCCAAGCACAAGATGCGCCCGCAATGGTCATCACCGCCACTGTCCAGACGCAAACAAAAGCCCAAAACCAGCGCATCATGCCTATTTCCATTGCCCTAAATCGCCCCGGCCGACCGACGGTAAGTCGCCCGAACAGCCAGCTAAAATTATTATGCGGTTCATTCTAGGCAATAATATGGCGCCCGCTCAAACCGGTTCCTGTGCAGGTTTCCTCATTTTTGAGCATTTCATATATGGACGGCGGCGCTTAGGCGGCAAAGATAAGCGCCGAGAAACCCCCTGTGGCGCGGCGCATTCCAAGAACCATATCGACCTGGGTCGAAGCCATCCAGGCCGTGAAAAAGCCCCTAAGTAAATGAATTAGAGGGGCGAAACACGTTTCAAATTAATTCCATTTGAGACGATTACGCTCTAACTGCCGGCAACACCCACCACCGTCACGGCGCGGCGGTTTTGCGACCAGGCTTGCTCATTGGAGCCGAGCGCCACCGGACGTTCCTTACCGTAGGAAATGGTCTTCAAGCGGCTGGAGTTGATCCCCAGGGTGGCAAGGTAGTCTTTGATCGCATTGGCGCGCCGCTCACCCAGAGCCAAGTTGTACTCGCGGGTCCCACGCTCGTCGCAATGCCCCTCGATGGTGAAGATCAGCGCAGGGTATTTCTTCATCCACGCGGCCTGCTTTACCAGGATTTGACGAGCTTGCGAACTGACGTTGTACTTATCGTAGTCGAAAAAGACACGATCACCGACATTGACCAACAGATCATTCTGTGACCCCGCCGCTGGTTTGGCGGTATGGCGCAGTGTTAGACTAGTGTCTTTGGTTTTGCCGGCGCCGCTGGCGCCGGCGCTTCCTTCCGGAGCGGTCTCACAGGCGGCAATCAACGCGACGGCCACGAAAAGGCCTAGAATCTTTAAATGCATTTGCTTCTCTCCAATGACCGGAACGTTAACATTTTAAAAAAACTGCACACGAAAACAAAGAGCTTAACATTAAACCCTTTTGAATCTGTCTGCCATAATCTTTATGAATGACTTATTTTATTTTAAAGTGAATAAAGATCAATTCCAAGAGTTTTTTGATTTCCAGCTACTTAAAGATCTTAATCTTGGCTTTCGCCGATTATGGAATTAGGGGCGACCATGCCGGGTCGGAAGCATCCAGCGGAGTGATCACCTCGCGTTCATTGTGGCCGGTTAAATCGATGGAATAAAGCCGAGAGCGGCCGCCGCTGCCGTCGGCCCTGGTCGGCTGCTGGCGGAAAAACATGAGGACCCGGCCATTCGGCGCCCAGGTCGGCGCTTCGACCAGGAAATCCTCGGCGAGCAAACGCTCGCCGCTGCCATCCGGACGCATGACGCCGATGAAAAAGCGTCCCTTGCGCATCTTGGTAAAGGCGATCAGATCACCACGCGGCGACCATACAGGTGTCGCAAAGCGTCCATCGCCATGGCTGATGCGCCTGACGTTGCTGCCGTCCGAACCCATTACGTAAAGTTGTTGAGTGCCGCCCCTGTCGGAATTGAAGGTTATTCGTTTACCATCGGGAGAGTAGCTGGGCGATGTGTCAATGGCTGAATGGTGGATCAATCGTCTCGTGACGCGGGTCCTGAGATCCATGGTGTAGATTTCGGAGTTGCCGTCCTTAGCCATGCTCATGATGACCTTTTTGCCGTCGGGCGAAAATCGCGGAGCAAAGGTCATGCCCGGAAAATTGCCTAGAATCTCCTGCCGTCCGGTGTCGAGATTGAATATGTAGACGCGCGGAAGATTGCCGAAATAGGAAAGGTAAATAATTTCCTGCAAAGTCGGTGAAAAACGGGGGGTCAGGACCAGTTCGGCGCCATCAGTGAGAAAATGGTGGCTTTCTCCATCCTGGTCCATGATTGCCAGACGCTTGAGCCGGCGGTTCTGTGGCCCGCTTTCGGCGATATAGACAATGCGGGAGTCAAAATAGCCGTCCTCGCCAGTGATCCGTTTATAAACAGTATCGGCGATCATGTGACCGACGCGGCGCCATGCCTTGGGAGCTGTTTGGAAGGCGATCCCCGACATTTGCTGCTCGGCGAAAACATCCCACAGACGGAATTCCACGCGCAAGCGGCCGTCGGCGATAATTTGCACCCGCCCTTGGACCAGGGCCTGGGCATTGATGGTCCGCCAGTCGCCGAAGCGGGGAAGGTCGTTCACTGCTTGCGCGGTCTGGATGAAGGCCTGCGAATCGATGGGACGGAACAGCCCCGAACGTTCAAGGTCGGCGGCCACCACCAAGCCGATATCGCGCCCGAGCCGCGACTCCGGCTCGGTTGAACCGGTGAAGTCCGTGACCGCTATGGGGAGCGGCTCGACGACGCCTCGCGTGATATCGATTCTTAGCTCGGCCGCCGCCGGCCCGGCCGCGGCCAGCACCAGCAAAAAAACCAAGACCAAAAGCGGGTGCGCCAACCGGCGGGAATAGATTGCAGCCATCATGTTCCAAACATTTCCTTGGGATTGAAAACCAGGGTCATTGTCTTCCAACGGTCGTATTTTTGGGGTGGCAGTTTGAACGGCTGGCACCTTTTGTTCAAAACCGCCCTAAGCGCACTCTCGGCGGCGGCGCGAAAAAAGGAATCCGATTGCAAGCGCGCTTGTTGTTGAATCTTCGCCTGGCGCACTGTGCCGTCAGGGTTCATGGCGACCCATATCTCGATTACCAAATTCTCCGCGTCTTTGGCCCCGGCCGGCAGATTCCAGCAACCGGCGATTTGCTGACGCACCAAATCGATTTCACTGATCGTCAGTGGCCTAGACGCATCGTAACGCCGCGACAGCGACGCCAAGGCCTTGGCCGTTTGCTGTTCAAATGATTTATCATTTTCTTTCTTTTTCTGCTTTTCGCTCTTTGCCTTCGGCTCAGGATTTTGCCGTTGTAATTCCTTTACCGTTTTCAAAACCGAGGCGAAAGTGTCGGGCGGCTTTGGCTTGCGTTTTGGCCTTGCCTTGACGAGGCGGGGTGGTACCCGTGGCGTCGGTTTAGCTTCCGGCTTCGGCTGTGGTTTAGCTTTCAGCTTTGGCTTCGGTTTGGCTTCCGGTGGCGGCGGCACGGCGGCAACCTCCGGTTCCGGCTTCGGCGAGGACGGCGGCGGTGGCGGAACTCCCACCTTCGGCAACCTGGGCGGCGGTCGCCGTTTAGGCTTTGGCATGGGCTTGGGTTTTGGGGCCGGCGCATTAGTGGTCTCGGCCACCGTCATGATTTCGACCATGATCGGCGCTTCAATCAGGGACAAATCACGGCGCAATTCCGGCAGCCCAAAATAACCGACGGCCATCACCATCGCATGAAACAAAACAGAACAGGTGATGCCTTTGCGCATGGCCGTCATCCGGACTCTTTCCTCTATTTCCCAGATCTTGCGGTCAATCGGCGGGTGACCAAGGCCACCTTTTTAAAACCGGCGGCGTTGATTGTCCCCATCACTTCCATCACCCGCCCGTAATTGATCGTCTGATCGCCACGCACAAAAACCCGAACGTCGGGATTGTTGCCGGCAATCGCCACAAGGCGCGGGGCCAGGGCAACAAGATCAAGCTCGGTTTCCTGGAGAAAAATACGCCCCTCGGCATTGATCGTAACAGCCAGGGGCTCGACTTCGTCGGCAATCACCTGGGCCTTGGTCTTCGGCAAATCAACCCTGACCCCGACAGTCAAAAGCGGCGCCGTTATCATGAAAATAATCAGCAGCACCAGCATGACGTCAACCATCGGGGTGACGTTGATTTCACTCATCGGGCAGTGGCCGCGGCGGAAAAAACGGCCCTGGCCGAAGTGGCGCGTGTCGCCGCGCGTGGAAACGGCCATGATCAGTCCTTTTCCTCCATCTGACGCGATAGAATGGCGGAGAACTCGCCGGCAAAACTGTCGAGGCGTCCGGCATAGCGTTCCAAATCCTTGCTAAGTTTGTTGAAAGCAAGCACCGCCGGAATCGCCGCCAGCAAACCCAGCGCCGTGGCGAACAAAGCCTCGGCGATGCCGGGCGCGACCACCGCCAGAGATGTGTTCTTGGTGAGCGCGATCGCCTGGAAACTGTTCATGATGCCCCAAACCGTGCCAAAAAGCCCAATGAAAGGCGCCGTGGCGCCGGTGGAAGCGAGGAAAGTCATATAGCGTTCGGCCTGATCCATTTCACGCGCCAGGGTAATCTGCATGACCCGCTCGATCCGCTCGTTCAAACTCACCCGGGCGCCATTCTGCCCCGAAAGTCCCGCCGGAATTGCCCGCCGCCATTCCCGCATGGCGGCGACGAAGACGGCGGTCATCGGATCACGCGGCTGGGCGCCGGTGCGGTCATAAAGATCATCCAGGGAAATACCGGACCAGAAGGACTGCTCGAATTCCGAGGCCCGGGTGTTAAGACGGCGAAGCCCGACCAACTTTTCAAAGATGATTGCCCAGCACCAAATGGACGCCAGCAATAAAATAATGATTACCGTCTTGACGATCACATCGGCCCTCAGAAACAAAGACCAAACTGAAAAGTCGATGGCGGCGACCGATCCGCCTAGTGTGACGGTGTCAATGATATTGTTCTCCATATCTTCAGCCTTGTTGATGGAAAGGAAAAAGTTTTTGAGACCGCTCCTTAAAGCCGGTGGGAAGGCGCGCCGTGCGCCTTGACGTCACATTCATACAGGCAAGAGTGATCCGCATGCGGACTAAGTCTTCGACACCGCGCCTTACCAGTTGTTGGAGGCGAAGGGAAGCACCGCCGATTTCCAGTATCCCCGTATGGACTTCCAAGAGATCGTCCAGCCCGGCCGGTCTCAGGTAGTCCACCACCATTTGGCGAACCGCCAGGGCGATTCCGGTCCCTGGGCCGTCGCCGTCCATCAAGCGGGAATTTTCAAAGCCAAGACTGCGTAACATTTCGGTCCGCGCCCGTTCGGCGAATTTAAGGTAATTGGCGTAATAAACGACGCCGCCGGCATCTGTGTCTTCGTAATAGACGCGGATCTGAAAGACATGCGGTCCTTCGGTATTTTCCCTGGGCGGTTCCTTCAGCAAAGCCTCAGTCATTTGCGTTCTCGACGTCGAGGTCCATCTGCTTACCCTTCGGCGGCCGCGACCCAAGGTGGCGGTAGGCTTGTTCCGACAGGGTGCGGCCACGTGGCGTTCGCATCAGAAAGCCTTGTTGTATCAAATAGGGCTCGATCACTTCCTCGATGGTATCACGCTGTTCCGACAACGCCGCCGCCAAGGTCTCGACTCCGACCGGCCCGCCACCGTAGTTCTCGGCGATGCAAAGCAAATAGCGGCGGTCCATGGCGTCAAGGCCCAACTTGTCCACTTCCAGCCGCTCGAGGGCCTTGTCGACGGCGCTTTTATCCATTTCGTTGGCACCGTCGACGGCGGCAAAATCGCGCACTCTTCGAAGCAGCCGGCAGGCTATCCTGGGAGTGCCGCGCGAGCGCCGCGAGATTTCGCCGGCACCGCTGGCGGTTAAATGGAAATTCAAGAGCCCGGCGTTGCGGCTGATGATTTGCTCCAACTCCCCAGCCGAATAAAAGAGCACCCGTGAATGAATCCCAAAACGCTCGCGTAGAGGCGTCGTGATCAACCCGGAACGCGTTGTCGCACCGACCAGGGTAAAAGGCGGCAGGTCGATGCGCAAGGATCTGGCCGCCGGTCCCTCACCGATGATCAGATCGAGTTGGAAGTCTTCCAGGGCCGGATAAAGGGTTTCCTCGACGGCCGGATTGAGGCGGTGAATTTCGTCGATGAAAAGAACGTCCCTGGGTTGCAGGTTGGTCAGGATCGCCGCTAAATCCCCAGCCTTGGCGAGGACAGGACCGGAGGTAGCGCGAAAACCCACTCCGAATTCGCGGGCAACAATCTGCGCCAGCGTCGTTTTGCCGAGGCCCGGCGGTCCGTAAAACAGCACATGGTCGAGGGCTTCGCCGCGAACCTGCGCCGCCTCGATGAAGACCCGCAAATTATCGCAAACTTGACGCTGGCCTATGAATTCGGCGATGCGGGTAGGGCGCAGCTTGGCATCGGGATGATCGTCTTTGTGTTCCTCTCTTGCGATCAGGCGGTCGCCCGGCTGTTCGGGCGCGCTGCCGGGATTGTCTGTCATCAGTTATGTTCCCGTGGCCCCAACTCAGACAACCCGCCCCGGATCAAGGCTTCCGCGCCAGCCTCGGGCTTCAGCTTGTCGGCGGCCTGTGAAACCGCCGCTAGCGCTTGCGATGGGTTGTAGCCGAGATTGATCAGAGCGGAGACCGCATCGGCTGCCGCGCCGCTTTCGCCGCCGGCCGCGGGAGCGGCTAGCACGCTGGCACCTAAGGCAATCTCGCCGACCTTGTCCTTGAGCTCTCTTAAGATCCGGTTCGCCAGTTTCGGCCCAACACCGGGGGCACGGCAAAGTGTATCCCGATCCTCCGCCATCATCGCCTGTGACAACTCACCGGTACCCAACACGCCGAGGATCGCCAGCCCCACTTTCGCCCCCACGCCTTGCACCGTGGTCAACAAACGGTACCAATCGCGCTCGGCCGCATCGATAAAACCATAGAGATGGATGTGATCCTCGCGGACATGGGTGTCGATGAGCAAGCTTACCGTCTCCCCGACGACAAGACGGTTCAGGCAACGGCCGGAACAAAAGACCAAGTAGCCAACGCCGGATACGTCAATGACGGCCCAGTCCCCGCCCAAGGAATCGACAATACCCGAGAGCTTGGCGATCATTGGTTGGCCTCCGTGGTTTGGTAATGGGATTCCGCCTTGGCGATCCGCAAGGCGGTTTCCCGGTGGTGGACGTGGCAGATGGCAACGGCGAGGGCGTCCGCCGCGTCGGCGTTGGTAATGGCGCACCCCGGCAGCAGCATCCGGACCATCATCTGAACTTGTTTTTTGGCGGCGTGGCCGGTACCGACCACGGTTTTCTTAACCAAGTTGGGCGAATATTCGGCGACGCTCAGCCCGGCCTGGGCGGCAACCAGAAGGGCCACGCCGCGCGCCTGTCCCAATTTAAGGGTAGAGACGGGATTGAGATTAACGAAAGTTTCCTCCACCGCTGCCTCGTCGGGAGAGTACCGGGCGATTGCCACGGCCAGACCTTCGTGCAATTGCATCAGTCTTTGGGCGAGGCCCGGCCCGGCACCGCTGCTGATAACACCGTTGGCGACGTGGCGGAGACGATTGTCATTGGCCTCGACAAGGCCCCAGCCGGTATTGCGCAAACCCGGATCCAGCCCAAGGATTCTCATCTCGTCACGGCCTTGTCCTTGGCATGATCGGCTCATCCACCGAGACGCTCCATCACATCCTCGGCGACGTCGAAGTTGGCGACCACCCGTTGCACGTCGTCGTTGTCGTCAAGGATGTTCAAAAATTTGAAAAGGGTGTCGGCCATCTCTTCGTCCACCGGCACCGTATTTAGCGGTTTCCAATCCAGATGCGCGGCAGTGGCGGCACCGAATTTCGCTTCTAGGGCATCGCGCACGGCGTTGAGATCATCCGGCTCGCAAATGACCTCGTGCCCGGCCTCGCCGGATTCGATGTCGCCGGCGCCCGCCTCGATGGCGGCCTCGAACATGCCCTCGGAACTGGTCGCCTCGGCCTTGAAATTGACCAGGCCGATGCGCTCGAAGAGAAAGCTGACGCTGCCCTGCTCACCCAAATTGCCACCATGCTTACTAAAAGCCGAGCGGATCTCGGCGGCGGTGCGGTTGCGATTGTCGGTGAGCGTTTCGATGATCAGGGCAATGCCACCGGGGCCGTAACCTTCGTAGCGCACTTCCTCGAAACTGGTGTCATCTCCAACGTCAGCGCCACGTTTTATGGCGCGTTCCATGGTATCCTTGGGCATATTGGCCTGCTTGGCCGATGCGATCGCCGAGCGCAACCGCGGGTTCATGTCCGGGTCGTGCAGACCTGTTTTGGCGGCGACGGTCAATTCCCGGATCAGCTTGGTGAAAACCTTGGCACGCTTACTGTCTTGGGCGCCCTTCCGGTGCATGATGTTTTTGAACTGGGAATGGCCGGCCATGTTTCGATAATTTGCCTATTCTAAGGAATATAATGTAGCTAACAACATGAACTTATACCATATATAGAGTTCAAAGGCATAGGTACAGCCTAAGCGGTTAGCAAAGCAATATGGCATGATTGGGGCAGCGGCAAAAGACCGCATCGGGCGGCGGTTACAGTGGCCATTGCTCGGACAGGCAGCCGCCGAGGCGTAATGGGGCGACGTGGCGGGCGAGGCCAGTTTCATCATCTGTTTCCACAAACAGCGCGCACAAGGTGGCCTCGCCAGTGGACGGTTGTAAACGATCCGTAGGCAACTGGCTGGTAAAACGCGCCACCGCCGTTTCCTTGACCATACCAATGACGGAATCAAAATCGCCACACATCCCCATGTCGGTCTGATAGGCGGTGCCGCCGGGAAGAATCATGGCATCGGCGGTAGGAACGTGGGTGTGACTGCCAACAACCATTGAAACCCGCCCGTCCAGCTTGTGGCCCATGGCCATTTTCTCGCTTGTCGCTTCGGCGTGAAGATCAACGATAACACAGTCCACGGTGACGCCAAGCCGGTGGCGCGCCAGTTCAGCTTCAACGACGGCAAAAGGATCGTCCAGGGGGGCCATGAACAAACGGCCCATGGGATTGATTACCAAAACCCTGCTCCCCTTGGCGGTGGTGAAAATGCCCTTCCCTCTGCCCGGCGTTCCCGTGGGATAATTTATAGGCCTCAAGAGACGGGAATCGCCGTCAAGGAAGCTCAATATCTCGCGTCGATTCCAAACGTGGTTGCCGGTGGTAATGACATCGGCTCCGGCTTCGTAAAATGAATTGCAGATCTGTTCGGTGATGCCAAAGCCATGGGCGGCGTTCTCGCCGTTAACAACCACGAAATCCAGTGCCAACCGACGGCGCAGATCGGCGATATTGTCAACAAAGACCTTGCGGCCGGAGCGGCCGACGATATCACCGCAAGCCAAGATTCTCATGGTTTGTCATCCACCCCTATTAAACCACCTTCCCCCCATCGCCCGCCCGTGGCCACCGGAGGCGGTGGCGGTCAATGATCGCCATGCTACCGGCAAGCGACCCGGAAACCGACAGCCGGAAAGTTCGCGTGGAAAAGCAAAGGATATAATGGATAGGGATG
>DASCPW010000022.1:0-18904 GCA_036012725.1 Rhodospirillales bacterium
CTTATCTCGCCTGGAGTGAATCCACGAAGCATGCTGTTGTCGGAAGGCGTCTTGCTT
Source organism: Rhodospirillales bacterium (assembly GCA_036012725.1). Taxonomy (GTDB): domain Bacteria; phylum Pseudomonadota; class Alphaproteobacteria; order Rhodospirillales; family 2-02-FULL-58-16. Next base: position 58 of record DASCPW010000022.1, read on the forward strand.
GATAGCCGGATGTGGAACCGAATTCCCACCGGTTCTACCGAAGCCGCCGCCGGCCGTTGAGTGGTTTTTTTGGTCCTTCCCGCCAGAGACCGCAAAGAAAAGCGGCCCGTCCGATTGCTCGTCCGGGCCGCCTCCAATTCAAAATCTCATGAAAACCCTTTCGGATCCCTGGGAAATCCTGAATTTAAGTCCGAAACCTCAATCAATTCTTGCGAATAAATAAAACTTCCGAACTGTTAAGTGAGGTTAATGAAAAAAAATTATCCTGAAAAGCCGGAATCGATCCACAGCCTTGTGGAAAATGGGGATAACTTCTGGTTATGGCGAGAGCCGTAATCGGCCGCGCCACCGTTCGTCATGCCCGGCGATCCCTTTCGATTTTCTTCCGCCATCCCACCGTCAGCCCAGGAGTTTCTTTCGCAACAACTCGTTCACCGCCTTCGGGTTGGCTTTACCGCCCGTCGCCTTCATCACCTGGCCGACGAACCAGCCGATGGTTTTGTCCTTGCCGTCACGGACATCCCGCGCCTGATCCGGATTCTCGGCGATGACGTTATCGACGGCGGTCTCGACCTCTCCCGTATCGGTAATCTGCGTGAGCCCTTTTGCTGCAACGATGGCGGCGGGGTCTCCTCCATCCGCGTACATGATCGCGAAAACCGTTTTGGCCGCGGCAGTGGAAATGGTTTTATTGGAAACAAGATCAATCAGCTTGCCAAGATCTTGTGAGCTTACGGGACTGTTTTCTATCGATTCACCTGACCTGTTGAGCTCGCGGGACAACTGATTGATGACCCAGTTGGCGGCGGTCTTGGCGTCGCGGCCCTCGGCCACGGCTTCGAAGAAGTCCGCCGTCTCGCGCTCGGCCACCAGCACGCCCGCGTCATAGGCCGAAAGGCTGTGATCGGCCAGGAACCGCTCTTTTTTCTGCTCCGGCAATTCTGGCAAGGAGGCCTTGATCCCATCGACAAATTCCTGGGAGATTTCCAACGGCAGCAGGTCCGGGTCGGGAAAGTAGCGATAGTCGTGGGCGAATTCCTTGCTCCGCATGGCCCGTGTCATGCCCTTGGCGGAATCGAAAAGGCGGGTTTCCTGGTTCACCTTGCCGCCATTTTCATAGACCTCGACCTGGCGCACGGCTTCGAACTCGATGGCCTGCATGACGAAGCGTACGGAGTTGAGGTTCTTGATCTCGGCGCGGGTGCGGTAATCCGCTTCCCCCACCTTGCGCACACTGACGTTACAGTCGCAGCGTAAGCTGCCTTCCTCCATATTGCCGTCGCAGGTGCCCAGACACCTGAGGATGGAGCGCAGTTTCCGCAGATAGGCGCCGGCATCCTCGGGGCCGCGCAGGTCGGGCTTGGAGACGATTTCCATGAGCGGCACGCCGGAGCGGTTGAGGTCGATGAACGAACGGACGGCGTCCTGGTCGTGCAAGGACTTGCCGGCGTCCTGCTCCATGTGCAGACGTTCGATGCCGACCTTGCGGGTGGCGTCGTCGGGAAGATCGAGAGTGATCGTGCCCTCGCCGACAAGGGGATGTTTGAACTGGGATATCTGATAGCCCTGTGGCAGGTCGGCATAGAAGTAGTTCTTACGCTCGAAGACGCTGAGGAGGTTGATTTTCGCTTGCAGCCCGAGGCCGGTGCGCACCGCCTGGGCGACGCAGTGCTCGTTGATCACCGGCAGCATGCCCGGCATGGCGGCGTCAACAAACGACACCTGGCTGTTGGGCTCGGCCCCGAAGCCGGTGGCGGCGCCGGAAAAGAGCTTAGCCTCGGAGATGATCTGGGCGTGTACCTCGAGTCCGACGACCACCTCCCAATCGCCGCTTTCACCCTCTATCAGGTATCCCATGGCGCCTAGGAACTCCCGAAACCGCTTGCCGCCTGGAAGACATCCGCCGCGCGTAATACAGTCTTTTCGTCGAAAGGCTTGCCGATGAACTGGAGTCCCAGGGGCAGACCGAAATTGTCCTCTCCCGCCGGCACCGAGACGGCGGGAAGGCCGGCGAGGCTGGCGGGTACGGTAAAAACGTCGTTCAAATACATGGCGAGGGGGTCGTCCATTTTTTCACCGATGGGAAAGGCCGCCGACGGCGCCGTCGGTGTTAGCAGCAGGTCAACGGTCTCGAAAACTTCGCGGAAGTCCTCGGCGATCAACGCTCGCACTTTCTGCGCTTTCAGATAATAGGCATCGTAGTAGCCGGCGCTCAAAACATAAGTGCCGATGAGGACGCGCCGGCGCACTTCCTTGCCAAAACCCCGCCCACGGGTGTTCTCGTACATTTCGTCCAGGGACTGGCCCGGTACGCGCAGCCCGTATCGCACCCCGTCGTAGCGGGCCAGGTTGGAAGAGGCCTCGGCCGGGGCGACAATGTAATAAGCCGGCAGCGCGTATTTGGTATGGGCCAGAGATACCTCGACCGTCTCGGCGCCGGCGTCGCGGAGCAGGCTTGCGCCTTTCTTCCACAGCTTATCGATCTCTTCGGGCATGCCCTTGATCCGGTATTCCTTGGGGATGCCTATTCGCAAGCCCTTGATGTCGCGGTTAAGCGCCGCCTCGAAATCGACGGCCTTGACGGGGGCGGAGGTGGAGTCCTTGGGATCAAATCCGGCCATGGCCGTTAGCATGATGGCGGCATCGCGCACCGTGCGAGTCATGGGGCCGGCTTGGTCGAGGCTGGAGGCAAAGGCGACGATGCCCCAACGCGAGCAACGCCCGTAAGTCGGTTTCAGCCCGACGATGCCGCAGAACGATGCCGGCTGACGGATGGAGCCGCCGGTGTCGGTGCCGATGGCGCCCAGGCAGGTGCGCGCCGCCACGGCCGAAGCCGAGCCGCCCGACGAGCCGCCCGGTACCAGGTCTTTTCCGTCCGGTCCCTGGTATGGGTTCTTGGCTGCCCCGAAGTGGCCGGTGACACAGGCCGAGCCCATGGCGAACTCGTCCATGTTGGTCTTGCCCAGCATCACCGCGCCGGCGGCCTTGAGATTCTTCGTCACCGTCGATTCATAACCGGGGACGAAGCCATCGAGGATATGCGAGCCGGCGGTGGTCGGCACGCCTTCGGTACAGAACAGGTCCTTGACCGCGATGGGAATGCCGTCCATGGCGCCCAAGGCTTCGCCCTTGGCCCGGCGGACATCCGACTCTCTCGCCCCGGCGAGGGCGATTTCCGGGGTCTCGGTGATATAGGCGTTGAGATTCCGGGCTGCCTCGACGGCCTCGATATGCGCCCGGGTCAGCGTCTCGGAGGAATACTCGCCGGCGGCCAGCCCGTCACGGGCGCGGGCGATGTCGAGATCGATGAGCTTATCCATTATTCGACCACTTTCGGAACCGTATAAAAGCTCCCCTTCACTTCCGGCGCGTTGGCCAGCACCTTGCCGGCGTATCCGCCGTCGGTGACGGTATCGTCCCGCTTGGGCCATGTCATGTCGGCGACGACGGTCATCGGTGTGATGGCGCCGGTGTCGACCTCGGCCAGTTGTTCGACCCAGCCGATAATCTGGGAAAGTTCCGCCGCCAAGTGATCCAGTTCGTCCTCCGGCACCTTGATGCGGGCGAGGAAGGCGATTTTCTTGACGGTGGCTTCATCTAACGGCATGGGAGGAATCCCGGCCAGAAATAAGGGGCAAGCGGCGCGGAAAGTATCACCCGAGCCGAAGAGGTGCAAGCGGTGGCGGTCAGCGGACTTCCCTGACCCCGGCGGCGGCGAGAATTTTCCAGACCTTGTCGTTCCACGCCCCGAAAGCAATGCGGATGGCGGCGATAAGAGCCTGGGGAACGGTTTTGGCGGCAAGTCTCTTTTTCGCCGGGGTTTTGCCGTATCTTGAAAGTGAGATATTTTTGAAGACGACGACCTTTTTGTCGCGGTGGAAGGTGGAGGTGGTCGAGAAGATCTCATCATAGCCGTTACCGATGCCGAGCACATCGACGCTGATCTGATAAGCCTGCTTCTGGGAAAAATCGCAAGGTGCCTCGGCGATGAATGTCGGTGCCAGAAAGTTGAACTCCTTGCCCTTGAGGCGGCAACAGCAGATGACGTCGTAATCGGAAACCTCGAACAGTTCGTCCTCGACGGAGGTCTTGCCCTTGAAGTGGACGGTGTAGTCGCAAGCGGGGCCGTTTTTGAGCGATACCTTGCCTTTGATGGTTTTCTTCAAGGCTCCGTCGATCAGGGCGATCATCACCGGCGCATAGACGAAGCCGAATTCCTTGCCGTTCTTTCGCATCGCCAGCCAGCCAACCGCCGCCGCCCTTGGCCTTGCCCACCACTTTCACACGGCTTCCTTTCCTCACGCTGCCAAGCCTTTTGCCCTTGGTGTCGGGCTTGGTGCGGACGTTGGCGTCCTTGAGCACAAGGTAATCTCCGCGCAGCTTATCGACCTCGATGCCGAGGTAGGTTTCTGCGGCCAGGGCGGGGCGAACGGCGCCCGTCGCCAGTTCCACCGCCAAGGCCCAACAAAAGAGACCGAAGCGGCTCACAACGATGGCGAAAAGGCATTTGTGCCTGCCCCGCATATTGCCGTTACCAACGGTCATCGCCATTGCGCGCCCCCGCCAAAGCCAGGAATAAGAAATTATAATGGATTACGGCGCGTGATAGTTAACCTTTGCTTTTCCCGCCACCGTCTTTTTGTTTGCCAGGCCAGACGGCGGCGCTACTGTTGTCCCACCCGGTCTTAGGTGGGAGCGGAAAACCAGCGTGGCGGCGGCAACGGACGGAATCATGGCGGTTGAGGACTTGCGGGGAATGAAAGCGGCGATCGGGCCGGGGCGGCCTCTCCTCGGCCTCGATGTGGGCTCAAAAACCATTGGCCTCGCCCTTTCCGATATCGGCTTGTCTGTCGCCACCCCTTATCGGACGCTCAGCCGGAACAAGTTCGAAAAGGACGCCGATGAGCTTTGCCGCATCGTTGCCGGCGAGGGCGTCGGCGGCCTGGTCATCGGCCTGCCGGTGGAAATGGACGGCGGCGAGGGGCGGCGTTGCCAATCGACACGCCAGTTCGCCGCTAACCTGCTCGAACGTATCGACATCGCCATCGCCTTTTGGGACGAACGGCTGTCGACGGCGGCTGTCGAGCGGATGCTGATCAAAGAGGCAGACATGACCCGCAAGCGGCGCGCCCAGGTCATCGACAAGGCCGCCGCCGCCTACATCCTGCAAGGCGCCCTGGATGCGATGGGATAATTCATGACCCCGATCCTCTTCGCCCTGGCGCCGGTGTTCCTGCTGATCTTTCTCGGCTACCTGCTAAAAACAAGGCAACTCGTCGCCGATGTCTTTTGGGCGCCGGCCGAGAAGTTGACCTTCTATCTGTTCTTCCCGGCGCTTCTTGTCGGCAACACGGCAACCGCCGAACTGACCGAGATCCAGGTTCTGCCGATGACGGCGGCGATGTTTTCCGGCCTTCTGTTGATCGCCGGCATGGTGATCTTGTTCGGGCGCCGTTTTGCCGCCGATGGTCCGGCTTTCACTTCGCTGTTACAGGGCGCCATCCGTCCCAATACCTACGTCGGCATCGCCGCCGCCTTCGCCCTTTTTGGCGACGCCGGGTTGACTCTGCTCGCCGTTTGCATCGTCGTCACCGTGCCCATCGTCAATCTGCTCAGCGTCGTTGTCCTGGTCCGTCACGGCGTTGTTTGCGGAGCCTCGGCGGAAAAGCTTTCTAGCGGTTGGCAAAAAGCTTTGTTCAGGGTGGCGACGAATCCGCTGATCTTGGCTTGCCTCTTGGGGGCGCTGCTTAATTTCAGCGGCATCGGTACACCCTCGTTGGCGGCGCCGCTTTTGGATATCCTCGGTCGCGCCGCCTTGCCCGTCGGTCTGTTGGCGGTGGGGGCGGGACTCGACCTCGCTGCCGCCCGCCAGGCCGGGCGGCTGGTCGCGGTAATCACCGCCATCAAGCTGATTGCCCTGCCCGCCGTTACCTTTCTCGCCTGCAAGGTTTTCGCGGTCGGCGGGCTGACCGCCACCATCTGCGTCATGTACGCGTCGCTGCCGGGTTCGGCCTCGGCTTACGTGATGGCGCGGCAAATGGGCGGCGACGCGAAGCTGATGGCCGGCATCATCACTGCGACGACGCTGGCCGCCATGGCCGCCATGCCAGTGGCGATCCTGGTCTTGGGCGGCGATTAGTTAGCCGCGTTTTTTCCCGGCCAGCTTGAGGCGGAGGGCGTTGAGCTTGATGAATCCCCCGGCGTCGCGCTGGTCGTAGACCTGGTCTTCCTCGAAGGTGGCGGTCTCTTCGCAATAAAGGCTCAGCGGCGACTTGCGTCCGACGACCATGGCGCTGCCCTTGTAGAGTTTGAGCCGCGCCGTGCCGGTGACATTGGCGGCCGCCTTGTCGATCAAGGCTTGCAGCATCTGGCGCTCGGGAGAGAACCAAAAACCGTTGTAGACCAGTTCGGCGTAACGGGGCATCAGTTCGTCTTTCTGGTGCTGGGCGCCTTTGTCCAGGGTCAGGCTTTCGACGGCGCGCCGAGCCGCCAGCAAAAGGGTGCCGCCTGGGGTCTCGTAGACGCCCCTCGATTTCATCCCGACGAAACGGTTTTCGACGATGTCGGCGCGCCCCACGCCGTGGGCGCCGGCAAGGGCGTTGAGTCTTGCCAATAAAAGCGCTGGCGTCAGCTTGTCGCCGTCGACGGCGACCGGATCGCCGGCCTCGAAATCGATTTTCACGTAGATCGCTTCGTCCGGCGCCGCCTCGGGCGAGACGGTGAGCCGGAACAGGGATTCGTCGGGCTCCCGCCAGGGGTCTTCCAGGGCCTTGCCCTCATAGGAAATATGAAGGAGATTGGCATCCATGGAATAGGGCGCCTCGCCCAGCTTGTCCTTAGGCGTGGGGATGCCCTGGTCCTCGGCGTAGGCGATCAGCTTCGAGCGCGAGTTCAGGTCCCATTCCCGCCAGGGCGCGATGATCCGGATGTCAGGGTTGAGCGCGTAATAGCTGAGCTCGAAACGCACCTGGTCGTTGCCCTTGCCGGTGGCGCCGTGGGAAACGGCGTCGGCGCCGACCTGGGCGGCGATCTCGATCTGGCGCTTGGCGATCAGTGGTCTGGCGATCGACGTGCCGAGCAGGTAGGTGCCTTCGTAAAGGGCGTTGGCACGGAACATCGGCCAGACATAGTCGCGGACAAATTCCTCCCTGAGATCCTCGACGAAGATTTGCTTGATGCCCAGCCGTTCAGCCTTGGCCCTCGCCGGCTCCACTTCCTCGCCCTGGCCGATGTCGGCGATAAAGGCGATTACCTCGCAGCCGTAAGTGTCCTCGAGCCATGTCAGGATCACCGAGGTGTCGAGACCGCCGGAATAGGCCAGCACGACCTTGTTGACGTCTTTGCTCATGGGGTTGGCGCCCTACCTTTAAAGATTTGCCGGCCGCAGTATAGGCGAATGCCGGCAAGGGGCAAGAATGCGGCAATGGGCGGGCGTGAATGGACGGCCTCTTTTGCCACCAAAGCTATTTTATACTAATCGGTCCAGAAAGGCTTAAAGAGATTAATCCAAGGCCGCCATCGTCACCCGCGCGATGTCTTCGAGGACCGCCCTGTCAGGATTTGCCTTGCCGATGACCTGCAGGCCGTTGATGGAGCCGAGCAGAAATCTGGCCAGGGATCGGGGGTCGTGCCGGGATGAAATTTCATCCTCCTTCTGGCCGCGTTTAACGGCCCGGTGGAAGGCCCGGGAGATCCGTGCCAAGCCTTTGTTGACAGCTGCTTCTACGTCTGGGTCATGGGGCGAAACTTCGATTGCCGAGCTGCCCAGGAGGCAGCCTCGGCGGCTGTTTGCGGCCGTCAACTTGCCGATGGCGGCATTGAAAATGTTGGTGATGCCCAAGCGCGCCGAAGCCTCTCCCTCGAAAACGCCTTCTGGCCATTCAACCGTTCTCTCATCGTAGTGCTTGAGGGCGGAGAGAAACAACTCGTGCTTGCCGCCGAAGGTTTCGTAGAAGCTGCTTTTGCTGATTCCCATGGCTGCCGTCAGGTCTTGCAGGGAAGTCGCTTTGTAGCCCTTGGCCCAGAGGACCTGCATCGCCTTTTGCAGGGCGTTCCCTGTATTGAATTCCCGCTGCCTGGCCATGACCGGCGCTCTTTCATATTGCTATCTTGTGGCCAGCTTATTTATTTAGGACCGTACGGTTCGGTAAAAATCGGTAAACAGAGGCAGATGCTTCAAGCGATGGGATGATGAAAATCATCCTCGATGCCGGCCTCAACCCGTTTTTTGTGGAGGCTCTGGCGTTGGCGTTGGCTTTGCGAGCGAAGCTGGCCGCAGGCGGCCATGATGTCGCGGCCGCGCGGCGCCCGGATTGGCGCCGAATAGCCGCAATCGTTGAGGATGGCGGCAAAGCGCTTGATGACGGCCATGCTCGAAGCCTTGTAGGGGGCGCCCGGCCAGGGGTTGAACTGAATGAGGTTGAATTTCGCCGGAACCCCCTTGATCAGGCGCGCCAGTTGACGCGCTTCGGCTTCGGAATCGTTGATGCCCTTGAGCATGAGGTACTCGAAAGTGATGCGCCGGGCATTGTTCGAACCGGGATATTCGCGGCAGGCGCGGAGAAGTTCGGCAAGGGGATATTTGCGGTTGATCGGCATCAACTCATTACGCAGGTCGTCGTTGACGGCGTGCAGGCTGACCGCCAGGTTGACCCCCAGTTCCCGGCCGCATTGGCGAATCCTTGGCACCACGCCCGAGGTGGACAAAGTGATGCGCCGTTTGGAAATGGCGATGCCTTCACAGTCCATGATGATTTTTACCGCCTTGGCGACATTGTCATAGTTGAACAGGGGCTCGCCCATACCCATCAGGACGATGTTGGAGAGCATCCGCTCGTCCCTTGGGCTGGGCCATTCCCCATAGGCGTCGCGGGCGATCATGACTTGGCCGGCGATCTCGCCCGCCGTCAGGTCGCGGACCAGCAACTGGGTACCGGTATGGCAGAAGCCGCAGGTCAGGGTGCAGCCGATCTGCGAGGAAATGCACAAGGCGCCCCGGTCGTTCTCGGGGAGAAAGACGGTCTCGGCCTCGTTGCCGTCAGTGAAGCGCAAGAGCCACTTGCACGATCCGTCTTTTGACTTCCGCTGGTCACTGATTTCGGGCCGGGCAGTGGTGAAATGTTCCGCCAGCGTTTGGCAAAAGCCCTTGGAAAGGGTGGTCATGGCGGCAAAATTAGTCTCGCCGCGATGGTAGAGCCAGTGCCAAAGCTGTTTGGCGCGGAACGGCTTTTCACCGATGCCGGCAAGAAGGCCAGCCAGCTCATCCCGCGAAAGGCCGATCAGGTTTTGGCGTTGGTCCGGGCTCATGGTTTTGTTTATAGGCGCTTTCAAGCCAAGGGCAAAAGCCGGCGCCGGTTTATTTGACGCCGCAGGCTTTGCCGATGGCCCGGTAGGCGGCGGTGAAGCCGCGCAGCGAATAGGTGTCCGTGGTCAGGGTGCCGCGGCTCGACATGCCGGTGACGATCATGGTGATGCCGTCGCGCATGGCCCGCGTCAGCGCCCGGTCGTTCTCCTTCTCCTTATCGTAAGCCCAGGCATTGTCGCCGTCGGTAAACATGCGGAAACGCTGTCCGCCAATGGCCACCTCGACCTCGCTCTCGGATTTATAACTATAACCGGCGCTGATGCTGACCACGTCCCGCGTTTTCTCGGCTGGCCGATGGGTGACCAGAATATAGGTCTTGCCGCGTTTGCGGTAATCGCCTTTTTCCCCCGTCGGCTTGCTTCCCATATAACAGTATTTTTTGCCGTTCTTGGTGGCCGCAAAAGCACTCCACTCCGAGAAATTTTCGATCAGCTGCGCCCGCGAGGGAGAGGCGGCGGCGGAAAAAAGCAAGACAAGGATGACCAGGCAAGGCCATAAGGACCGTTGCGTTAACATGTTGCCATTCATAATCGCCTCCGCCGGCATTGCCAAGCGTCCAGTCCCGCTGGCCTAAAGCTGGGACGGTAAAACATCTGTCATGACCACGCCCGTTAACCCCATACTCGTCGAGGTCAGCCGAGCTGAAACGGTGGAAAGCCTCCACCGGGGCGCCGCCGTTGTCGTCGGCGCCGATGGGTTACATTCAACCCGGCCATCCCGTGCACAAGCGCTGGCGCGGCGTTCTCGAGGATACGGGCGGCGCGGCGTGTTTTGGCCGCCATGACGGCGCATCCCTATTTGGTGCGTGGCCGGGGCGGCTTCGACACTTTAGCCATCGAGGCCGGGGCCGGCGCCGTGGTGGTCAAGACCGGCGCCGAGGGCGTCCATGCCGCCGCCTTGCCGGGGCTTGGCCTGGGCGTTGCCCTGAAGATCGACGACGGCGCCAAGCGGGCGACGGAAACGGCGATGGCGGTGCTGTTCGTTCATCTCGGCGCCGTTGACGATGTGGCCAGGGCGGCACTGGTGCCGGTCCTCGCGAGGCCCGTCAAAAGTATCGTCGGAACCAGTGTCGGCTGCGTACGCCCGGCCAAAGGCCGGCCGGCTTAGATCATTTCCTGTCCGCCGGCTCGGCGGTCGGCGGGGGCTGGCGGAATTTTTCCATTCCACCGCGAATGATTGGATCACCGAAGACGTGTTTGGGCAAGGGCTCGGCGCGGCCTCGCGAGCTTTCGGGACGGCGCCGGAAACGGTCGAGGCTGATCAGCCGGTCGTACATGATGATGGCTCCGGCGATGCCGACGTTGACGCAAAAACGGGTGGGGATTTTGACCACGAACTGGCAACGCTCGGTCAACTCCGCTGACAAGGATTGCCGTTCCGGCCCCATCACGTAGACGGCTTGTGACGGATGGTGGAAGCTTGGCAGTTCGATGGCTTCGTCCAAGAGCTCGACCCCGACCAGGCGGCAGCCGTCGGGCAGGATCAGCGAGTCGACATCGGGGAAACTGTAAAAGGGCACATGTCCCGGCGCGTCGGAAGTGTCGGACCTGCCGCCCTCGGCCCGCGAATATGAGGCCGCGACGGTAAATATGAAACTGGCGCCGAAGGCATGCGCCGTTCTAAACAGGCTGCCTACGTTCATGGCCTTGCTGATACCTTCGACGCCGATGCCGAAGTAGCCGCGCATGGCGTTCCCCTCTGCCAACCGCCTCTCTGTAACCGCTAGCCTCGTTGAAATCGGCCAAACTTGCAAGGCGCGGGCTACGCCAGCGGCGCCCGTCCTTCCGTTGTCTATGAAAATTTTGTCTGTATCGGGTTGTGATCGCCGTCTTTCAATGTTGCCTTATGCTTCCTGCGGGCGCAGCGGCTTTTCGGTGATCGGCAGGTGCAGCGCCGCCGCGATCAGCCCAAGCAGGATCGAAGTGATCCATATCCCGTCATAGGAACCGGTGAGATCATAGAGATAACCGCCCATCCAGACGCCCAGGAAGCTTCCCATCTGATGGCTGAAAAAGACGATTCCGAATAATGTCGACAGGTAACGGACGCCGAAAATATGCGCCACCAGCGCGCTGGTCAAAGGGATGGTGCCGAGCCAGAGCAGGCCAATGGCCGAGGCGAAGACGAGCACCGAGACTTCGCTCTTGGGGAGAAGCAGGAAGGCGATGATCACCAGGGATCTCAAGAAATAAAGGCTGCTGAGCAGGTATTTCTTCGGCCAGCGGGTGCCGAGAAAACCGCACATATAAGTGCCGAAGATGTTGAAAAAACCGATCAGGGCCAGCGCCGCCGCTCCCGTTGCCGCCGTCAGTCCAGAGTCTATTATGTAGGCCGGAAAGTGGACGGTGATGAACAAAATCTGGAATCCGCAAACAAAAAAGCCGGCGTTGAGATACCAGTAGCCACCATGCCGCGACGCCTCGCTGAGCGCCTCGCCTAGGCTCTGCCGAAGGGCGTGTCCGGCGGCGCCGGCTCGGCCCGCCAATGCCATTGCCAGCGGCGCCATGAGGACGGACAGCAGGGCCAAGCCGATCAGGGCTCCCGCCCATCCGTGTGTGTCGATCAAGCCCTGGCTTATGGGCGCCATGACGAATTGGCCGAACGAGCCGCCGACGGTGGCGATGCCGAAAGCGAGGCTGCGCCTTTCGGCGCTGACCAGGCGGCTGACGGCGCCAAGGACGATGGGAAAGCCGGTCGCCGCTATGCCGAAGCCGATCAATAGCCCGGCTCCTAGATCAAGGTCCAAGGCTGTCGTTGCCCCCGACATGACGATCAGGCCAGAAGTATAGGCCGCCGCCCCGGCCACCAATACGCGGGCAGCGCCGAGCTTGTCGGCGATCATCCCGGCCAAAGGTTGAGACAGCCCCCAAAAAATTTGCTGGAGGGCGATGGAAAAGGCGAATGCCTCGTAGCCGATGCCCAGGTCATCGGTCATCGGCGGCAGGAAAAGACCGAAGCTGGAACGGATGCCCATGTTCAGGGCGGAGATCAATCCGGCCGCGAGAATGACGAAGGTGATGTTTCGGCGCATGGAATTAAGGTTCTGTTGCCAACGGAAGGTTCACTGTATAGGCGGAATTCCGGCGTTAATCCCGAAGTTCCGCGAGATTTTTGAAAAACTCCAAGGCTTCCGGGTTGGCCAGCGCCTCGGTGTTTTTCACTTTGCGCCCATGCACCCTGTCGCAAACAGCCAGCTCGGTGATCTTGCCCGATTTGGTGCGTGGGATATCGGCCACTTGCACCACCTTGGCCGGCACATGGTGCGGCGTGCATTGGCGGCGGATTTGCGATTTGATCCTTGTCGCCAGATCTTCGTCGAGGCTGATCCCGTTACCGAGAACCACGAACAGGATGATGCGAACGTCGCCCTCCCCCCAGTCCTGGCCGATGGAAACCTTCCAATCCTTCCGCAGCGCCGCCATGAACCCGGCCATATTGGTCCGCCGGGTGCGTTCACGGCTTGGCTGCCAAAGCGGTTCGGCCATTCATGATCTCCTCTCCACTGCTGTCTTCAAAGTGGGAGCACTTGGCGTTGTGGTCAAGGCGCGGTAATCTACCGGTCATGACGGGTGATCATTCCGCGCCTCCCGAAGTTGCCGAAATCGAGGCCATCGCCCGGGCCGCTTTGAAAACTCTTCCCAAAGAGCTGAACCGCCATGCCGCCCAGGTCGTGGTCAAGGTCGAGGAATTTGCCGACGCCGAAACGGAAAGAGAAATGAAGCTAGACAGCCCTTTCGATCTTCTCGGTCTCTATCGCGGGGTCTCGCTGGATCAAAAGAGCGTCGCCGATACGCCCTACGACATCGACATGATCTTTCTTTATCGCCGCCCGATCCTCGATTATTGGTGTGAAAGCGGCGAGGACCTTGCCCATATCGTGCGCCATGTGCTGATGCACGAAATCGGCCATCATTTGGGCCTTAGCGATGGCGACATGCGGCGTATCGAGGAGCGGGCTTGAGCGGGCAAGCGTGGCTATCCCCCGCCGTGTTATAAGGCGGAACGGAGTCTTTTGAGGTTTTCAGCATGGCTGTCCGGGTCACTCCACAACATAGTGACCGGCTTGCAAGAAGAATGGTGCGGGCGGCCGGACTTGAACCGGCAAGGCTGTTAAGCCGAGGGATTTTCGTACCACTCCAGCTTTCGCTGGGGCGCCACCTTAGCAAGGCCGCGCTTTTGTGGTCTGGACTTTCTCTTCACCATGGCTTTTGCTTTAGGTGCTCGCCGTCAAGTCTCTACACCTTCCCGTTTTAAGGGCTTGGCTCGGGATTGCCATTTGAAAGGTTTCCCCGAGTTTGACGAGTTCTACTCCCAACGTTTCCGAAGGGGCACTCAAATTCGGATTAAGTCCCTTGTGTTTACCAATTTCACCACGCCCGCGTTGGCTCAACCCTATCGCGATCCGCTCTAGTCATCCAGGTCTTTCGGCGGTAGGGCGCCGAGATCGCGGAGCATCGCCTTGATGTCGGCTGCCGCCTTTTCGACGCGCTCGGCGTCGGTATGACGCATCACCAGGCTCACCCCCATCTTGCCGTCGCGGAAAAAAGGGTAGCTGCCGATTTCCACTTGCTGGTGCCGGGCCTGGACGGCGGCCAGTTTCTCGGCCATGACGCCTTCGGTGATAGAGGCCGTGACGGCCTCGGAGAGCACCGCCTCGCCGCCTTTGAGGCGATGTTTGGAGCCATCGAACATGGCTTGCATGATCCTCGGCACGCCGGCCATGACGAAGACGTTCTCGATCTGGTAGCCGGGCGCCTTGCTGACCGGATTTTCGATCAGTGTCGCGCCGGTGGGAATGTCGGCCATTTTCAGGCGCGCATCATTGATGTCTTTGTGGCGGTATTGCTGGTCCAGCAAGGCCCGTGCCTCGGCGTTGCGCTCCAACTTCACCCCGAAAGCCTTGGCGATGGCGGCAGATGTGATGTCGTCGTGGGTCGGGCCGATGCCGCCGGTGGTGAAGACGTAATCGAACCGGCGGCGGCATTTGTTCACTGTCTCGATGATTACCGCCTCGTCGTCGGCGATGACCCTGGCCTCGGCAAGGCGAATGCCGAGTTCGTTCAAATGGTGGCCGAGAAAAGACAGATTGGCGTCCTCGGTGCGTCCCGACAGTATTTCGTTGCCGATGATGACGAGACAAGCGGTGATGGCGGTTTTGCTGGACATGGGTGGCGGCCCTTATAGCAGATCCCTGAGCATGGCGACCAAGGGCCGATCCGCCGCCGGCATCGGCAGATCCGTCATGCCGGTGGGACGTAACCATTTCATCTCCTGCCCCTCGGCGGCGGTGACCATGCCCTTCCACACCCGGCAGACATAGAGCGCCATCAGCAGGTGAAAGTCGTCGTAGGAATGGGACGCGAAGGTAAAGGGCGCCAGGCAGCTCTCGGTGACGTCGATGGCGAGTTCCTCCCCGAGCTCGCGGACCAGGGCTCCTTCGGGTGTTTCGCCGGCGCCTACCTTGCCGCCGGGAAACTCCCACAGGCCGGCCATTGGCTTGCTCTCGGGGCGCCGCGCCAGAAGCACCCGGCCGTCGGCGTCGATCAATGCCACCGCCGCCACTAACAGCAAAGGCAGCGGCCCGGCGGGGCGGCGGATAGACGCTTTCAGGCAGCCTTGATCAGGTCCGGTAATCGGCATTGATATCGATATATCCGTGGCTGAGATCGCAAGTCCAGACGCTGGCACAGCCTTCGCCGACGCCGACGCCGACGGCGATGCAAACCTCGGCGCCTTGCATGTGGCGGGCCACCGGCGCCTCGTCGTAGCCGGCAACGGCGGCGCCGCCGGCGGCCACCGGCACGCCGCCGATGGTAATGGCGAGCCGGTCCCGGTCGGCTTTCTCGCCGGACTTGCCGACGGCCATGACGATGCGCCCCCAGTTGGCGTCTTCGCCGGCGATGGCCGTTTTGACCAGTGGCGAATTGGCGATGGCCAGGCCGATGCGCCGCGCCGCGCCGTCATCCGCGGCGCCTTCGACCCTGATGGTGACGAATTTGGACGCCCCTTCGCCGTCACGGACCACTTGGTGGGCGAGATCGAGCATCACATGGTCCAGTTTGTCGCGAAAATCGTCGAGGAGGCGGTCATCGGCGCTGTTCACCGCCTCGTGCCGGGCGCCCCGGCCGGTGGCGAAGAGCAAGACTGTGTCGCTGGTCGAGGTGTCGCTGTCGACGGTTATGCAATTGAACGACTTGGCGGTGGCGGCCGTCAGCAGGTCCTGCAAGACCCAGGCGGGAATAGACGCGTCGGTGAACACGAAGGCAAGCATCGTCGCCATGTCGGGCGCGATCATGCCCGAGCCTTTGGCGATGCCGTTGATGACAACCTGGGTGTCGCCAATGACTGCGGCGCGGCTGGCGCCTTTGGGGAAAGTGTCGGTGGTGGTGATTGCTTGCGCGGCGTCCTTCCAGATATCGTCCCGCAAGGCTTTCTTCAGGGCCGGCAAGGCGGCGGTAATTTTGGCATCTTCAAGGGGTTCGCCGATGACCCCGGTGGAGGCGACGAAAACCGTGCTTGGCCGGCAGGGAAACAGGTCGGCGGCGGTTTCGACGATGCGTTCGACGGCATCAATGCCGGCCTTGCCGACAAAGGCGTTGGCGTTGCCAGAATTGACAATGAGGGCGCTGGCGGCGGCGCCGCCGAGAAGCGCCTTTTTGCACCAGTCGACCGGCGCCGAAGGCATTTGCGAATGGGTGAAAAGGCCGGCCACCGCAGTCCCATGAGCTAGTTCCACCAGCAACAGGTCTTGGCGTCCATGGTATCTTACACCGCAGGCGGCGGTGGCCAGTCGCAGACCGGGCAGGGCCGGCATCTCCGGGAAGCTTTTGGGCGCTAATGGGGAGATCTTGTTCATGGCGTCAACTGGTAAAATGACCGGTAAGAGCTCGCAGGGATAAAGCATATCGCCGTCGTCGGCACAAGATCGAGGTGGTTGAGCGAATATAAGCCGTTGGCCGTCACTCGCTGGGTGGCCGCTGTGTCGGCTTGGGCAAACAGAGCTGGTCATTGATCTCCGGGGCGGGCAAAATGCAACATAACCGTCCGCCGCCGGCTTTCAAAACATTCAACGGCCCGCGAACATGGCCTTAGCCTTCAAGCGCGATGCTCGGAGGGAAGAA
Organism: Rhodospirillales bacterium; assembly: GCA_036012725.1. Taxonomy (GTDB): domain Bacteria; phylum Pseudomonadota; class Alphaproteobacteria; order Rhodospirillales; family 2-02-FULL-58-16. The sequence continues at coordinate 16,543 of DASCPW010000022.1, forward strand.
CATGGCGGTCGGGACGGCCTGATTTCCGTGCGGCGGCGTTTTAAGGGAAATCATTTGCTATTCGAACGGATAAGTGCCTGAAGATCGGTTGCTAGAGCCTCGATAACAACCAACCCAATAAGCGATCTCCCCAAATTAATCGAGCTCGACGACGCCACCAAGGACGCCGTCCTCGGCTCCTTGAAGCTTGTGCTCAAAAGGCTCAAGGACAAAGAGTTGATTGCCGCCGAGACCGAATACGGGGACCTGCTCAACGAACCCAATCGGATGTGCGAATTCATCACTTGTTTCAAAAAAAATCAGGCGGTCGGCCGCGATCTTGCCTTGAACCAGCAAGGCCAACCGGTCAAGGATTTTTCCGAACAACTGGTCTGCGGCATGTCGCTGGCCCAGATCGAGAGTCTGCTGGTTTATACCTGCGCCAAGAGAATCTACCGCAAGAAGGAAGCAAAAGAAGATAGCCCGAAACCCGCAAAATCCAAGGAAGTCGAAAAAAGTTGGCTGCCGGGAGGCAAACGGGCCGCCAAGCAGGCCGCCCAGCAGATTCAGGCCGCCAAGAAAGCAGCCTCCGAATTGCCCGAGGATATCAAGGCCATCCTTGCCTTTGACTGGCAGTTGCCGCCGTCGTTCTGGGCTTGGCGCGCTGCGATGAAGATAAGGTGACTTTGATCACCAAGTTCGTCGGCCGCCGCGCTTGGGATGTTTTTGCCGGAGATCCGGAACTCTTGGTTGAAATCCTTGGCTGCGAACGCCATGTCCTCAAGGCCTTGGGGCCGAGTGTCGCCGACCTTGGCGTCGAATCCTTCCACGCTCTCGAGGATATCTCGGAGACGGTGCTGGAGCCGTTGCTGGAAGCCTTCCGCGAGGTTTTCGGCGAGAAGGCAAAAGCAGTCCTTAACGACGCCGGTTTTGTTGACAAACACCTGAAAAAAAATTGCCAAGGATTTTCGCTCGATGAACGCTAAAACCGAAGACGAGATGGAAACAATCAAGAATTCAGCCGACATCGTGATGAAAGCAATAAAGCAGGATATCGCCGTCGGCCGATAATCCTGGGAATTGCCCGCCCATCATCCCGATATCAGGGGATTTTCCAACTGGTGGGGGAAAAGCAACCTTATTTTACGCAAAGGGGAAATTTTCCAAGAGTCTGGCTTGAAAGTCGGTCTGGTCGTTGACAGCGCCTTTGTGGGCTACTATTTCTTGCCCCGGCCGGGAAACAACCGGTTGACCCTCCGCATCCTTTCAGTTTTTGGCGAGGAAATTTTATGTTCGGCGCCATCGCCCGACGAGTGTTCGGCTCCGCCAATGAGCGCTACCTGAAGAGTCTGCACAAGGACGTTGCCGCCATCAACGCCTTGGAAGCGGAACTTGAAGGGCTGACCGACGAAGAGCTGGCGGCGCGTACGCCCTGGCTGAAGGAACGGCTGCAAGCGGACGAGGACTTGGACGATCTTTTGGTCGACGCCTTCGCCACCGTTCGCGAAGCCGCCAAACGGACCCTCGGACAACGCCCCTTCGACGTTCAGATCATGGGCGGAATCGTGCTCCACAGGGGCATGATCTCCGAGATGAAAACCGGCGAGGGAAAGACCCTGGCGGCGACCTTGCCTGTTTACCTCAACGCGTTGCAAGGCGAGGGCGTGCATGTAGTCACGGTCAACGACTACCTGGCCCAGCGCGATGCCGGTTGGATGGGCCAAGTCTACAAGTTTCTCGGGATTAGCGTCGGCTTCATCATCCACGGACTCGATGACGCCGAACGCAAAGAGGCTTATGCCGCCGATGTGACTTACGGGACCAATAATGAACTGGGCTTCGATTACCTGCGCGACAACATGAAGTTCAGTATCGAGGAGATGGTCCAGCGGCGTTTCTCATACGCCATCGTCGACGAAGTGGACTCCATTCTCATCGACGAAGCTCGTACCCCGCTGATCATCTCCGGCCAGGCCGAGGATTCGTCCGAGCTTTACAACGCCATCGACAAGGTCATCCCCAAATTGATGCCCGAGGATTTTGAAAAAGACGAAAAGGTTCGCGCCGCCACCTTCACCGAGCCCGGCACCGACAGGCTGGAGATCCTGCTTAAGGAAAGCGGATTGCTGAGCAGCGGCAACCTCTATGACCTGAACAATATTTTGCTGGTCCATCACGCCAATCAGGCATTGCGCGCCCATATGCTTTATGCCCGCGATACCGATTACATCGTCAAGGACGACAAGGTCATCATTATCGACGAGTTCACCGGCCGGATGATGGAAGGAAGGCGCTTTTCCGAGGGCCTGCACCAGGCGCTGGAAGCAAAGGAAGGTGTCCATATCCAGAACGAAAACCAGACTCTCGCCTCGATCACCTTTCA
>DASCPW010000023.1:0-7707 GCA_036012725.1 Rhodospirillales bacterium
CCGTTGGCGTCGTGAATATGGTGGTTTGAAGATAGACCAAGAGAAGTGCCTGAAGGACCTTGTAAAAGAGAATGTCCGCCTGCGACGAGCCATATCAGATCTGACGCTGGACAAGCTGATCCTGAAGGAGGCGCTTGAGAGAAATTACTAAACTTCACCCGTCGCCGGCAGTGCGTTGATCATCTTCAGGCTGTGTCTGACGTTAGCGCCTATGAAACAGGCTCAGGCGTCCCAAATGTTTTGATGACGGACAGTCTCTGGTGATGGTGGGTCGATGATCCATGCCGGTTGGAAATAATCGAAAAATCTAACACCTCATGGTTTGTCCGGTCAAAACCCTTCTTGCAATCCCCATAGCAGCAAGGAGTCGTCCGGACCTGCCCATTACCCGGTCAGTGATGCGTCCTTTCCGCCGCTGTCCACCATGTCGCCTAAAGAGATGAGGGACTTTCCCAACTCGTTTTTGCTGTTGCTTTCGCCCTCTTGGGGCAAAAGATCGAAAACCCATATGGCTAGAACCCCGTTGTCGTGAATTTTCCTGAGAACCTGGGCGCGGTTTTCAACGTTATTCGTTTTCCACAGCTCGGCGAGCTTTTGGGCCTTATCGGATATGGTGGATAAATCCATTTCCTCCTTATTCTCGACCGCTGAACTCGGATTCGTATTGACCGGCATGAAAGCGAGCTCGTTTCTGTAGTTGCCTTCGTCGCGGGGAGGAAGGAGGGAGAAAACGGAAATAGCCAACAAACCGTTTTCGTGGATTTCCCTAATGACCTGGGCGCGGTTGTCCTTGGAATGCGTATTCCACAGATCGACGAGTTCCCAGGCACGCTCTCCCAATATTTTTAAATCCATATATCACGCCTCGAATTGACACTCTTCCAGCCACGGCGCGCCCTGGTCAGGAAGGCGATGGTAACATGATTTCATGAAGCATGCCATTGGCGCGGCGGCGGGATGTCGGTAGCTATTGATCGGCCTCCGCTCTCTCTGGAAATTGTCACCGTTATGCGCTAGGCAAGAGCATCGGCCCAAAAGGGGAGGGAGTTGGGCTTTTTCGAGATGACAATGCATGCGCAAAAATTTTCTTTTTCCGTCCGCTTGACCGCGTTCATCCTGGTGGCACTGGTTACCGCCTCTTTTTTGGAGGCGGGGGCGAGACTTGTGTTAGCCTTTGAAGAGGAAATCCGGCGCTCCCGTCTGCTGTCCTATCCCTTCCGGCGTACCCTTATCCTAGACCCTTACGAGATGCCGTCGCCCGACATAGGTTTTCACTGGGTGCTCCGTCCCGGCTATCGGGCTTCCGCTCGCCACCTTGCTTCCGAGAAGGACGCCGCCGGATCTGTCATCTCGGCGCCGGCATTGGCGGAGCAGGTGGCAAGCGGCAATGCCGAAATGGAGTTGCGGATCAACAGCACCGGCTTCAAGGGCCCCGAAGTCGACCATGGCCATTCCCGTTTCCGCATTCTCACCCTTGGCGACTCCACCACTTTCGGCCTCGGCTCCGTCGGCTATCCTGAGGCCCTTGCTGAACGGTTGAACCGTGACGGTGCCACCGTCGAGGTGATCAACGGTGGGGTCGAGGGCTACTGCCCCCGGAACATTCTTTATGAAATCGACCGCTACAAGGCGCTCAAGCCGGAACTGGTCACCCTTTACATCGGTTGGAACGCACTTTTTGCCGAGGAAATCCCGGAGGACTGGTGGGAGCGGCACCTGCAAGTCTTCCGGGTGGCCCAAAAATCCTTACGGGCGTGGCGGCGAATGGTTATCGGACAACGGCAATACGCCATGCAAATGTACCATCGGGACCTTCGCCCCGACCGCGCCGCCGCGGCTGCTTTTATCGCGTCATACCGGCCGTCGTTTATGGAACGGATCGAACTGATCGTCGATGAATTCACCGCCGCGGGCAGCCGTGTCGTGCTTGTCACCTTGCCGGGGTTGTTCGTTTTGTCCGAGGAGCCAAGCTCCCGCGCGCTTCGTATCGGCCATTTGCCCGAGTTCACGGCCAACCCATTCGTCTTGGCCGCGATGAGCGAAAGCTACAACGAGGCGTTGCGCGCCTTTGCTGCCCGCCGTCGCCTACCAGTGATCGACCTGGCCCGGTGGAGCGAGGAAACCTTGCTGCCCCGCGAAGACTATTTTCTGGATTCCGTGCACCTGACGAAGGAGGGCCTGAACATGATCGGCGATTTCATGGCCAAAAAATTGGCCGCCAGCGTCGGCCAGGGCCGTGGCCGCTAAAATGAACATGCAGACACGGGCAAGCCGTTTCCTGCGTTGACAGACTCACGGCAAGTGCTAGTTTTCGATTGCTTTTCAACAGGAAAGAGGATGGCAAAGTGGCAAAAACTGCTCTGATTACCGGCGTTACCGGCCAGGATGGCGCCATCCTCGCCGAATTTCTGCTCAACAAGAAATATATCGTTCACGGCATCAAACGGCGTTCGTCTTCGCTCAACACGGCCCGGGTCGATCATTTGTATCAGGATCCGCACGCTGAAGGCATCCGCTTCTTCATGCATTACGGGGACCTTACCGACGCAACCAACCTTATCCGCCTTGTGCAGAACACTCAACCCGACGAAATTTACAACCTGGCAGCGCAAAGCCACGTGCAGGTGAGTTTCGAGACCCCCGAATATACCGCCAACGCCGACGCCCTGGGAACATTGCGGCTGCTCGAGGCCGCTCGTATTCTCGATATGGAGGACAAGGTCCGATTTTACCAGGCATCTACCTCCGAGCTTTACGGGAACGCGGAGAAAGTCCCGCAAAACGAGAATACCCCCTTCCGCCCACGCAGCCCTTATGGCACTGCCAAACTCTATGCTTATTGGATCACCGTGAACTACCGGGAAGCCTATGGGATTCATGCCTCTAACGGAATCCTCTTCAACCACGAGGGGCCGACCCGGGGCGAAACCTTCGTTACCCGCAAGATAACCCAAGCCGTTGCCGCCCTGGCCGCCGGCGCTAGCGGCAAGCTCTATCTCGGCAATCTGAACGCCGAGCGCGACTGGGGCCACGCCCGCGATTACGTGGAAGGGATGTGGCTGATGCTTCAACAGCCGGAGCCGGACGACTACGTGCTGGCCACTGGCGAGAGACATTCGGTGCGCGAATTCGTTGAACTGGCTTTCGGCCACATTGGCCGTCGGATCGAATGGCGGGGCGCCGGCGCCGAGGAAAAAGGAATTGACGCGGTCAGCGGCGAAGCGCTCGTCGAGGTCGACGGGCGGTATTACCGGCCGACCGAAATATCGCTATTGCAGGGCGATGCCGGCAAGGCACGACAGAAGTTGGGTTGGCGGCCACGCGGCAGTTTTCGAGAGCTGGTCCAGGAAATGGTCGAGGCCGACATCAAAGCCTTGAAGAGCAACAATAACCACGGCAGTGGCCGCATTTGATAGAGAGCAATCTCAGATATGGTCATCGTCGCCGAGTTCGCCGCCCAAATTTTTGACGGCGTTGATATGCACGGTTTGGCCGGAAAAGTACGCCACGCTGTCTTCCTTGAGCTGGCGAATAGCGCGCGACGTGGATTTCGGACGGGCGCCGATCAAAGCCGCCACGTCCTTGCGTGAAAGGGGGAGTTCAATCGAAAGCGTGCAGTCGTCGGCGACCTCGCCGTCGCGATCCTTGAGAACCAGCAGCAGATGGGCGAGCCGGGCGCGGGCGCTGAAGGTGATGCTCTGGAAAAAGTGTTCTTCGGCTTGCCCCAAATCCTTTGCCACCCGTGCCAGTAAGCGAAGCCCCAAAACGGGATTATGGCAGAGCAGTTCCTTAACCGCCGAACCCCTGATGAAGCAGATAACGGCGGGCTCCATGATTTCTGAACTGCCGCGGTGGCATTCTCCCGCTAGAAAAGGCCTGTAGCCGAGCGTGTCGCCGGCGGAAGCCAGCCGGGGAAGCAGCACGGAGTTGCCGTCGGCACCGGTTTTGCGGATGCCGACCAAGCCACTGGCGACGCAATAGACGCCGCGGCAAGGGTCGTCCTCGTGGAAAATGTATTCGCCGGGAAGATACTTCCGGCAGGCCTTCGATCGGTCAAGCAGACGCACTTCGTCATCGCTCAGCACGTTCCAATCGGGTTCGCCCCAATGCTGACAGGCGAAACAGTTCACCTGGGAGGGGGGTATTCTCTGTTGTGCTATCGAAACCGTCACCCGATTGGCCATGGCGAAAAAGCCTCAACGCCGAGTAACGCAAGATATTCCGCGCCATGGAAAAATTGTCTGCCGACGTGGAAAGGGTTTAGACGGGCCGTCTCGCTTTCAGCGCCGCGCTCAACGTGCCGTCGTCCAAGTAGTCCAGTTCACCGCCAACGGGAACACCCTGTGCAAGGCCGGAGACGACGACCCCGGAGCCGGCCAGGCGATCGGCTATGTAATGAGCCGTGGTCTGGCCGTCGACGGTGGCGCTGGTGGCGAGAATCACCTCGCCCACCTGTTTTTCTCCGGCCCGTTCAATGAGGGCGGGAATAGCGAGATCTTCCGGCCCAACCCCGTCCAGGGCCGAAAGCGTTCCGCCCAAGACATGGTAACGGCCTCGAAAAGAAGAGGCGCGTTCGAGCGCCCAGAGGTCGGCCACATCCTCGACCACGCAAATGGTCGATGGGTCCCGTTGTGGATTGGCGCATAGGGCGCAAGGATCACGGCTGTCCAGGTTGCTGCAGATGGAACAGGCCGTGATGTTTTCGGCCGCCGCCACAAAGGCTTTGGCCAATGGCTCGGCTAGCGACTCACGGCGCTTGATCAGGTAGAGCGCCGCCCGCCGGGCCGAGCGGGGCCCTAGACCCGGCAGTTTGGCGAGAAGCTCGATCAGTCTGTCGATGTCGGACATGTCAGAAGGCGGAGGGCAAAGGAAAGGGCCGGAAACCCACGATGAATTTCCCAAATAGGCTCTTAGAACGGCAGTTGTAGGCCCGGCGGCAGGGGGAGGCCGCCGGTGAGTTCGGACATCTTTTCGGCCAACATGGCCTCGACCTTGGCCCTGGCGTCGCTGAAAGCGGCGACGATAAGGTCTTCAAGAACCTCGACGTCACCCTCGGCCATCAGCGAGGGGTCTATTTTGATCTTGCGCACTTGCGACTTGCCGGTGAGCGTAACCAGGATCAAACCGCCGCCCGAAGAACCTTCTAGCTCCGCATTGGCTAATCTTTCCTGCATCTCGGCCATTTTGGCCTGCATTTCCTGGGCCTGTTTCATCATGGTGCCGAGGTTTTTCATGGCGAATGATTCCTTCATCCCGACGGGTTGGCGGCAAGTAATTTCATGTATAGCAGGGTCGGCAACGGGTGTCATGCGCCAGCATGCGCGACTATCGCCTTAGAGCAAATCCAGTTTGATGGGAATAGCCAAAGACGCCCCATCAAACCTTTTCCGGCGGCTCGTCCACCGGTGGCGGCGGGCGTATCTTTTCGATCTCGGCGCCGGGGAAGGTTTCCATCACCGCCTGGATCAGTGGGTGTTCGGTGGCGGCGGCCTTGGCGGCGGCGGTTTCGGATTCCTCTTGTTGCTGCAATGTCACCGCGCCGGGTTGACTGGAAATCGTGACGACCCAGCGCCGGGTAGTGCTTTCGTTGAGAAAACGGCTGAGGTCGTGAGCCAAAGCCGAAGGTGCGCGGTCGCCGGGATGGAATTCGATACGGCCCGGTTCGAAATGGACCAAATGCAGGTTGTTGATTAGGTTGCCGTGAAGGATTGCTTTGTTTGCTTCATCGGTCAGCGCCACCACCTCGTCGAAAGTGGCGGGATCGGGCAAGGGAATTGCCGCTGCCGTGGGCTGTTCCGGCAACGGTTCCGAGGCCGCCGCTGCGCTCCCGTCGGCAAGGGCGGCGCGAGGTTTGTCCTCGGGTGGTGGCGGTGAAAGGGTGGCCGCCCGTTCGGCCGTCTCCTCGGCGGAGGCGAGTGGCGCGGCGGCTCCGGGGGCCGGGCCGCCGTCATTTTTTTCAAGTGCCTTGAGAGCTTCCACCGGTGTCGGCAGGTCGGCGGCAAAGGCGAGCCTGATAAGAATCATTTCCACCGCTTGCAGCGGCCTGGGCGCGGTCTTAATCTCACCCAGGCCCTTGAGCAGCATCTGCCATGCCCTGGCCAAAGCGGCCATTGACAAGCACTTGGCCATGTCTGTTCCCATCACCCTTTCCGTTTCGGAAACGCCAGGATCCTTGGCGGCGTCGGGGGCGACCTTGAGGCGCGTCACCCAGTGGATGATTTCCAGCAGGTCTTGCAGAATCCGCGCCGGATCGGCGCCGGCTTCATATTGATCGGCCAATACCCGCAAGGCGGTCACAATCTCGCCCTTGAGGACGGCTTCCAGCATGGTGAACGACTGCGAACGGTCAGCCAGCCCCAGCATCTCGTGCACGCCGCTCTCGCCGATGTCGCCACCGGTAAGGGATATGGCTTGATCAAGCAGACTGAGGCCGTCGCGGACGCTACCTTCGGCGGCACCGGCGATCAGGCGGAGCGCCGCCGACGTGGCCTTGACGCCTTCCTTCTCGGCGATGTCGGCGTAATAAGCAAGAAGCGTCTCGATATCGACCCGGCGCAGATCGAAACGCTGACAACGGCTGAGGACCGTCACCGGCACCTTGCGAGTTTCGGTAGTGGCAAAAATGAATTTCACATGCTTGGGCGGTTCTTCCAATGTTTTCAGAAGAGCGTTGAAGGCGTGCTTCGACAGCATGTGGACTTCATCGATGATATAGACCTTGTAACGGGCTGAGGTCGGCCGATAGCGTACCCCATCGAGCAGTTCGCGCATCTCTTCGACTTTGGTGCGGCTGGCGGCATCCATCTCCAGGACATCAACGTGCCGATCCTCGGTGATGGCCCGGCAGTGTTCGCATACTCCGCAAGGTTCGGGCGTTGGGCCGCCTTGAGCGTCCTCCCCGATGCAGTTCAGCGCCCGGGCGATGATCCTGGCGGTGGTCGTCTTGCCGACGCCACGCACGCCGGTGAAGATGAAGGCATGGGCCAAGCGTCCCGAGTCGATGGCGTTGGTCAATGTCCTGACCATTGCCTCCTGGCCGATCAGCCCGGCAAAAATGGACGGCCGGTATTTGCGAGCCAGGACCAGGTATTGTCCGGATTCGTCCTTTTCTTTCCGCCCCGGCGGGTCTTCCGATAAGTCTGCCTTTGGGGAACTAACTGGATCGGTCATCGGCGTCCGGGATTCTTTTGACAAGGGGTTCAATATACGCTGGGTGGGAGACTGAACGATCGACCCAGGCCAATACTCGTTACGGCTGCTTCCTTCCGGATCTGACCGGGTTGGCGAGGGGCCTGTCCGTCGCCAGCCTCCCACCGGCCATTATAGCAGCAGCGGAACCGTTTCAAAAGCCGGTCATCATACCAATAGGGGATATTTTACCGTTATAGCATTTCCGGTTCACATGCGTTCACCTGAAATGTTCTATCCATTTGTTTTGAATGCAAATGCGTCGTCGCCGATGAGTCCATCCGTAGAGGATTTGCACTGACCGCCGCAACGCCCCGTTCGGCGTCAAGTTACCCGGGAGTACTGGGAGGCGTGCCGATGGGGGTGTCGAAAAGACCCTCCCCGACGGCTCCGGTCCGACGATGTTCTTCATCTCCTGGCCGACCTGTTCGCGGATAAAGGGCCGCCTGATCACATCCGCTCCGATAACGGCTCGGAGTTCACGGCCAAAACCGTCAGAGCCTGGCTCGGCAGGATTGG
>DASCPW010000024.1:0-6183 GCA_036012725.1 Rhodospirillales bacterium
TGCCAGTGTCATGGCGCCGGTGGTCAAGGGTATTCTGGACGAAGTCATTGAAAACGCCGGCATCGGCCTGCATCTGACGGAATTCTTGCGCCGCCCTTTGTCTGGCCGGCGCTTTGATTTGATCATCGACACCCAGAGAGTTGTCTGGGCTAGCCTGTCATTGAAGCGTGTCCCGCATCGCCTGTTTATCTCGTCGGCGGCGCGGTTTCTGCTTTCTTCCCAGAAACCGCCGAAAGACTACCTTCGCCCAAAGAGCATGCTGCGCCAGTTGCTCGACCTCTTGGAATTGGCTAGCGGTAAGGTCTTCGAGACCCCGGCCGGCGTTGACCTGGAGCTTGATCCCGCCCTCGCCGAAGAAGCAGCGCAACTGCTGCCTAAGGGGCCGGTCTATGTGGGCATCGCGCCGGGCGCGGGGGGGAGGCCGAAATGCTGGCCCTTGCAAAATTTCGTTGCCATGGCAAGAGAACAAGCGGCGCGGGGGCGTGTCCCCGTTTTCGTCCTCGGTCCCAAGGAAACCGCCTGGAAGGGCGAACTCGCCGAGGCCGTTCCCGAAGCCCTCTTTCCCTTGCAGGCGGATGGGGTCGAGGAAACTCACCATTTTTCCCCACAATTTACCATTGCTTTGTCGAGGCGGTTCGCGGCGGGTCTTTCCAATGATTCCGGCGTTGGCCATATGTGTGCCCTCGGCGGGCGGCCGCTCATCTCGCTATACGGCACGACGTCGCCCGAGAAATTCAGACCGATGAGCGGATGCCTGACCATCGTCCGGGCCTCGGATTTCGGCGGCGAAGAGATTGAACGCATCCCCGTTGAGGCGGTCATGCAAGCGGTGGACAAGGCCCTCTCAGCTTGAGCACCGCTCCTCTTCAAGGGGCATGTGGCGCATCATCCACAAAAGCAGAATCAGTCCCGGCAGGGCGAGTCCGGCACTGAAAAGGAAAAAGTTGACCCACTCGATTTGGTCCGCCAGCCAGCCGCTGGAAGCGGACAAAACGTCGCGGGCGAAGGCCATGAAGGAACTGAGCAGGGCGTATTGAGTCGCCGTGTAGGCCATATTGCAAAGGCTCGACAGATAGGCAACGAACGCCGTCGTGCCCATTCCGCTGGCGAGGTTTTCAACGGCGATGGTGAGCATCAGCATGGGCACATTATGGCCGACCACGGCCTGGGCGGCGAAAACCAGGTTGGAGGCCGCCATGAGGATGCCGCAACCCAGCAAGGCCCTATAAATTCCGTATCGAAAGACGACGAGGCCGCCGACCAGGCCGCCGATGATGGTGGCCCCCATGCCAAAGACCTTGGAAACGGTGGCAATCTCCTGTTTTGAAAAGCCCATCTCGACATAGAACGGATTGGCCATCACTCCCAGATAAGCGTCTCCCAATTTATAGAGCATGATGAACAGAAGAATGCAGATCCATCCCTGGCGCTTCATGAAGTCGGCGAAAGGGCAGACCATGGCGCCGTAAAGCCAACCGGCCAGGCTTCGCATGCCATGCGGCATCCAGGGAAAGCGGGCGCCAAATCTCCGTGCCTCTTCGGGGTCGGCTAGGTCGGTACCGCTCCGCGCTGTCTCGGGTTCGGCACTCAATAGAATCGTTACCAGCCCAACCATGACCATGGCGGCCATGATGACGTAGACCTGGGACCAACTGAGGAAATCGGCAAACGAAATGGCGCCGGCGCCCGCCGTCAACAGGCCAAGGCGATAGCCGTTGACGATCATCGCCGCGCCGACGCCCTGTTGGCGTTGCTCCAGGATCTCGATGCGGTAGGCGTCGATAACAATGTCCTGGCTGGCCGAGCAAAAAGCTACGAACAGGGCATACAAGGCGGTCAGTCCAGGGGTCAGGGACGGCGAGGTGGAAGCCAGCGCCAGGATCGATATCATCAGGGCGATCTGGGTGACGACCACCCATGCCCGCCGGCGGCCCAGCCAGCCGCCAAGAAACGGAACAGGTAGCCGGTCGATCAGCGGCGCCCATACAAACTTGAACGTATAAGGCATGCGGACCAAGGCGAATAGGCCGATGATGGTCTTCGAGATACCCTCGTCCTTGAGCCATAGCGATAAGGTGGAAAAGACAAGCAAAAGGGGCAGGCCACTGGAAAAACCCAGCAACAAAACCGTAATGACGCGCCTGTCAAAATAAACTTTGGTGGCCGCCAACCAGGACCTGACGGCACGGTTCTCGCCGGCATTGAACAGCGTCAAAACAGTTCAATCCCCTCGCTGCTTGAGGATGGCGAAAAAATTTGCCGACCAGATCTCGGGTGGCGTCATGACCAGACGCGACAAAAGCCCGTGCAACAGGCGGTCCTTGAAGCGCCGCCCAGGACTGCCCTGTCGGTGAGGATAGCAGGTGATGCATTCATAGCCGCTGGCCAGGGCCAATTGCCGCATGCTGGATGGATTGTACGCTGCTTTATGGGTCAAGTCGCCGAACTGATAGCCGCCGCCCCAGGGAGACCCCATATTGGGGACCTTGACCACGACCCGTCCGCCGGGCTTGAGCAGCTTGGCCAGTTTCATAAGCAGCCGGGCACCATCCTTGGCGGGAAGATGTTCAAGAAGATCGAAAAGCGTGATGCGGTCGAACCGGCGGCCGCCGGCGCCGCCGTCGGGAAACTTCCAAATATCGGCATTAACGAATTTTTCGGCGATCTCGGCGGCAATATATTTGGTCAGGGCGGGGTCGTTGTCGATGCCGAGAAAATCGGTGACGCCCTTGGTTCGCAGGTAGGCCAGGAAAAGACCGACGCCGCAGCCGACATCGAGGAAAGCCATGTCGGGCCGGCAGTTGGCGGGTTCCCAGAAGTCGCTGTCGAAACGGCGCGCTTGTTTGCGGTCCAGACGCGGCGTTTGGTATGACTTGAAGCGGCTGTAACTGGCGTAGAAATCTACCTTGTCCTTCGCGCTCATGATGACGCCAAACCCTCCGCCGGCACCCTAGGCAACAGGCCTTGCAATTCGCCCCACACCCGTTCCTCGGCAATGGCGCTGATGCAGGGAAAGACATCGTACTTGCTGGCCCGTTTGTGGCAGCGCCAAAAGCAGTGGTAGCAATCCATCTCGTGAAATACAAATCGGGTTTGCGGGGGCGTGATCTGCTTCGGATAGGGAACGAAACAGCCGAAATGGCCGCCGCCGACGATCACTACCGTTGGCGCGCCCAGGGCGATGCTCAGGTGCGCCGGTCCCGAATCATTGCTGAGAACGGCGGCGGCGTGGTTCATCAGATCGAGGAGATCGGGCAGGCTGGTGCGGCCGATGAGATCGATGACGCCGTGTCGTTCGCAAAAGTCCCTGAAGTTGTTCTCTCGCGTTTTTTCCTCGGATTTGCCGACGAAAACGACGCGGTAGCCCGCTTTGAGAAGCCGCCCGGCAAGCATGAGATAATGGCCAAACGGCCAGCGGCGCCCCGGCTCGTTGCTGCCGGGATTAAGGACTACGTAAGGGCCACCACCGGGAATCGGCGGCGGATTGTCGCGCCAAGGGAGATGCAGAAGCTCGGGCTTGATCCGGCGGCCGGCGAGGATCGAAAGGAAGCGGTAATGGCGGACCACTTCATGGGTGGGGTAATCGCCGGTATCGATGATTTCGTTGATTTGGCTTAGGTAAAAAAGGAACTCGGCGCGTGTCGGCTCGTTGATATAGGGCAGCGAGGCAAGTGTGCGGGGCGCATCGGCGATCCAGACCAGGCTGTCGGCCATCAGGGCGCGGCGCAAGTAGGAATCGCAGACGGTGACGGCGGGCGCCAGGCGGCGCAGCCACAGGGATACCTTGAACCGGTAGAGTGGCCGGCGGGCGTAAGCGTGTTCGTCGATAACACGGACCCGGTAGCCGGCGAAAACGATATCGGCGATGCCGGCCCAACTGGTGCAGCCAAGCACCGTGATTTCGGAAGCGTTAAAGTCCAGGACCTCGGCGTAATGGTCAAGGCAGGTGCGAAACAAAACCATGTCGCCGATGCCGTCCATGCGGACCACCAACAATCCCCGTCGTTTTTTATACACCGGCCAGTGGCGGGCAATCAGGTCCCATGGCCGGAACACCCACCAACGCCGGCGCATGCCGGCTGGAAGGGTGCGCCAAAAAGGCGAAGTGGCAAAGCGCCGCCGCTGAGCCACCGGGTCATGGTGGAAGTTATCCTGATCGGTCATGGAATATTGGAATGTCCCTTTTATTTGGTAAGGTCAATAACTTCCCGGACAGGCTCTCAGGTAAATTTTTTCGCCATCAGCTCTTTCAGCGAGACTTCCGGGCGGGCGCCAAAATGGCCGATGACCTCGGCGGCGGCGATGCTGGCTATGCGCCCGCAATCGGCCAGGCCCAGGCTTCTGGTCAAGCCAAAAAGAAAGCCCGCGGCATAGGCGTCGCCGGCGCCGGTGGAGTCTACCACACTGGCCACGGGTTCGGCGTCGATGATATGGATTTCATCGCCGGAAATCAGCAGCGAGCCCTTTTTGCCACGGGTCAGCGCCGCCACTCGGCAGTGGCCGCGCACCCGTTGCAATGCATCGTCAAAACCGTCGGCCCGGTAAAGAGAGACGATTTCCTCTTCGTTGGCGAAAAGGACGTCGACGTGATGCTCCACCAGGTCAAGGAAATCTGCGCGGTGACGGTCGACGCAAAAAGGATCGGAAAGACTGAGCGAGACCAGGCGGCCGGCCCGGTGCGCCGTTGCCGCGGCCTTGAGGAAAGCTTCCTTGGCCATCGGCGGATCCCAAAGATAGCCCTCCAGGTAGGTGATCTCGGCGGCGGCGATGATGGTGGTGTCGATGTCGTTGGGGCACAAATCGACACTGGCGCCTAGGTAGGTCTGCATGGTCCTCTCGGCATCGGCGGTGACGAAAATCAGGCAGCGCGCTGTCGGCGCTCCGTCCGCCGCCGGGCGGCTTTTGAAAGCGATACCCAAGGATCGGATATCATGACGGAAGACGGCGCCCAATTGGTCGTCGCGGAGCTTGCCGATGAAGGCGCCCGTGCCGCCCAGCGAGGCAAGGGAGGCGATAGTATTGGCCGCCGAGCCGCCGGAACACTCGATGGCCGGCCCCATGCGGTCATAAAGTTGCGTCGCTTGCTTCTCATCGATGAGGGTCATTGCCCCCTTGGCCAAGCCGAGCTCATCGAGAAGCCGGTCTTCGGCATAGGCGAGAACGTCGACGATGGCATTGCCAATGCCGACCACGTCATAGCGAATTTCCGCCATCGGGCGGCTCCTGGGTGGTGGTGGGGTTTAGCGCCGCGCAGTATAGCGGCGTCGGACAAGGTCACAAGGCGGGAGATGGCCGGGGGTGTCCGTGGCCAGGATCAAGGGGCCCAACGGCGATAATTGTGCCGTGGACGGTGGACCTGTTCCCAACTCAAGTGCTTCATTCAGTTGCAGTAAAGGCGTCATGGCAGTTAAGGGAGTTTGTAGAGGGTATGGACATATAGTGCTCATTTTACCTATATTCCGCTCGACAAGCATCGACGTTAGGAATAGTGAGCCCCTTAGCTGTTCCCGGCTTGGTATCGCAAGCACAATTTCAACCACAGAAGGGTTAATCCGCTAATAACGCAACGATGGCGTTATCAGGCCCTGGTGGTTTAATCAAAGAATAGAAGGTTAGTCTTAATTTATGGAATTTTATTCTACGTTTGGTATGGTCCATGCTGGTGCGGCTATATTGCTTTTTTTATTGGCAATACTTTCTGTTTCGACCGCCGTATTGATAGCGGTAAAACCAGGTGTTGACCAGGCCAATGAGAAGCTTGTGAAAAAAGCCAATACTATCGGGATAATTGAAAATATTGTCGCGGGTATTGTGACACTTACCGGGGTGATTGCCATGATTGTTGGCCCCTGGTCATTGTCACAACTTTGGTTGTGGATGAGCCTGCTGATTATGGTGTTTTATAGCGTAACGCTCATTTTTGTAACAAAACCAGCGCGTCTGGCCGTGGCGAAAGGCGGCAGTGAGATTAAAGTGGGTATGCAGGTTCTCCTGCATATGGTCTATTTCCTATTAATTTGGATTGGTTTTTTTATAATGGTATTAAAACCAGTCTAGGGAAAAATGGATCCCGGGCGAAATTCAAAAAGCTGAAGCTCATCCTGCGTACTGGGCGCCGTTCGTGGTCGTCGGTGAAGGCGGCGCTTCAAGATAAATTGAATATCCGAGAAACGGGCTTAAACG
>DASCPW010000025.1:0-3804 GCA_036012725.1 Rhodospirillales bacterium
AACATGGGCTTGCGAAAGGTGGGGAACCATCTTGTCGGACTCTGACAACAAATTCGCGAATAAGGAAAATAAAGACTCCATGGCCGTGGCGCTTAGCTACGAGCCGGAAAGCGATTATGCGCCGAAGGTGGTAGTCGGCGGTCGCGGCGCGATCGCCGAGCAGATCCTGCAGATCGCTTTCGCTAACGGCATCAAGGTACGCGAAGATGCCGATCTCGCTCATCTGCTGAGCAGCATCGATATCGATAGCGAAATTCCCTTGGAAGCTTTCGCCGCAGTCGCCGAAATTATGATTTACGTCTACCGTGCCAACGGAACTCCCTTGCCCGGTTCCGGGGCAGATCACTTCGCCAAGGATTCTGGAGGAACGACACCATGAACAAACAACAGGGCGCAAATCCGGCGATCCCGAGTCCGGATGTCGCGCGGGAAGTGGAAAAGATCGCCGCGCTGATCATCACCGCGCGCCGTCATCTCGCCGCCAACAGCATGATCGATCTTTCGGCCCTGGAAGGGAAAGTACAGGCTTTGTGCGACGCCGCCGGCGAGGCGCCGGCCCAGAACACCGAAGAGATCAGATGTTCGCTCACCGCGATCTTGGAAAATCTGGACCAACTGACGGCGCAACTCACTACCCAACGCGACCAGATTCTGGGGACAATCGAAAACACCTTGCGACAGCAGGCCATCGGCGCCTACGGCGAAACTGAATAAAGCAACAGGCGCTTCGTAATGCCGGCTTTCCTTAACTCGAACCGTGGTTTGGCCCGCGAGCCGTTTCTCGGCCAACTGAATGACCGACATGGAAATTGAATTCGGAGACTATTGCATCAGGGCGGTGATGAAAGGTGGGAGGGAGAAAGCGCCCAAGTGAACCTGGGGAGTGTAGTAGCCCGTCTTAAAGCTGGCGGCCGCAAAACGCTGGCAAAGAACGTTTACCGGCAACATCCGCAAGCTCTCGTCATTGCTGGCCCAGCCCAAGGTCATCAGGCCGCCGACATATGTGGGAACGGTGGTCACGTAAAAGCCGACGTCGGCAAACAAAGGCTTAAGCCGCAGGTAAGTATCAGCCACTTCCCGTGGCTGAAAAAACGGAACGCCGTTCTGGGTGACAAGAACGCCACCGGCGGCGAGATGTTTTTGGCAATCCCCATAGAACTTTTTAGAAAAAAGCGCCTCGCCGGGACCAACGGGGTCCGTGGAATCAACGATGATGACATCGAAGGTTTGATCGGTTTCGGAGAAGAATGCGCGGCCATTGGCAACAACGAGATGGCAACGGGGATCGTCGAAAGCGCCATTGCTGATCATTGGCAGGTGCCGCCGGCAGATATCGACCACGCTCTTGTCAAGTTCGACCAATGTGACGCTCTTCACGTCATGCCTGAGAGCTTCGCGAAGGGCGCCGCCATCGCCGCCGCCGATGATCAGCACCCTGGCGGCGCTGCCGTGGGCGAAGAGGGGGACGTGGACGAGCATTTCATGATAGGCGAACTCGTCCTTCTCGGTGACCTGAATGATTCCGTCAAGGGCAAGGACCCGGCCAAACGCCGGTGTTTCAAAAATGATCAGATTCTGGAAATCAGTCTTTTGCTCAAAGACGACCCGGCTGACCTCGAAACTCTGTGCATATCCTTGCGATAAGGGACCTTCGAAAAGCCGCTCCTTGAACCGCTTCACGGAAGCAGGCCTCGCTTGTGCTCGAAAATATGCAGACGGGCCGGCCGAAAGGCCCGGCGCAAGGCCGGCACCGCTTGGTAAGGGTTGCAGGCGCCGCACATGAAAATGTCGATGGCGGCGAAACCGCTCTCCGGCCAAGTATGGATGCTGATATGTGATTCCGCTAGCAAGGCGACCCCGGTAACGCCGCCGCTAGACATAAACCGGTGTACATGAATATTGAGGACCGCCGCCCGCGCCGCCGAGGCGGCATCCTTAAGCGCCGCTTCGACTGCTTTGATGTCATCAAAATGCTCGCCGTCCCAAAGCTCCAAAAGCAAATGCGCGCCGGCGAAATGGAGGCCGTCCTTGACAACGAAATAATCCGTCGTTCGCGCCTCTTTTGTGTCGGTGCCGGCAACGGCGGTGGCAACCATCGAGTCCATGCGGTTCGGCCGGTCAGCTAAAAGAAAAGGCGCCGCGAATTAAAGCCATTCCGCGGCCAATGGCAAGGGGAAAGCGCGGGCATCTCTTGGGGGAACTCAAGCACCGATCAGGATCCTGTCGGGCCGTACTAGTTTATGGAACTCAGTTTTTGATGGCTCAAACGATCCCGGTAAGCGGTCATGAAAGCTTGGAAATTTTCCACGTCTTTCACTTTGTCGGCGATAGAGCCGTAATCGATCAGGCCAACGGTTTGCGGGCTGGCGATTAAACGAAAAGCCTCCCTATAGGTGCTTGCTTCCATGGCTTCGCCGTAGTCGCTGCGCAGTCTGTTCAAGGATCTCTCGTTACCACTCAGGGTCAAGGCTATGGCCAGGTTGAGAACGTATTGGCCTTGCTTGTCGTCGAGGGGGGTTTTTGGCTTGGCGTTGAAGTCGCGGAGCAAACGGCGAAACGCTTGCGAGACCATGGGCCAATTCTTGCTCTTCCAGAAAATTTCCGCGCGCAGGAGATTGGCATCCAGGCTTTTGTCCTCTTTGATCAGGGCCAATGCCTCTTCTTGTCTCGTCAATCCCATCAAGGCCCGGGCTTTGAGGTGTCGGCGCTGGGAAAGCAAATCTTCCGGAGGATTGCTCTCCTTGGAAATTTTAAGAATTTCCAGGGCCATCTCATGCTCTTGGGCCATGAGATGGACGAGGGCCAGTTGCGCGCCCACCCGCGCTTTTTCAATGCCCTTGAGACGGAATTGCACTTGCGCGCCAAGAAGTTCGGCGGCACGGTCGAGAAGATCCACGGAAACAAGACGGTCGGCCAGGTTGCGGTCTACCTCGTCGCTTCTGGCTCCGGCCAATTCCTTGAATTCGTCGTAAAGAGCGATGGCCGTCACCGGAGGAAGGGAATCCGCGCCGCCCTGAAGGTAGAGCTTGTAAAAGGTATCGACCATGTCCTGGGTCACTTCGGGGGCTTTTTTATGATTACGAAAATGGGTGGCCGCCTGGCGGAGGGTTCTCATGCCATTGCGGAAATCTCCATCTTGTAAGTAGAGATGGCCCAGGCGGCGGAGAAGCGCGAACTCAAAATCACCGCCACGCCAGGCAAAGCGTAATTTTTCTAATTCCTCGATGGCCTCGTCAAGCGTGAACCTTTGCAGTTTCAAAAGCAATACGGTGCGGGCCACCGTCGCCTTGGCGCGGCTGGGACGGTGGGGGCCTGCCTGGACCTCCTCCCATTTGCCGATGGCGCCGTCGAAATCACCGGCTAGTTCCATGAATCGTCCTTCGACATAGTTCAGTTGACTTTTCTGAGCCGGATTCGGTTCTTCGGCGTTCAAGGCCTGTAGGTAGGTTTCGGCTTGTTTGGTGTCGCCGATCATGATCGCCGCTTCGGCCACCAACAGGGCCAAAGGCATTTTTAAGGCCTTCGGATATGGTCGCGTAATGCTGCCCTTGCGTCTGAGAACCCGGGCTGCGGAAGCAAGCCCGCCTTCAGAGGCCTCTATGGCGGCACGCCAGAAAAGGGCCTCGTCGTTTTCGTCAAGGCTTTGGTGATGGAAGTTCTCCCGGGCATCCTGATAGCGGCCCATGAGATAGCTGTTCTCCCCACGCAAGGCTCGGAATTCCGGATCGTTCGGCATCTCGGGATCGTCTTTCCCGACGACGCGCAGAATTCCTAGGGCCTCGGCGCTGAAACCATTGGCGAAAT
>DASCPW010000026.1:0-5871 GCA_036012725.1 Rhodospirillales bacterium
ACAAATCATCGTCGGCATGATCAGCATCGGCATCGCCGGCTACCTTTCAAGCAGTTTGATCCGTTACCTCGGCTATATTTCCATGCCGTGGCGGCGTTTGTTCTAATCACATCCCTAAGGGTCTAGAAACCATGCAACAATCTGCCGCATCGACCGCAAACAAAATGACGCGCCGCCCTGATGTTGGCGAAGTTTCCGTCCAATCGACGATCGAATTGACCGACGTCTACAAGGGCTACGGCGATGAATGGCAGCGCCAGGAAGTGATCACAGATTTCAACTTGGTCATCACGCCAGGGGAAATGACCGTTGTCGTTGGTCCGTCAGGTTGTGGAAAGACGACCCTTGTCAATTTGGTGGCAGGTTTCGAATTACCCGAAAGTGGATCAATCACACTTGACGGCAGGGCCGTCACCGGGCCCAGCCAAGACTGCATGGTGGTGTTTCAGGAGACCGCCCTTTTGCCTTGGCTCACCGCTTATCAGAACGTTATTTTTGGCCCCAAGATTCGCGGCCAAATGCAAGGCCAGAAAATAGATGACGAGGCCAACCAACTCTTGGAAAAGGTTGGATTGGGAGAATTCAAGGACAAGTATCCCTTGCAACTATCGGGCGGCATGCAACGGCGCGCCGAACTTGCCCGGGCGCTGATCAACCATCCGCTGTTAATGATCATGGACGAGCCTTTCCGCGGCTTGGACGCCATGTCACGGGAACTGATACAGGAATTTTTCCTGCGGCTTTTCGAGGAAACCCACCGCACCCATCTGTTCGTAACCTCGGAAATCGAAGAGGCAATTTTCCTTGGCGACCGCTTGGTCGTTCTGTCCAACCGCCCGGCTACGGTGCGTGAAATCATTGACATCAAACTGCCCAGGCCGCGGGACTTTCACATGCTGAGCTCACCGGAAGCCTTCGAATACAAACGCCAGTCGATGGAAATCCTTCACGAAGAAGCACTCAAGAGTTTCAAGCGGGCTGGCGGCCAAGACGACTTCCTCGATGCCTTCTCCAAACGCGCCGAGTAGAACCGGCGCTTTCGCACCTTGGCCTGGGCGCGAGAGCGCATGGATGTCATAAACCTGTTGCTGCAGCGATCGGTTATCATCTTTCTCGCCGTTGTTGGAGCAGTCATTGCGACGGCGGGAAATTTCATGATGCGCAAGGGTTCTCGGGCTGATCCCCGGTTGGCTCGTCTGGTGTTAAGATGCGGTTATGCCGTCACCTGCGCAAGTGTCGGAATTTTTATTGCTGTGGGGTTTTTTGGACCTTGATCAAGAATTTTTCTAAAATATTTTTTTTCCCGCCAGCGACGGCGTGAATTTCCTATAAGCTCTCCCGCCATGATCGAATCCCGGCAACTATCCATGCGTTTCGGTGGCCGCCTGGTGGTCGACGACCTGTCGTTTACGGTCGCGGCGGGTTCCGTGGTCGGTTTCCTGGGACCCAACGGCGCTGGCAAGACAACCACCATGCGGCTACTCACCGGTTTCTTGCTTCCCGTCGCCGGAACGGCGCTTATCCAAGGCCACGATATTCAGCGCCAGCGCCGCGCCGCACAATCATGTTTCGGCTATCTTCCAGAAGCGACGGCCGGTTTTCCCAGTCTAACGGTGCGCGAATTCCTGACCTTTTGCGGCGAGGCGCGGGGGCTTGAACGAACCTTGCTGGTGGCGGCGATCGAGCGAACAGGTGAGCAAATCCATCTCGGCCCAGTCTTGGATACGAAGATGAAAGAACTCTCCAAGGGCTGGCGTCAACGGGCCTGGTTGGCCCAGGCCATCCTGCACGATCCGCCGGTTTTGATCATGGACGAGCCGACCGACGGCCTTGACCCCAATCAGAAGGAGCACACCCGCGACCTGATCCGAACCCTATCGCCCGAAAAAGCCATCTTGCTTTCCACGCACATTCTGGAGGAGGCGGAGGAGATCTGCAATCGGGTCATCATCATTGCCGGCGGGCGCATCGTCGCCGACGACGTGCCGGCCAACCTGGCGGATGCAAGGGGCCGTCTTGGCAAAGCTTTTCGCCGCTTGAGCGTGGATCACCAACGGGGGGGCGAGGCAGGTGGCTGAAAACAGCAAGTCCGTGGCCGGCGATGTTCTTGCCGTATTTCGCCACGAGTCGCGGCTCTATCTGTTTTCGCCGCTCACCTATATTTTCCTGGCTGGATTTCTTGCCGCTCTTGCCGCCGGCATGTTTCTGGTCGCCGATTTTTACGCCACCGACGAAGCATCTATCAGAGCGATGTTGGTGTTTCTTCCTTGGGTGGCGATGATAATGGTGCCGGCCTTGGCCATGCGAGCTTGGGTTGACGAGCACAGCGATCGTGGAATTGAATTGATGCTGACCTTGCCGCATCGGTTGTCGGCGGTGGTCGCCGGCAAGTTTCTCGCTGGTTATGCGCTCTTGCTGATTTCCCTGGCGTTCACGGCACCAATGGTGGCCAGCGTCTATTACCTGGGCGCGCCGGATGCCGGCGTGTTGGCGGCAGGATATCTGGCCGCCGCGCTGCTGATCGGGCTCTACTTCGCGGTATCACTGCTGGCTTCAGCGCTGGCCCGCGAGCCGGTGGGAGCCTTTGTCATCGCGCTTTTATTGCTATTCGTCATGTTGTTGATGGGGTGGAATGTTTTTAGCCGCCTCTTGGAAGGCTGGGTAGCGGCGCCGGTGATCGCCGTTTTGGCGGTCTACAGTCCCAAAACCTGGCTCGACAGCATCAGCCGCGGGTTCGTCGATTTTGCCGGTGTCGCTTATTTCTTGTTGGTAATTCTCACCGCCCTATGGGGAACGACGCTGGTGATCAACGCCCGGCGGCGCGGCACGTCTTCGCTGGCCTGCACGCTCAAAGGCTTGGCGGTGACGTTGGCCTTGCTTGCGGCACTGGCGGTGGTCATTCCGGCAATGTCCCGGGTTCCCCTCGCGTTCGATCTGACCGCCGAGGGGGAGTTCACCCTCCACCAGGGCACCTTGCGGGTTGTTGAACGTTTGCCAGACGGTGTCCATGTGACCCTTTATTGGAGCGCCGGCGAGGCAAGCGTTCCCGTTGCCATAAAATCCCATGCCCGGCGGGTCGGGGACATGTTCGCCGGCCTCGCCGAAAAATCACAAGGCAAGCTCACATTCGCCGCCGTCGATCCACAACCCGATTCGGACGAGGAACTGGAAGCCCTGGCCGGCGGTCTCAGGCGCGTTCCTATGTCATCGGGAGACAGTTTCTTTTTCGGAGCCGTTTTCCACCATGGCGGACGCGTCGGCAACATTCCCTATTTCGATATCCGCCGGGACCGGTTGGCCGAATACGACATCGCCGTCGCCTTGAACGGTTTCGGCGCCGCCCAAATACCCAAGATCGGCGTCGTCAGCCCTCTATTGCCGTCTATCGCGGCGATCGAAAACCAGGAAGGCTTGTCATTCATGGCCGAGCTCAAGAGAGCTTATGACATTGCCGTTATCCCCCATTTCAGAGAGGCCCTGCCCGAGGGCCTTGATGTGGTCATCGTCTTGGACGCCACTATCCTCAGGCGCGAGATGTTGTACGCCATCGACCAGTTTATTATGGCCGGCGGCAACCTGATTTTAATGATCGACCCGTATGTTCGCTTTCACCGGGCAAGCAATCAGGTCAACCCGCAACCATCCAAGGAAATCAACGATATATCCGATCTTTTGCTGGTCTATGGCATCCGCTATCTAGGCGAGGATGTTGTCGGGGACGTGACTTTGGCGGCACCGGTCGCGGACCGGCGGCAGGTAAAGATGAGTTTTCCCTTCTGGATGCGGCTGCGCCAAGAACAGCTGTCCGCTTCTCACCCGGTGACGGCGGCGCTCAACGAAGTTTTTTTTGTTGAAGCCGGCGCCCTGTCCCTGGAAGCCGGCAATCGCGCCCAGGCATTGGTCACAACCACCGAAAAGAGCGGCTCGCGCCAGCGCCAAGGATTTAATGAAAAAACTCCCCGCCAGCTGGCCCTGGATTTCAAACCTGACGGGCGGCGCCGCGTCATTGCCGCCGCCCTCCGAGGGCCTTTCGAAAGCGCCTTCAAAAAGCCGCCTCGGGAGATTGGCGAGACGAAGCATTTGCGGCGTTCGGAAGATGGCCCGGTTATTTTCGCTATTGCCGACGTGGATTGGCTGTTTGATCCGTTTGCGCTGCAGAGCATGGAAGTGGGGGGACAGCTCGTGGTCCGCCCTCTCAATGACAACCTGGCCTTGCTTTTGAATCTCGTGGAATACGCCAGCGGTGACCCGGCGCTCATTTCCATACGCTCGCGCGGCCGGCTGCAACGGCCGTTCACACGGGTTGTCAAACTCTTTCAAGCGGCCGAGGAGCGATACCGTGAACAAGAGGCGGGCTTGGCCCGCCAGATTGCCGAAATCGAAAAACGCGTCCAGGTGCTTGCCGGCCAAGAGGGCATCGACAACTATGACCAGTTGCCCGCCGAGGTTAAGAGCGAGGTGCGGAAAGTCCAGCAAAAGCTCTTGCCCATGCGCAAGAAACTGCGTGATATTCGCCACCGGATCCGCGAGGAGGTGGACAGCCTTGGCCGACATTTGATCGTGATTAACTTATTGGCAGGTCCCTTTTTCGTTCTTCTTTTTGCCGCCTTTGTTCACCTTGTCCGCCGCAAACGCAAACCCGCATTGCTGGAATAAGGCGGCAAACCAGGGTCTCTGTACTTATAAACCAAGGATCTGCTTCTTGCCGTCATTACGGACTTTTCCCGGCCTCGACTCGGAATGCCGCTTGTGGCCAGAAACCGGCCCTAAACCTTCTTCATCCAGCATTCGGCGAATGAGAATCCGCGTGAAGGCAAACCCGGATAGTTTGCTCTCTTTCGGGCTTGCGCTGATAGAACTTGCCGAGTCCCAATCCGCTGAAGGAAGCAACGTCTTGGTTGATGGATTAGATGGCCGGTGCTAGGCGGCTTCGCGTTCTTGCCCGCCGAACCACCTGGTAAAAAAACCGTGCCGCGCTGACAGCTGTTCAACTTTTTCCGTAAGAGTGGCGATGGCGGTTATCACAGCATCGTCCGGCACCGCTGGCACCGGCGTTTGCTTGAGGCGGGATGTGGCGGCGTCCCGTAGCGTCCTGTTAACCCATGCGCCAAGAAACACGCCATCGCGCCTCGCATCTTTCTTTGCGGCAGTGATGGTTTCGCGCTCGACACCATTTACTGTCCAGCGGCCAATTGATTGGGCCGCTTTGGTGGCGGCTTGTTTTTTTGCCGAGAAGGTCTTACCGAAAAAGGAAAGAACAATGTACAGTCGGCAAGAACGGCAATCACCGCCTGTCTTTTCATCGTACCGGTCCCCTTTCAGCCAATATCGGCGCGGTAAGCAATCGTCTAATTACGGGACGTTGTTTATGACTACACGACCTAGGTGACGACACCCTCATTGACTTTCAGTTGGCGGTCCAATTCCCCGCTTTTGGTCGCTTCAGCCATGATGTCGACGATCGTCTTGGTCATCGGCAGCATCGGATTGCCTTCCACCCAGACCAATCCGACTTCCAGGCTGACGCTTGGTTGCTCCATCAAGATTTGCCGGGTCCCCGGGAAGGCGCCGATTACGTGCGCAAAATTGCTGGGAATGATCGTCGCGACCTCGCCTTTCATCACATGAAAGGCGAGGTTGATTATCGACTCCGTTTCGACCATGGGATGGGGGACGCAGTCGTGCACCGCGAAAGCCTGGTCCACGATTTGGCGTTCCCGCATGGACTGCGGCATCAAGCACAGCGGCAGATCCACCGCTTCCGCCCAAGTAGTCGCCGTTTTGCCTTCCAGCCAACCGGTTTCGGGAACCAGCAACAGCAAATGTTCTTCATACAAGGGTGAAGATTGAAGACGCTCCAGCGGTTCATCC
>DASCPW010000027.1:0-7152 GCA_036012725.1 Rhodospirillales bacterium
GAACACCGTCAAATTCCACCTTAAAAATCTTTACAGTAAACTCGACGTCACAAACCGGGCCCAAGCGGTCGTCTGCTATCTGACGTCCTCGGGTAATGCCGCTGACAATTACCAATAATGCCGGCAAGCTTCTAAACTACCAGAAGGAGTGGGGGGAGGCCCCATATTCGGGTTAAAAGTGGCCTACCCATAAGAGCCACGAGCACCCCCCTTGCGGGTGTTTACAAAACCGCCTTTTTCGGACGAAATGTTATTCCCTTGCCGCGGGCAGGGGTGGAAACCGCATGTTCAAAGATTGCATTGAATGGCCTCTACAAAATCCATGCTGAACAATATATGCACGGGGCCGATTTTGGTCTATGCCTTGCGTAAGGCAACCGAGGCCGCCGCTCGCGCTGCTTACCAGTGGATTGGCCGTGGAGAAAGGGGGCAGGGTAGTCTTGCCGCCGCCAAGGCCATGTACGAGGAATTGGCGAAGCTTCCCATTTTCGGTACCGTCATCGTTGGCGGCGACGGCGAGGACGATGAAGATAGAAACCTTAACACCGGCAAGTGCATTGGCGCTACCGGTGGCGAGCGGGAATTTGATGTCGCCGTCGATCCCGTCGAGGGCATAACCTACCTGGCAAAGGGCATGACCAACGCCATGGCGGCTATCTGCCTTGCTCCTAAAGGGACCTTGTTCGATCCGGCCCCGGCCTTTTACATGGAAAAGTTCGCTGCTGCTCCCGCCGCCAAGGGCAGGATCGACCCGGCGGCGCCGGTGGAAAACAAGCTTACGGAACTTGCCAAGATCCTCGCCAAGCCAGTCTCGGAGTTGACCGTCTTCGTTCTTGAAAAACCGCGGCACAGGGAACTGGTGGAGCGCATTCACCAGGCCGGCGCGCGGGTGGCTCTTTTTCCGGCCGGCGATATCGCCGGCGCCCTGATGGCGGCCATACCCAACTCGGGGATAGACGCTCTCATGGGCACCGGAGGTACCCGCGAGGGATTGATCTCCGCCTGCGCTATCCGCGCCATGGACGGCGAATTTTCCGGTCGCTTCGACCCCCAGTTGGCGACCGAAAAAGCCGCTGTCGCGAAAGCCGAGATGGATACATCGGTTTGGTACGCGGTGGAGGACCTGGTGCGCTCGGACGAGGTCTATTTTTCCGCTACCGGCATCACGACCGGGCTTTTGTTCACGGGGGTGGAGCACTTGAATGATTACGAGTCCACCCAGAGCCTGCTGATCGCCGGTTCCTCCGGCGAGCGCCAAATTCTCACCACATTCCACCGGCGCGAAAGCCGGGGCAAACAGCAAACCTAAGGGAGGCAAGGCGTAACATGCCTTTCAAGCGCATCAATCGGCCAATTATCTTAGGCATTGTTGGCGATTCAGCCGCCGGGAAGACCACGCTAACCGCCGGTATCGCCAATATTCTCGGCCCGGAACGGGTGCTCAGCATCTGCACCGACCATTACCACAGATATGATCGGGTGGAGCGGTCCAAGAATGGCATTTCGGCGCTTAACCCCAAGTGCAACTATATAGACATCCTTGAGCAGCACATCCATCAGCTGCGCGAGGGCAAGCCGATCCTAAAGCCCGTCTACAACCACAACGGCGGTATTTTGGAACGGCCGGTCTACGTCGAGCCCAAGGAGTACATTATTTTCGAAGGCCTGCTTGGCTACTCTACCCGGTCCATGCGCGACGCTTACGACGTCAAGGTTTACCTCGAGCCAGACGAGGGCTTGCGCGTCAAATGGAAAGTCCAGCGCGATACCGGAAAGCGTGGCTATACGCCGGATGAGGTGATGCGGGCGCTGGAAAAACGGAAAACCTGCAGCAGCGAATTCATTCAGCCGCAACGGACTTTCGCCGACATGGTGGTGAGTTTTTTTCCACCCCATGGCAATGTCCAGGAAACCGGCGCCCATCTTAACGTCAGTCATATCTTGAGACCGACCCTGCCGCATCCGGATTTGACACCAATCCTGGGAACCAGCGGCAAAAAAGGATTTCGCCTGGAATTGGCTCGGGACATTGACGGCAAGCCGGTAGATGTTCTCGACATTTCGGGCAGCATAGATAATAAACGGGCCAAGTTGATGGAGGATTTGCTTTGGGAGCTGATTCCCGAAGCTGTGCACTTACGTGAAAACGTAGGCAGATTCACCGACGAAACAAATAAACAGGCCCTGAGCCATCCGTTGGCGCTCTCGCAACTACTGATCACCTTTCATATGGTGAAGGCGGCTCTTGGCCATCATGCAATTTAAAAGGACGATCAGGAATGACTGCTAGCCACCAAGATCTTGCCAACGCCATCCGGTTCCTTTCGGCGGATGGCGTGCAGAAAGCCAACTCAGGCCATCCCGGCATGCCCATGGGCGCTGCCGACATGGCGACGGTATTGTTCACCCGCTTCCTAAAATTCGATCCGACGGCGCCGGGATGGCTCGATCGCGACCGTTTCGTGCTTTCCGCCGGCCATGGCTCGATGCTGCTCTACTCGCTGCTCTATCTCACCGGCTACAAGGACTTGACGCTGGATGACTTAAAAAACTTCCGTCAACTCGGCGCCAAGACCGCCGGCCACCCCGAATATGGCCATGCCGAGGGGATCGAGACCACCACCGGGCCGCTGGGACAGGGGATCTCCATGGCGGTCGGCATGGCGCTGGCCGAACTAATGCTCGCCACCCGTTTCGGCGTCGATGTGGTCGACCATTACACATACGTCATTGCCGGCGACGGCTGCCTGATGGAGGGCATCAGCCACGAAGCGATCTCGGCCGCCGGTCATCTGGGCCTCGGCAAGTTGATTGTCCTTTGGGACGATAATTCCATCTGCATCGACGGCTCCACTGAGATGACCGTTTCCGATGACCAGCCGGCCCGCTTCAGGGCTTCCGGCTGGGACGTTCAGTCCGTCGACGGTTATGACGCCGACGCCATGGCCGCCGCCATTGACAAGGCGAAAGGCACGGATACGCCATCATTGATCGCTTGCAAAACCGTTATTGGTTATGGTGCTCCCAACAAAGCCGGTTCTTCTGGCTGCCACGGTTCACCACTGGGCGAGGACGAAATCAACGGCGCCCGTGATGCCCTTGGCTGGTCCCATGCTCCCTTCGTTATTCCCGACGGCGTGCTCTCGGCTTGGCGCGCCGCCGGTGCCCGTGGCATTGCCGGGCGCGAAGCCTGGGAAGGTCGGCTGGGCGCCATGGATGACGTCAAACGGGCCGAGTTTGAACGGGTTTGCGGGGGCGATCTACCCACCGGCTGGCGACAGGCGCTGAATGATCACAAAAGCAAGGTAGCCGCCGACAAACCGTCGTGGGCATCGCGTAAAGCCTCGGGCGAGGCGCTAGAGGCACTGACCAAGGCAATCCCTGAATTAATCGGCGGTTCGGCCGATCTCAGCGGTTCCGTCAACACCAGGACCAGCAGCACCGAGTCCATCACGCCAACTGATCCCTCCGGCCGTTACCTGCACTATGGCGTCCGCGAGCATGGCATGGCGGCGATGATGAACGGCATGGCCCTGCACGGCGGATTTATTCCTTATTCCGGCACCTTTTTGGTCTTTGCCGATTACATGCGCGGGTCCATGCGGCTGTCGGCTCTAATGGGGCTCAGGGTGATCTACGTGCTAACCCACGATTCCATCGGCGTCGGCGAGGACGGCCCCACCCACCAACCGGTGGAAACCCTGGCTTCCTTGAGGGCGTTTCCCAACTTCAATGTCCTGCGCCCCTGTGACGCGGTGGAAACCGCCGAATGCTGGGAGATCGCGCTGGGCAATGAACGCACTCCTTCTGGTATGATCTTGAGCCGCCAAAACCTGCCAACTTTGCGCGCCGACGGGGACGGCGGGAACTTATGCGCCCGCGGCGCTTATGTCCTTGCCGAAGCGGAAGGCGGCGAGCGCAAGGTGACCCTCCTCGCCACCGGCTCCGAGGTTGGTGTCGCCATGGACGCCCGCCAAGCACTGCAAGGAGAAGGCGTGCCGACGGCCGTTGTTTCTATGCCTTGCTGGGAGCTGTTCGACGCCCAGGACGAAGATTACCGCCAGCGGGTACTTGGTCCCGGCACCGTGCGGGTGGCGGTCGAAGCGGCCCTGAAAATGGGCTGGGAACGCTATCTGGGAGAAGACGGAGCCTTTGTCGGAATGACTGGTTTCGGCGCCTCGGCTCCTGCCGGCGAGCTTTTCAAACATTTCGGCATTACCGCTGATAAGGTTGTCTCGGCGGCAAAAGCGAAATTGTAATCTCGGCCTAGCTTCCCAGTTATTCTATCTAAGAGGATAGCAAACAAACCCGGAGTGGTTTTCCCAAGGAGGAAATTTTAAATGGCACTCGTATCACTTAGGCAGCTTCTCGATCACGCGGCGGAAAACGGCTACGGGGTCCCGGCCTTCAACATCAACAACATGGAACAGATGTTGGCAATCATGAACGCCGCCGACAAGACCGATTCGCCGGTGATCATGCAGGCCAGCCGAGGCGCCCGAAAATATGCCAACGACACGGTGCTAAGCGCCCTCATCAAGGCGGCCATGGATATCTATCCCCATATCCCGATCTGCATGCATCAAGATCACGGTAACGACGCCAACACTTGCCTGTCGGCGATCACCAACGGCTTTTCGTCGGTAATGATGGACGGCTCCCTGCAAGAGGACGCCAAGACCCCATCATCGTACGATTACAACGTCGAAGTAACCGGTAAGGTTAGCGACCTGGCTCACATGGTCGGCGTTTCGGTGGAAGGCGAGCTGGGTTGCCTGGGCTCGCTGGAAACCGGCGAGGGCGACAAGGAGGATGGCCACGGTTTTGAGGGCAAGCTGGACAAGAGCATGCTGTTGACCGATCCCGACGAGGCCGCCGATTTCGTCGGCAAAACCAAGGTTGACGCCCTGGCTGTCGCCATCGGCACCTCGCATGGGGCTTATAAGTTCACCCGCAAGCCGACGGGCGATATCCTGGCTATGGAGGTGATCAAAAAGATCAACAAAAGAATCCCCAGCACCCATCTGGTCATGCACGGCTCGTCATCGGTGCCGCAGGAATTACAGGACATCATCAATGAAGCCGGTGGCGACATGCCGCAGACTTACGGGGTTCCGGTCGAAGAAATCGCCAAGGGCATCAAAACCGGGGTCAGGAAGGTCAACATCGACACCGACAACCGCTTGGCGATGACCGGACAAATCCGCAAGGTGCTGATGGACAAGAAGGCCGAGTTTGATCCCAGAGCCTATCTGAAGCCCGCCATGGCGGCCATGCAAAAGCTTTGCGAGGATCGCTACGAGCTGTTCGGCACCGCCGGCAATGCCTCCAAGATCAATGTCATCCCCCTGCCTGAGATGGCCGAGCGCTATCAATCCGGCTCCCTTGACCCCAGCATCAAATAGACTCTCATTACGTAACCTAGGAAACCGTTGAAATGGACCAATCTAATCGCTACGTCAATCTTGATCTAAAAGAAGAAGACCTGATCGCTAATGGCAACCACGTGCTTTGCGTTTACAGCATGAAGCAGAAGGCGGGGTACGGATACGTTGAGACGGCGGCTCATTTTGCCGCCGAATCCTCAACCGGCACCAACGTCGAAGTTTGCACCACCGACGACTTCACCCGAGGCATGGATGCCCTGGTTTATGAAGCGAACGAAAAGGCGGAGTTGATGAAAATAGCTTATCCAATCGGGCTTTTCGATCGGAACATCATCGATGGGCGGGCCATGATAGCTAATTTCCTGACTCTGACGATCGGTAACAACCAGGGAATGGCCGACGTCGAATATGCCAAGATGCAGGATTTCTTCTTTCCTCCGGCATATCTGCGGCTCTATGACGGCCCTTCCAAAAACATAGAAGACATGTGGCGCGTCCTGGGCCGCCCGCTCACCAATGGCGGGATGGTGGTCGGAGCTATTATCAAGCCGAAACTGGGCCTGCGCTCGGAACAATTCGCCGATGCCTGCTATCAGTTTTGGCTGGGCGGCGACTTCGTCAAGAACGACGAACCCCAGGGCAATCAGGTGTTCGCGCCGCTCAAGGAGACGATCCAGGCGGTCGCCAGTGTAATGAAGCAAGCCCAGGACGAAACCGGCGAAGCCAAATTGTTTTCCGCCAACATCACCGCCGACGATCCCGCCGAGATCATCGCCCGTGGAGAACATATTCTCGAGGCCTTCGGCGAGAATGCCGATCACGTGGCCTTCCTGGTCGATGGTTACGTTGCCGGTCCCACCGCCACCACCACGGTGCGCCGTAACTTCCCGAATCAGTTCCTGCACTACCATCGCGCCGGCCATGGCGCCGTCACCTCGGCGCAGTCGAAGCGCGGCTACACCGCTTTCGTGCTTTCCAAGATGGCCCGTTTGCAAGGCGCTTCGGGCATCCACACCGGCACCATGGGGTTCGGTAAGATGGAGGGTGTTCCGGAAGACAAAATAACCACCTTCATGCTGGAGCGGGATTCCGCCGAAGGTCCCTACTTTCACCAGGATTGGCTGGGAATGAAGGCATGTACTTCGATTATTTCGGGCGGCATTAACGCGCTTCGTCTGGCGGGTTTCTTCGATAACCTGGGGCATTCCAACGTGATACAGACGTGCGGTGGAGGTGTTTTCGGCCACAATAAAGGCGCGCTGGCTGGTGCTACCTCGCTACGCCAGAGCCATGAGGCCTGGGTAAAGGGCTTCGACCTGATCGAGTACGCCAAGGACCACCCCGAGCTGGCTGGAGCTTTCGAGAGTTTCTCTCGAGATGCCGACCAGATCTATCCGGGCTGGCGCGAGAAGGTCAAGGCCGCGGCTTGAAGGGGGCTCGATTGGAAACGTGCTAGTATTAGGGATATCCGCTTAACCGCCAGGCCGCCAAACAGATGCAAGGCGTTTGCCTGGTTGTCTGCCGGGGCAAGGATCATTGAGGAAACGCATGGCTGCTAACGACATCAAGGTTGCGCCATCCATTCTTTCGGCTGATTTTTCCCGCCTCGGCGACGAAGTTCGGGCCATCGACGCGGCCGGTTGCGATTACGTCCACATCGATGTCATGGACGGCCATTTCGTCCCCAATCTGACCTTCGGTCCGCCGGTCATCAAGTGCATCCGCTCCGTTACCGAGAAAGTCTTCGACGTCCACCTGATGATCA
>DASCPW010000028.1:0-11374 GCA_036012725.1 Rhodospirillales bacterium
ATTGGTCGTCTCAACGACCATCGGGACAAGTGTGTTCAAGCTGGTCTTGACCACATCCCTCATTAGCTAAACTTCTCCTTTCCCGCTGATTCCATAGACTTTCCGACCCTATTTTCGGCGTTTTACTGGATCAGCGTTATTTTTTCCCGGCCGCCGTCCGCTTGGAAGCTGCCTTTTTGGCCACCGGCTTTTTCTTTTTCCCCTTGGCGGTCTTGGTCCGGCTTTTGGTTTTAGCCGCCGGCGCAGGGGTTTTTTCTGGTTCCGCCATAAGTTCGTCGATCGAGACCTTTTTTTCGTCGATCTTGGCATGTTCCAGAATGAAATCGACAACCTTGTTCTCTAGCAATGGCTCCCTGATCCTCTCAAGGGCATCTGGAGTGGTCTTGTAGAATTCGAGGATTTCATGCTCCCGCCCCGGGTGATCCCGCGCTTCCTTCATTATGGCCTTGTTGATTTCCTGCTGGCTGACGTGAAGGTCGTTGCGGCGGCCCACCTCGGACAGCAGAATCCCAAGTCGGACGCGGCGCTCGGCGATGGATTGGAACTCGACTTTCAGGTTCTCATAGGTTTTGCCCTTAATTTCTTCGTCTTCCGGGTTGGTTTTAAGGACTTCCGCATATTGCGCCCAGATAGAGGCCGTTTCCTGTTCGAGCAAGCCTTCGGGAATTTCAAAGTCATGGCCGGCGGCAAGGGTATCCAGCAAACTCCGCTTAAGCCGTTGATGCGATACCTCCTCGAAGTGGCGGTCTAACTCCCCGTGAAGGCTTTCTTTCAACTCCCGCAGGCTTGACTTGCCTGTTTTCTTGGCCAGTTCATCATCGATGGGGGCTGGTTTCGAGCTTTGCAGTTCCTTTATGGTGACGTCGAACTCGGCCTCCTTGCCGACCAAATCGGTCGCCCCGTATTCAGCGGGAAAGGTGACCTTCACAACCACTTGATCCCCAGCCTTGGCGCCTACCAACTGGTCTTCGAAACCGGGAATGAAGCTGCCTGAACCGAGATCAAGGACATAATCCTCGGCCTTGCCGCCGGGAAATTCCTTGCCGCCTACCTTGCCGACGAAATCAATGACCGCGATATCGCCGGTTTTGGCGCCGCGTTTGGTGGTCAGCTTCTCGGAGGTTTTGAAGTCATTGGCCAAGCGCTCAAGGGCATGGTCGATTCGGCTCTGGTCGGCAACAGCCGTCAGGCGCTGCAGTTTGATCTTGCTGAAATCACCGGGCTCGACCACCGGCACCACTTCAATGGCCATGGTGTATTCCAGATCGCCGCCGTCTTCGAATGTGGTGATCTTGATCTTTGGCTGCAAAGCTGGCTGCAAATCCCGTTCGGACAGAATCTTGGATGAAGCGTCGTTGATTGCTTGCTCCATGACCTCGCCTCTGACCGATGGGCCGAATTTTTTCTTCAGAACGGGGATCGGTGCCTTGCCGGGCCGAAAGCCGGGCAACTGGGCGGTCCGCGCCAGTTCTTTCAAGCGGCCGTGGACCTGCGCTTCGATTTCACTGGCCGCGACGGCAATCTTGAAATGCCGTTTCAAGCCTTCGGATTTTGTTTCCGTAACTTTTATGGATTGTTCAGTATTCATTTTTCCAAAACCGTGACGACCCGTGTTTGCAAGGGAGGAATGTAGGACAGGCCTGGTGCGGGCGGAGGGACTTGAACCCCCAAGGCGTTTCCGCCACCAGGACCTAAACCTGGCGTGTCTACCAATTCCACCACGCCCGCCACTTTTACCAAAACTTTGGACGGGGCGCGAATCTAAGAACCATTAGCCATCCCTGTCAATCGCTTCGCTAACCCGTCCGCACACGCGCTCAATCGTGTTTGCACCGTTATACACAATTCATCAGCCTCCTTTCGAATTTACAGCTCGGCGATAATCCGAGGCATTGTCTCCGGCAGGTCTTCCGCAATCAGGCCGGGACCGAAGGCCGTCGCCGCTTTTCCATGCAGCCAGACGGCGGCGCAGGCGGCATCGAAAATATCCATTCCCTGGGCTATAAGGCCAGCGGCGATTCCGGCCAGCACATCGCCTGTTCCCGCCGTCGCCAAATCGGGTGGAGCGGTGGCGTCGATTACGGCCAATCCGTCGGGAGCGGCGATGGCCGTATCGGCCCCTTTTAGCAGGACCACCGCGCCGCTTTGCTTGGCGGCGGCCCGGGCGCGCGCCAGTTTACCCCCATCGCCGGTGAACAGGCGCCGGAATTCGCCTTCATGGGGGGTCAGCAGGCAGGGCGATCGGATGGCGTCGAACAGGCGTTGCGGCGCATCTTGAAAGACGGTGAGCGCGTCAGCGTCGAGCAGGCAAGTTTTTTCCGCTTGCAAGGCGGCCAAAACGCGTCGGCGGGTCGGTTCGTTGATTCCGGCACCGGGACCCGCGAGGACGGCGTTGCGGTGTGGATCGGATATAAAGTCCTCGAACCCGGCGTCATCATTTATCGGCTTGACCAGGGTGCCAGGATCACCGGCCGCGTAAATCGCAAAAGCTTCGGACGGCGCGGCAATGGTTACAAGTCCGGCCCCGGCCCGTCTCGCCGCGCGGGCCGCCAAACGCGCCGCGCCGGTCATTTCGGTTCCGCCCATGACCACCAAGTGACCACGGCTGTATTTGTTGCCTTCGGCCATGGGCCGGGGATAGCGGTGCCGCCACCAAGAAGGATCATTGGCGAAGGTTTTCGGCGTGATGCTTTCGAACACGGATTGAGGGATGCCGATGTCGGCTATTTCAACATCGCCGCAAAGGACCCGCCCCGGCAGCAAAAGGTGACCCGGCTTGGCGCGGAAAAAGGTGATGGTGAGCGTCGCCCTGGGCGCCGTCCCCAAGACCTCGCCCGTATCTCCGTCGACGCCGCTGGGAATGTCGATGGTGACGCAGTCCATTTTCCGGGCGTTGACGGCGTCGATGACGGTTTTGGCGGCGCCCTCCAAAGGGCGCGTCAGCCCGGCGCCAAAGAGAGCGTCGACAACCAACCGGTGGTCTTCGAGAACATCTACCTTGAGCTCGGCTATCGTTCCCTGCCAACGCTTGGCGTTGACGGCGGCATCGCCGGTGAGTTTTTTAAGCGAACCCAGTAACGCCAGACGCACCGGCCAGCCGTCTTCCCGCAGCAACCGCGCCACCACGAAGCCGTCGCCACCGTTGCTGCCGGGACCGCAAAGAACGGCTACCGGCTGTCGCTCCCAGCGATGGCGGATGCCGTTGGCAACGGCACGTCCCGCCGCCTCCATCAACTCCACACCGGGGACACCGCCGGCCGTGGCCCGGGCGTCGGCCTGGTATGTTTCCTCCACCGAGAGCAAGGCGTGATCGTTCATGGACGTACAAGGATACCGAGATGCCACAAGATCACTATAGCAGGTTGGCCTGCCCCCACTAAGTGGTCCACCGCTTAAGTTAGAGTTTGGCGCGGTTTAAGCTTAGATCATCCGGACTTGAGCGCAACCCGCAACTGCCACAGTTACGAGGCGATGGATTTCCACGAACAAACGCGCCGCGCTCAGGAGAAAATGCAGGAAGGCTTGAAAAAGGGAAAGACCTGCATCGAATGCCATAAGGGCATCGCCCACCAGCTTCCCGAAAATTTTTAGGAGGACTAGGGCCTGTTGAAAATTGGTTAATTGCCAACGGGTCCTAGGCGAAGGCTTGGTGGCGGTCTATATATATGCGCCCGCCACGCTGGCGGCGGTGTAATCGGTGCGAGGAAGGTTCGGATGAGGGTTCTGGTGATGGGTGCCGGCGTCATCGGCGTCACCACCGCCTATTATCTCGCCCGCGCCGGTCGGCAAGTAACGGTGATCGACCGCCGACCGGGCGTCGGCCTCGAGACCAGCTTCGCCAACGGCGGGCAGGTATCGGTCAACCACGCCACCCCTTGGGCAGAGCCATTAGCGCCGCTGAAGATGCTAAAATGGTTGGGACGCGCCGACGCACCATTGCTTTTTCGGCTGCGCGCCGATCCCGCCCTGTGGGCTTGGTCCTTGCGGTTTTTAGGCAATTGCACGGCCGGACGGGCTCGCATCAACACCGAACGGGCGCTCAGGCTCGCCCTCTACAGCCGCCAGTCCTTGATTGAGTTGCGCGAGGAAACCGGCATCGAGTACGACCAGTCGAAGCGGGGAATTCTCCACATCTACCGCGACGCCAGAGAATTTGGCAAGGCCCGGCGGCAAACTGAATTGATGACCCGCTTGGGCTCCCTCCGCCGCGTTCTCGACGCCGAGGGCTGCGTCGCCGTCGAGTCGGCACTCGGCGCATCCAGGGACAAGCTGGCCGGTGGCACCTATAGCCCCGACGACGAAAGCGGCGATGCTTACAAATTTACCGTCTGCCTGGCCGATATGTGCAAGGACCAGGGCGTTGAGTTCCGCTACGGTGTCACCATCCGCCGCCTCCTCGCAGACGGCCGGCGACTTACCGGCGTCGACACCGACGGCGGCGTTCTTGCCGCCGATCTCTACCTACTGGCGCTGGGTAGCTACAGCCCTCTTCTGGTCAAGCCTTTGGGTTTGGCGCTCCCCATCTACCCGGCCAAGGGC
This sequence comes from Rhodospirillales bacterium, assembly GCA_036012725.1. Taxonomy (GTDB): domain Bacteria; phylum Pseudomonadota; class Alphaproteobacteria; order Rhodospirillales; family 2-02-FULL-58-16. The sequence continues at coordinate 4,540 of DASCPW010000028.1, forward strand.
TATTCGCTCACCATGCCGGTGAAAGACCACGGCAAGGCGCCGGAGGTGAGCCTCACCGACGACGAACACAAACTGGTCTTCAGCCGTTTGGGTCAAAACCTGCGGGTTGCTGGAACGGTGGAATTTGTCGGCTATGACACCTCCGTGCCGGAGGCGCGCTGCCGTCCCATCCTGAAAACGGCGCTGGAGCTGTTTCCGGACAGCTGTGACGCCGGGGCAGCCGAATTTTGGTCCGGCCTGCGCCCGGCGACGCCGGACGGCGCGCCGGTGATCGGCAAGACCCCTTACGCCAATCTCATTCTCAATACCGGTCACGGCACATTGGGCTGGACGATGGCTTGTGGTTCGGGGCGCGCCGTCGCCGACCTTATCAGTTGCCGCCAGCCCGAGATTGATCTCAGTGGCCTAGGCCTGGAACGGTTTGGTTAATTGAGGTAGATCAGGCGCTCGTCCAAAACTCAATGCATGCGAGAGGTTCCATGACACCAGACGATGTCGAGATCATCGAGAAGACTAGGCTCTACCAGGGCTTTTTCCGGGTCGACCACTATCGCCTGAAACACCGTCTGTTCGGAGGCGGTTGGAGCGGCGAGATGTCGCGAGAGATTTTTGAGCGGCGGCATGCCGTCACCGCCATCCTTTATGATCCTGACCTGGATAAACTGGTGTTTGTTGAACAGTTCCGTCCCGGTGCCTTCGCCGCCTTGTCGTCTCCTTGGTTCGATTCAGGCTTTTCTCCTTGGTTGGTGGAATTCATCGCCGGAATCATTGAGGAGGGAGAAACACCCGAGGACGTGGCTCGCCGCGAGGCGGTCGAGGAAGCCGGCTGCGAAATTCAGGAACTCGTCCCTGTTTGCCATTATCTTTCCAGCCCTGGCGGTTCTTCCGAATCCATTTTCGTATTCTGCGGACGGGTCGATGCCTCGAACGCTGGCGGCGTCTATGGTCTGAGCGAGGAACACGAGAACATGCGTGTTCTCCCGGTGCCGGTGGCCGAAGCCTGGCAATGGTTGGAATCAGGAAAATTCCGCAACGCCATGACCCTGATCGGCATGCAATGGTTCAAGATGAATCACGGTAGCTTGCGTGTCCGCTGGCGGCGGGATGAGGCAAAGCCAGGGTTGAACGGGGCGGGCCGTGGACCTTGATCGCTTTTCGCTCCGCCGTTAATCTTCGCCGCCCTGGCTTCTTCAAGAGTATTTCCCTCCATGGATGTTCGCGACGGATTTATCGGGACCATCGGCAATACGCCGTTGATTCGCCTTCACCGGGCTTCCGAGCTGACGGGATGTGAAATCCTCGGCAAGGCGGAGTTTCTCAATCCTGGCAGTTCGGTCAAGGACCGGGCAGCGCTCTTTATCATCAAGGACGCTGAGGAGCGCGGCGCGCTCGGGCCCGGCGGCCTCATCGTCGAGGGATCGGCCGGCAACACCGGCATCGGGCTGGCGCTTTGCGGCAATGCGCTTGGCTACCGCACCTTGATCGTCATCCCCGAGACCCAGAGCCAGGAAAAGAAGAATATGCTCCGGCTTTGTGGCGCCAGGCTCAGGGAAGTGTCGGCCTTTCCCTACAGGAACCCGAACAACTATGTCCGTGTGGCCGAAAGGCTGGCCAAGGAAATGGCGGAAACGGAGCAATACGGGGTTCTCTACGCCAACCAGTGGGACAATACCGCCAACCGCCGCGCCCATTACGAGGGTACCGGGCCGGAGATTTGGCGACAGACCGACGGTAAGGTCGATGGATTCATCTGCGCCATCGGTACGGGTGGCACGCTGGCCGGTGTTTCCATGTTCCTGAAGGAAAAGAGCCCCGGCATTGTGATCGGTATCGCCGATCCCATGGGTGCGTCAATGTACAGCTATTACACTACTGGCGAGTTGAAAGGCGAGGGGTCGTCGATCACCGAGGGAATCGGTCAGGGACGGATCACCCAGAATCTGGAAGGCGCCGCCGTTGACGAACCCTTCCAGATCACCGACGAGGAAGCGCTTCCCTTTATCTTCGATTTACTGAAGCTTGAAGGCCTTTGTCTAGGCGGCTCTAGCGCCATCAATATCGCCGGCGCCGTCAAGCTGGCGAAAAAAATGGGGCCCGCGCATACCATCGTGACCATTCTCGCCGACTACGGCACCCGTTATCAGAGCAAGCTTTTCAATCCGCGGTTCCTCAAGGAAAAAGGCCTGCCGGTGCCGGATTGGATGGCGCCGGGCAACTAGCCCGCGGGCATCCGCTTGCCGGCTGGCATCGCGATCGTGTAGCAATAAGTCCCACTTAAACAAGCTGGTTCACATGGAATATTTTGTCCAACAGCTGATCAACGGCTTGACCCTTGGCGCCATTTACGGCCTGATCGCCATCGGCTACACGTTGGTCTACGGCATCATTGGGATGATCAATTTCGCCCATGGCGAAATTTTCATGATCGGCGCCTTTATCTCCATCATCACCTTTCTCGTCCTTGGCATCGCCGGCGTGACATGGGTCCCCTTGGCGCTGTTGATCACGCTGATCGTGACCATGGTGCTAACGCCCGTCTACGGCTGGGCGCTGGAGCGTATCGCCTACCGGCCGTTGCGAGGCTCGCCCAGGCTGGCGGCGCTGATCACCGCCATTGGCATGTCTATTTTCCTGCAGAATTACGTACAATTGTTGCAGGGCGCCCGGGTCAAACCGTTGCAACCGGTGATCACGGGCGGCTTCGAGATCATGCGCAAGGGTGATTTCACGGTTTTACTGAGTTATCTACATATCCTGATCTTCGTACTGACCCTGGTCTTGATGGCGGCATTCACTTTTGTCATCCATCGTACCGCCCTGGGCCGCTCCCAGAGAGCCTGCGAACAGGATCTGGAGATGGCCTCCCTTCTCGGCATCAACGTTGACCGGACCATTTCGCTGACTTTCATGATGGGGGCGGCGCTGGCCTCCGTGGCCGGATTGATTTTCCTCCTCAACTACGGGGTGATCGATTTCTTTATCGGCTTCCTGGCAGGTATCAAGGCGTTCACCGCCGCCGTGCTCGGCGGCATCGGATCACTGCCTGGCGCCATGCTGGGAGGGATTCTGATCGGCCTTATCGAGGCTTTCTGGTCCGGTTATTTCACCGCCGAGTACAAGGATGTGGCGGCATTTTCGATCCTGGTTTTGGTCCTGATCTTCCGGCCCACGGGCTTATTGGGAACGCCCGACGTTGAAAAGGTCTGAAACAATGGCGGCGGACGGTCGTTCCGGCTTGCTAAAAGAGGCCGGGCTGGCCGCCCTTGTGGCTTTTGCCCTGGCTTTCGGCCTGCTTGGTTTCAAGACCGAGGATGTACCCGGCGGGCTCGCCGTCGTGCTCCGCTTCGGGGACGTGGCGATGATCACCGGGCTCGTCTTCGTGGGGCGCCTGGCCCTGGCTTTGCTCCGTCGGGGGCAACCGCGTACGGCACTGTCGATGGCCCTTTTTTTCGCCATTGCCATGTTGATTTTGTTGCTGGCGGGGGGGGCTTTGCCCGGTGCCGGTTGGGGATGGCTGATACCTTTCGCCAGTCCGGTCGTCAACTGGCTGATCTTTATCGCCGCCGCCGCCATCGTCGGGCGTGCAGGGTGGACCCTGTGGCACGAAAGCGCCGCGCCGGGCATCGAAGAGCGCCACCGGACCATGGACCGGATCGGCACCAGCGTACAGCGGACGGCGCGGGTCTTGGGGCCGATAATTTTTCTATTTGCCCTGGTTCTGCCGCTGTTTCCGTTTGCCGACCGCCGCATCCTCGACATCGCCATTTTGGTCCTCACCTATGTCATGCTCGGCTGGGGCCTGAATATCGTGGTCGGGTTGGCGGGATTGCTGGACTTGGGTTACGTGGCTTTTTACGCCGTCGGCGCCTACAGCTACGCCCTTCTTGCCATGTATTTCGACTTGGGATTTTGGGTCTGCCTGCCTTTCGCCGGCGTCATGGCCGCCTTCGCGGGCATACTTCTCGGTTTTCCGGTGCTCAGGTTGCGTGGCGACTATCTGGCCATCGTTACCCTCGGATTTGGCGAGATGGTCCGTATCATCCTCTTGAACTGGTACGAATTCACCAATGGGCCGGACGGTATTTCCGGCATTCCGCGGCCAACCTTTTTCGGCCTTGCTTTCAAGCGCACGGCGGTCGATGGCGCCGAGACCTTTCATAGCTTTTTCGGCTTGGCCTATTCACCGATCGACCGAATTATTTTTCTTTACTATTTGATCTTGATTCTCGCCATGATCACCAACCTTTTCACCCTGCGTATCCGCAAATTGCCGGTCGGGCGCGCCTGGGAGGCGCTTCGCGAGGATGAAATCGCCTCCCGGTCGCTGGGCATCAATCCCCGCAACACCAAGCTGACTGCCTTCGCCATCGGCGCCATGTTCGCCGGTTTCGGGGGCTCGTTCTTTGCTACCCGGCAAGGATTTATCAGCCCGGAAAGTTTCACCTTCATCGAATCGGCGGTGATCCTGTCGATCGTCGTGCTTGGCGGTTTCGGTAGTCAGATTGGGGTCGTGCTGGCGGCGGTTTTGCTGATCGGGATGCCTGAATTCTTCCGCGAACTCCATCAATTCAGGATGCTCGCTTTCGGCGCCGCCATGGTCCTGATCATGGTATGGCGGCCGACCGGCCTTTTGGCCCATCGCGAACCGACCATCCGCCTGGACGGAGGTGGCCGGTCGTCGGCCGGCCAATGAAGATGCCCTCGGCAATTGCCGGGGCGGTCGGCGTGATAGCCCAAGACCCGCTGCTGACGGTCGATCACCTGACCATGCGCTTCGGCGGCCTTATCGCCATCGACGACGTTTCGTTCGTTGCCGGCAAAAGGAAGATCACCGCTATTATCGGCCCCAACGGCGCCGGCAAGACAACGGTATTTAACTGCCTGACCGGTTTTTACCGACCGACAGTAGGCCGCTTGGCGATGCACCACCCGAAAGGCGATTACCTGCTCGAGAGGATCGAAGGCTACCGCATCGCCCAGCAAGTGAACATCGCCAGGACCTTTCAAAATATCCGCCTGTTTCCCCGCATGACGGTGCTGGAGAACCTGATCGTCGCTCAGCACAACAGACTGATGCGGGCGTCGGGCTATACCTTCCTCGGACTGCTTGGGCTGAAGCGTTATCGCGATGCTGAGAGCCAAGCCTTGGATCTTGCCTGCTATTGGCTGGACCGGATCGGGCTCATCGACAAGGCCGACTGGGAAGCCGGCAACCTTCCTTACGGGGACCAGAGGCGGTTGGAAGTGGCCCGCGCCATGTGCACGAAGCCGGTGCTGCTCTGCCTCGACGAGCCGGCGGCGGGGCTGAACCCAAGGGAATCGGCCGGTCTCAACGATTTGCTTGTCTTTATTCGCGACGAGCACAAAATCGGCCTGTTGCTGATAGAGCACGATATGAGCGTGGTTATGGGCATATCGGACCACATCATTGTCCTCGATTATGGCCGTAAGATCTCTGACGGCGCGCCGGATTACGTGCGTAACGACCCGGCCGTGATCCGCGCCTACCTGGGCGAGGAGGAGGACGAGGAATTGCCGCCGCTGGTCGCCGAAGACCTTTCCGAGGACCGTCAATCATGAGCTTGATGTTGCGAGTTTCCGGAATTCATGCCTTCTACGGCAATACCGAGGCCTTGAGGGGTGTCGATCTGGATATCAACAAGGGCGAGATCGTCACCCTCATCGGCGCCAATGGGGCCGGCAAGTCGACTCTGCTGATGACCATCTGCGGTAACCCGCGCGCGGCCAGGGGGAGGGTGGTCTTCGACGGGCTCGATATCACCCGCATGGCGACCCACGAAATTGTTCGCCTGGGAATTGCCCAGGCGCCCGAGGGCCGGCGCATTTTCCCCCACATGACGGTCATCGAAAATTTGCAAATGGGTGCCACGGCCAGCGAGCCCGGGTATTTCGATGAGGATGTGGAAAGAATTTTCACCCAGTTCCCGATTTTAAAGGAAAGGCGTGGCCAGCACGGTGGCACTCTTTCCGGCGGCGAGCAGCAGATGCTGGCGATCGCCCGGGCGTTAATGAGTCGGCCCAGGCTGTTGCTGCTTGACGAGCCTTCTCTGGGCCTGGCGCCAAAACTGGTCAAGTTGATCTTCGCGATGATCAAGGAAATCAACGAACAGCGTAATGTCACCGTTTTTTTGGTCGAGCAGAATGCCTACCATGCGCTTAAAGTGGCTAGGCGGGGCTATGTGATGGCTAACGGCCGCATTCTGTTGAGCGGCGCTAGCTCCGAACTGCTGGGTAACAAGCAAGTCCGCGCCGCCTACCTGGAAGGAGGGCATTAGGGAAAGCCCAGATTTTTTAAAATTATTAAAGATAGTTTATTGGTTATTCTGGTGAGTTAATATATTTTATTAAAATATAACATTAAGGAAAAGGATTATGGAGCAGGCGCTGGGGACGACGGCCAACGGCTTTTGCATCATTACCGTCGCCGTCATGGGATTTGCCGCTTATATGACCGGCCAGGCACTGGCAAGAACATGGCGCTCGCTATTGCAACTTTCCATCTATTGCGCGCTGCTCGGCCTTGCCGACCGCTTTCTCGTTTTTGCCTTGTTCGAGGGGACATTATCGTCGCTGGCCGGATATCTGGCCGATACCTTGCTTCTGTCCGCCGTTGCCTTGTACGCGTTCCAGCGCACCCGGGCCCGGAAGATGGTCACCCAGTACCATTGGCTTTACGAAAGGGCCGGTCTGTTCGCTTGGCGCAAGAAATAATAAAAGGTACGTTGGCTAGAACCGTCGGCGAGGCACGGATAACAAGGATAGAGGGTTACGACATGCGCAATTTAAAATACCTACTGGTAGCAGCGGCTACTTT